>NZ_JAELUI010000681.1 GCF_016429285.1 Ralstonia sp. ASV6
CACGCTTGGCACATAGAACAGCGCAGACAAGCCGGGCGTCTTGAGCCCCAGTTCAATCAGCCCGCCCATGGCATAGCAGAGCAGCCCGCACCAGATCCATCGTCGCATGTAGGCGAGCAACCAGTGCTGTCTCTTATACACATCTCCGAGCCCACGAGACATGGCGCCTATCGCGTATGCCGTCTTCTGCTTGAAAAGGGGGGGGGGGGGGGGGGGGGGGGGGGGGGGGGGGGGGGGGGGGGGGGGGGGGGGGGGGGGGGGGGGGGGGGGGGGGGGGGGGGGGGGGGGGGGGGGGG
>NZ_JAELUI010000682.1 GCF_016429285.1 Ralstonia sp. ASV6
CCCCCCCCCCCCCCCCCCCCCCCCCCCCCCCCCCCCCCCCCCCCCCCCCCCCCCCCCCCCCCCCCCCCCCCCCCCCCCCCCCCCCCCCCCTTTTCAAGCAGAAGACGGCATACGCGATCAGGCGCCAGGTCTCGTGGGCTCGGAGATGTGTATAAGAGACAGGCACCTGCCCGCTATGCGCCACGGCGGTCAGCGCGAGCGACGCGACCGCGCCCCACAGCGTGCGCGAGGCGAGCTTGCGGTTGTCCAGCAGATCGGTCATCGGCATGAGCAGCAACAGGCCGATGCC
>NZ_JAELUI010000100.1 GCF_016429285.1 Ralstonia sp. ASV6
GGCCCAATCCGTTTCACACTCGACGCCACCGCCACCCAAGAGACCTGGACACGCCATTTCCCGCGCCAGACGATGCGCTCCACGCTGTCGCTGCATCAGGGGCGCATCATGGAGCGGCTCGGCGCAGTACGCCTCTTCTTTGCGCTGGAAGCGGGGCACGGCATGCTGCGGATGCGCCTGGAGGGCTTGCGCTTCCTCGGCATCCCCTGCCCTGCGTGGCTGCGGCCGGCCGTCGTGGCCGAAGAAACCGGCAACGGTGACCGCCTCCACTTCAACGTGCGCGCCAGCGTGCCATTGCTCGGTGTGGTTGCTGCGTACCGCGGCTACCTGGATCTGACAACGAGGGAGCCCGCATGATCGTTGTCTATGACGCGCACTGCCTGCTGTGCAGCGGCTTCACACAATTCCTGCTTCGACACGATCGACAAGGTGTGCTGCGCTTTGCATCGATGCAGGGAGCGACCGGGCGACAACTGCTCGCGCAGGCAGGCGTCGATCCGGACGATGTTGATACGGTGCTCTTCGTGCGCGATGGCCATGCATGGCGCGAAAGTGCCGCCGTACTGCGCATCCTGCATGAGCTTGGCTGGCCGTGGCGGCTGGCGTGGGCGGGTTGGCTGATCCCGGTGCCGCTGCGTGACGCGCTCTATCGCTGCGTCGCGCGCAACCGTTACCGGTGGTTTGGACGTTCAGATACCTGCATCCTGCCGCCACCCGGCGCAGTACAGCGTTTTCTCGACTGAGGCCGGCGCGGTTCAGCCATGCTGACAGAACTCCTCGATCAACATGGCCACCTGTTCCGGCTGATCGTGGTGCAGCATATGGCCCGCCTCGGCGATCAACACTTCGCGGAAATCCGGAAACGCCGCAAAGCGCGTCTTGAATTCCGGCAGCGGTGTCTCGCCCGCAATCGCCTTGAGCGTGGGTGAGTCGACGGCCTCGACGTGCAGCACAGGCGCGGTCACGCGGCGCCAGATTTCCATCACCTCATCCAAGCGATAGAGCTGCGGGTTGATGATCTTGTGCGCAGGATCACCAAGGATTTCCCAGCGGCCGTCGGCGCCCTGATGCGACCAGTGCTGCGCGAGAAATGCGGCCTTGTCCGCCGGCAGGCGCGGGTTGGTCTTCTGCAGGCGCGCGGCAACGTCTTCGACGGTGGCGTATGTGTTCAGGCGCGGCTTGTCCTTCAGTTCATCCAGCCAGCGCGCATACCGGCGCGGCGCCTGCGAAGCCTTGGAAGCCGTCATGCCGAAGCCCTCCAGATCGACCACGCGGCGCACACGCTCGGGCCGAATGCCGGCGTACAGGCACACCACGTTGGCGCCCAGGCTGTGGCCGACCAGCGTCACCTGCCCCTCCGGCTGGTAGTGATCGACGATGACCTCCAGATCCGCCAGGTAGTCGGCAAACCAGTAGCACTCGACGCCGGGAGCATCCGTGGGCCGGGCTGTCTCGCCATAGCCGCGCCAATCCGGCGCCACGATGTGCCAGCGCTCGCGCAGCGCATCCACCAGAAACTGGAACGACGCCGACACATCCATCCAGCCGTGGAACAGGAACAGGATGGGCGCGCCCGGCTCGCCCCATTCGCGCACGTGATAGCGCAGGCCGCGTACATCCAGGTAGGTCGAACGGGAAGCTTGGCGCGTAGCCGGCGGCGTGGTCGAGGTCATGGTTTCCGTCATCGAATCAGCAAATAATCGAACGATCGTTCTTTTTCCGATGATTATAGCGATGACTGCCCGACCAGGTGCCGCTTAGAACGAGGCTTCCAGCGCAGCGATCTCGTCGTCGTCAAAACCAGCCTGGCGACGCGCATCGAGGTTGAATGGTCCGCGCAGGCGCGGTGCGCCGTACTGTTCGGCCAGCTTGCGATACGTCGGCAGCGGATCAAGCCCCGCTCGCTCGCACAGATGACGATACCAGCGGTTACCCACGGCCACGTGGCCGATCTCGTCGCGCAGGATGATGTCGAGGATGCCGGCGGCCTCCAGATCACCCGCCTGCGCCAGTTTGGCGCGTATGGGCGGCGAGGCATCAAGCCCGCGCGCCTCCAGCGTGCGTGGCACCAGCGCCATGCGCGCGAGCGGGTCGGCGGCGGTCTTTTCGGTCATCTGCCACAAGCCGTCGTGGGCAGGGTGATCGCCATACCGGCAATCGAGTGTGGCCAGATGCGCCGACAGCAGCGAGAAATGTGTCGCCTCCTCCGCCGCAACGCGCATCCAGTCCTGATAGAACGCAATGGGCAAACCTGCGAAGCGCCAGACGGCATCAAGCGCGAGGTTGATGGCGTTGAACTCGATGTGCGCCAACGCATGCAGCAGCGCGGCACGTCCACGCGGCGTATCGATCGCGCGGCGGCGCGGCACCTCGGAGGGCGGCACAAGAACCGGTGCGTCGGGGCGACCAGGGATACCCGTGGCCGGCGCGGCAATCACCTCGTCGGCGCCCCAGGCGGCGGCTTCGGCACGTTGCGCGCGTTCGCCCAGGCGCAAGGTGGCGTCAACTTTGCTTGCAGGATCGGTGAGACACAACGCGGCCAGAGCGGCGTGGCGCAGGCTATCCGTGGGCGATTGGGCGGGGGACTGAAAAACGTTCATCAGCGTACAATTCGGGCTTTCCGCCATTTTAATTCGACGTGTCGGGCCTGCCCCTCTGGCAGGCTTGAAGACGCGCGCTTTTTCCCCACTTATTGGCCCACTGAGGCAGATTCTGGAGACCGATCGCATGGCCCTCTACCAACTCGGCGACGTTGCCCCGACCATTGACGAAAACGCCTACGTGGCCCCCGAAGCGACCGTCATCGGCCGCGTGGAGCTCAAGGCACGCGCAAGCGTCTGGCCCGGCGCCGTCATCCGCGGCGATAACGAGCCGATTACCGTGGGTGAGGCCAGCAACGTGCAGGAGGGCTCGGTGCTGCATACCGACCCGGGCTGCCCGCTGAACATCGGCGACCGCGTAACGATTGGCCACCAAGCCATGCTGCATGGCTGCACCATCGGCGAAGGCTCGCTGATCGGCATCCAGGCGGTGGTGCTTAATCGCGCGGTGATCGGCAAGAACTGCCTGGTGGGTGCGGGTGCGATCGTCACCGAAGGCAAGGTCTTCGAAGACGGCACGCTGATCCTGGGCGCGCCCGCCAAGGCCGTGCGCAAACTGACGGAAGACGACATCGCCAAGATGCACCTGAACACCGAAACGTATGCGGTGCGGCAGGCGATGTACAAGCAGCAACTGAAACGGATCGATGGATGACTGACGAGCTGAAGAAATTCGTATTTGACGCCGCGCCGGTGCGCGGTGAACTGGTGCGCCTGGAAGCAACCTGGCAAGAAATCCTGCGCCGCCGTCGCTACCCCGCCCCGGTCAGCACGCTGCTGGGCGAGATGATGGCAGCAGCCGCGCTGCTGTCGGCCAACCTCAAGTTCAACGGCGCGCTGGTCATGCAACTGCACGGTGATGGCCCAGTGCGCATGCTGGTGGTGGAGTGCAACTCTGACATGTCGATGCGCGCGACCGCCAAGATTGCCGAAGACGCCGAGATTGCCGACGATGCCACGCTGGCCTCGATGGTCAACGTGCACGGCCGCGGCCGCTTTGCCATCACGCTCGATCCGCACGACAAGCTGCCGGGCCAGCAGCCATACCAAGGCATCGTGCCGCTGTCAGACGAAACCGGACCGCTTTCCAACATGACCGAGGTGCTTGAGCAGTATATGCAGGCATCTGAGCAGCTCGACACGCGCCTCTGGCTGGCTGCCGACAATAAAGTCGCTTCGGGCATGCTGCTGCAGCGCCTGCCCTCGTACGGCGGCACCATGGAAGGCCGCCCCGACCGCGAGCCAGCACGGGTCGGAGAGACGGGCCAGCCGCTGCACAAGGACGTGCAGAAGCAGGATCTCGACACGTGGGAACGCGTCTGCCAGCTCGGCAACACGCTGCGCCGCGAAGAATTGCTCGAAGCGTCGATCGACACGCTCATCAAGCGGCTGTACTGGGAAGAGATGGAAGCTGCCGGCATCCGTATGTTCGAGCCATTGGCGCCGCACTTCCGCTGCTCGTGCTCGCGCCTGCGCGTGGGCGCCATGTTGCGCACGCTCGGCCAGCCCGAGATCGAGAGCATCCTGGAAGAGCGCGGCAAGGTGGAGATCGACTGCGAGTTCTGCGGTCAGCACTACAGCTTCGATGCGGTCGATTGTGCGCAGCTCTTCGCGCAGGAGACCGTCGCACAAGCCGTTCAAGGTGCATCCGGCCAACGCCATTGAGCACAGCGACATAGTATGAAGAAGCGTGGCGCGCGGCACTTATGGGTGCCGCCCACGCTCTAAGTCGCCAGTTCCCTCATCTGCCGCCTGCTGCGGAGCGCATCATGTCCAAGCCCATCACCCAGTCATTGAACCTGCCTAGCGCTGGCGCGCTCGTGCTGCCCGTGTTGGCAGCTTTGCTGGCATCGGCATGCGTTGCGGTTCCGCGCGGCCCGGGTGGTACGCCCTACACCGCGCGACTGCCGGCAGACGCACAAACGCCTGCGCCCGCGGTACTGTCGGCGGAAGATCGCAAGAAACTGGATGATTTGAACGCCAAGGCGCTGCGCGAATCCGACCAGGCAGTCAAGCGCGATGCCGAGGCGCGCGCCTACGCGGCCACACCCTACTACGCCCCTTATCCGTACCCATACTACGGTGGCTATTCGGTCTACTACGGCAGTGGATGGCGCCACCGTGGTGGCTGGGGAGTCAGCTACGGCGCGCCCGTCTGGGGCTATCCGTACTACTGGTAATTCCGGAAATCGGTTGGAAAGCAAACGCGGCACGAACGGCGCGTTCGCTCTGCACGTTCAATGCCGTTTCTGCTGCCCGGCCGGAGGCGGCGGAGGCGGTGGGGTTTCGCTGGTCTTGGGGGCCGGTGCCACGAACTGCACAAAACCTTCGTCGTCCTTGACCATCCCCAGTTCATAGCGCGCGCGCTCTTCGATAGCGCCCGTGCCCTCCCTCAGGTCCTTCACTTCGCCTTCCAGCTTGGTATTGCGCTGCTTGAGATCAACGTTGTGCTGATTCTGCGCGGTCACCTGCTTCTGCATGTCCCAGACACGTAGCCAACCGCCCTTACCCAACCAGAGCGGGTATTGGATGGCAAGCAACAACAGCAGCAGGAACAGCGTGATCAGGCGCATACAGTCAGGCGTTGGCGGCGGTACAACTCGCAGCCCCAAATACCACGCGACCGCCACAGCGGCGGTCGCACGGTCATCCGAGGCGAAACTGCGAAGGATTATCGCAGGTTATAGAACGCCGACTTGCCCGGGTAGCTGGCGATATCACCGAGGTCTTCTTCGATGCGCAGCAATTGGTTGTACTTGGCCATACGGTCCGAGCGCGACAGCGAGCCAGTCTTGATTTGACCGGCGTTCGTGCCAACGGCGATGTCAGCGATGGTGCTGTCCTCCGTTTCGCCCGAGCGGTGCGAGATCACGGCGGTGTAGCCGGCGCGCTTGGCCATCTCGATGGCAGCGAACGTCTCGGTCAGCGTACCGATCTGGTTGATCTTGATGAGGATCGAATTGGCGATGCCCTTCTCGATGCCTTCCTTCAGGATCTTGGTGTTGGTGACGAACAGATCGTCGCCCACCAGTTGCACCTTCTTGCCGAGCTTGTCGGTCAGGGCCTTCCAGCCGGCCCAGTCGCTCTCGTGCATGCCGTCTTCGATCGACACGATCGGGAACTTGTCAGCCAGGTTCGCCAGGTAGTTGGCGAAGTCTTCCGACGAGAGTTGCAGGCCTTCGCCTTCCAGGTGGTACTTGCCGTCTTTGTAGAACTCGGAAGCAGCGCAATCCAGCGCCAGCAGCACGTCTTCTCCGGCCTTGTAGCCAGCCTGCTCGATGGCCGACAGGATGGTGTTCAGGCACTCTTCGTTGCTGGCGAAGTTCGGTGCGAAGCCACCTTCGTCGCCCACGGCCGTGCTCATGCCCTTGTCTGCCAGGATCTTCTTCAGCGCGTGGAAGATCTCAGCGCCGCAGCGCAGGGCTTCGCGGAAGCTCGACTGGCCAACCGGCATCACCATGAATTCCTGGATGTCCAGGCTGTTGTTGGCGTGCGCGCCACCGTTGACGATATTCATCATCGGCACCGGCATCTGCATCGCGCCCGAACCACCGAAGTAGCGGTACAGCGGCAGGCCCGCTTCTTCGGCTGCGGCCTTGGCCACGGCCATCGACACGGCCAGCATGGCGTTGGCGCCCAGGCGGCTCTTGTTCTCGGTGCCGTCCAGGTCGATCAGGGTGCGGTCCAGGAACGCCTGTTCCGACGCGTCCAGGCCCATGATGGCCTCGGAGATTTCGGTGTTGATATGCTCGACCGCCTTGAGCACGCCCTTGCCCAGGTAGCGCGACTTGTCGCCGTCACGCAGTTCGATGGCTTCGCGCGAGCCGGTGGAGGCGCCCGAGGGCACCGCGGCGCGACCCATCACGCCCGATTCCAGCAGCACGTCGCATTCGACGGTGGGGTTGCCGCGCGAGTCCAGCACTTCGCGACCGATGATATCTACGATGGCACTCATGAAAATCCCTCTTGGTGTCTTAAAGCAGGTAACGCTACGAAGTCGGCAGGCGGCTTAGACGCCTTCGACCACGATCATGTTCATCTTGGCAGCCTTGGAGCGCGCTTCGCGGGCAGCGCGATACTCCTCGCTGTCATGGAAGGCCTTGGCCGCGTCGTAGCTCGGGAACTTGAGCACGACGATGCGGGTGGGGCTCCACTCGCCTTCCAGTGATTCGGTCTTGCCGCCACGCACCAGCGGCTCGGCGCCATGAACCTGCATGGCCTTGGTCGACAGCACCTTGTATTGCTCGTATTGCACGGGGTCCGTCACGTCCACGTACGCGAGGATGTAGCCAGCGGCCATGTGTCTCTCTCCGGAAGCTGAATCGAAAACTGAATTGGAAACGACAGCGGCGGCTGGTGGAGCCGCCGGTCATCGGAAAAATCAGTCGAACTGATTTTCCAGGAAACCGCTGCGCTTGGTGAGCGCATCCAGTTCTTTCAGTACTGACAGCAAGTCTTTCATGCGGCGCAGCGGCACAGCATTCGGGCCGTCTGATTTTGCGCATGCGGGGTCCGGGTGCGTTTCCATGAACACGCCCGCCACACCCGTGGCGATGGCAGCACGCGCCAGCACCGGCACAAATTCACGCTGACCGCCGGAGCTGGTGCCTTGGCCGCCCGGCAGTTGCACCGAGTGCGTAGCGTCAAACACCACCGGCGCGCCCGTCTCGCGCATGATCGCCAGGGAGCGCATGTCCGACACGAGGTTGTTGTAGCCGAACGAGGCGCCGCGCTCACAGGCCATGAAGTTGTCTTCCGGTAGGCCGGCATCACGGGCCGCGTGACGCGCCTTGTCGATGACGTTCTTCATGTCGTGCGGCGCGAGGAACTGGCCCTTCTTGATATTGACGGGCTTGCCGCTCTGCGCACAGGCGCGGATGAAATCGGTCTGGCGGCACAGGAATGCCGGCGTCTGGAGCACGTCCACAACGCTGGCCACCGGTTTGATCTCATCGATCTCATGGATGTCGGTCAGCACCGGCACGCCCACCTGGCGGCGGACTTCTGCCAGGATACGCAGCCCCTCTTCCATGCCCAGACCGCGGAACGAGGCGTCCGACGAGCGGTTCGCCTTGTCGAACGACGACTTGTAGATGAACGGAATGCCCAGGGCACCCGTGATCTCCTTGAGCGTACCGGCGGTGTCGATCGCCATCTGCTCGGACTCGATCACGCAGGTGCCGGCAATCAGGAAGAACGGTTTGTCGAGGCCGACTTCGAAATCGCAGAGTTTCATGATGTTCCCGTGCGCCAGGCGCTTTAAGCGACAGCGCGTTGCGTGTTCTGCTGGTGATGCGCCAATGCGGCTTCCACGTAGGCCTTGAACAGCGGGTGACCGTCGCGCGGCGTCGAGGTGAATTCCGGGTGGAACTGCACGCCGACGAACCACGGGTGCATCGAGCTCGGCAGTTCCATCATTTCCGGCAGGTTTTCCGACGGCGTGCGCGCCGAAATGATCATCCCGGCCTTTTCCAGCTGCGGCACGTAGTGGTTGTTCACCTCGTAGCGGTGACGATGGCGCTCGTTGACTTCCGCGCCGTAGATCGTCGCCGCCTTGGTGCCCGATTGCACCGGCACGCGCTGCGAACCCAGGCGCATGGTGCCGCCCATGTCCGAATCGGCCGAGCGCTTTTCCACCGCGCCGTCACGATCCAGCCACTCGGTGATGAGGGCCACCACCGGGTGTTGGGTCTCGTCGTTGAATTCCGTGCTGTTGGCGTCCGTCATGCCGGCCAGGTGGCGGGCAAATTCGATCACAGCCAGCTGCATCCCCAGGCAGATGCCTAGGTACGGCACGCCCTTTTCACGGGCGTACTGGATCGCGCGGATCTTGCCTTCCGTACCGCGCTTGCCGAAGCCGCCCGGCACCAGGATCGCGTCCAGCGAATCCAGCACCTGCATGTGGCCCGACTCCAGCTCTTCGGAATCGATGTACTCGATGTTGACGCGCGTCGAGGTGTGCAGGCCAGCGTGGCGCAGCGCTTCAATGAGCGACTTGTACGACTCGGTCAGGTCGACATACTTGCCGACCATGCCGATGGTGATTTCGTGCTGCGGGTTCTCCAGCGTGTGCACCATGTGTGCCCACACCGACAGATCCGCCGGCGGCGCGTCGATACGCAGCTCTTCGCAGATGATGCGATCCAGCCCCTGCTCGTTGAGCATCTGCGGGATCTTGTAGATGGTGTCGACATCCCACACCGAGATGACCGCGTCCTGCGGCATGTTGGCGAAGAGCGAAATCTTCGCGCGCTCGTCGTCAGGAATCGGGCGGTCCGCGCGGCACAGCAGCGCGGTCGGCTGCACACCGATTTCACGCAGCTTCTGCACCGAGTGCTGGGTCGGCTTGGTCTTGAGTTCGCCAGCGCTGGCAATGAATGGCACCAGCGTCAGGTGAATGAACGCCGCCTGGTTGCGGCCCAGGCGCAGGCTCATCTGACGCGCGGCTTCCAGGAACGGCAGCGATTCAATATCACCCACCGTACCGCCGATTTCCACGATCGCCACGTCGGCCTTACCGTCGTGCGAGGCTGCTGCGCCGCGCTCGATGAACGCCTGGATCTCGTTGGTGATATGCGGAATGACCTGCACCGTCTTGCCGAGGTACTCGCCGCGACGCTCCTTGCGGATCACGGATTCATAGACCTGGCCGGTGGTGAAGTTGTTCGACTTGCGCATCTTGGCCGAGACGAAACGCTCGTAGTGGCCAAGATCGAGGTCGGTTTCTGCGCCGTCCTCCGTCACAAACACCTCGCCGTGCTGCAGCGGGCTCATGGTGCCCGGGTCGACGTTGATGTAGGGATCGAGTTTGAGGAGGGTGACTTTGAGGCCGCGCGACTCAAGAATGGCCGCGAGCGAGGCGGCGGCGATGCCCTTGCCGAGTGAGGACACTACGCCACCGGTAACGAATACGAACTTGGTCATGACCTAGCTTGCCGGGGAAAGCCGGATTATAGCAAAGGTGCCTTGCCCGATCCGTGACAGAACGGTGGAATTTGCCCGAGCGAAGCCTCGCTTATGCCGCGTGCCGCATGGCGCCTGCGTTGGCGCGCATTTCATTGATCAACTGGCGGATCAACTCGGCCGTTTCCAACGGCTTTTCCATCGGATACAGGTGACTGCCTTCGATCCAGCGCAGCTTGCTGCCGACGATGCGCCGGGTTGCACCCAGGCCCACCTGGCGGATTTCCCGCGAACGCGTGCCGGCCACGAAGCTCACCGGAAACGGCGTGCCGCCAGCGACCTTGCGGCCCATGTTGGTCGGCAAAGTACGGTAGATCTGATACTCGATCTCGCGCGAGAAACGTAGCGTGCGCTCGCGCTCGCGGCCAGTCGGCTCGGTGCCGTGCTCGACGTAATCACGCAGCACATCTTCATCCCAGCGATCGAACTTGCGCTTGGCCTTAAAGTGGCTCCAGACGGAATCCAGATCCGGCCAAACGTTGCGGCGATTCTTGGTGGCGGCAGCCGGCGACTGGCTCTCGTCAATGTCCAGCCACTGCGCAACGCGCAGCAGCTTGGCGCGCCAGCCCGCGATGATGGGCGAATCGAGCATCAGCACACCGCGCACGTGCTCAGGCCGACGCAGCGCCGCCATCAAGCTCAAGAAACCGCCCAGCGAATGACCGACCAGCCAGACAGGCTCAGGTTGCGCATCGATCTCTGCAAGCAACTCCTTGACCAGCCCCGGCCACGACCGCGTCACCGGAAAGCGCGGGTCATGCCCGAATCGCTCAACAGCGTGGATATCGTAGTCGTCACCCAGCACGCCGAGCATCTTGCGATACGTGCCGACTGGAAAACCGTTTGCATGTGAAAAAAGGATCACGTCGCGCATCAAACCAGCTCCCGCCCCGCGCTCAGTATCATTCTTTCGAAGCGCTGCCAGCCACGCGCTGGAGCGTCGACACCTGCTCGAACACCGGGCCGGGCGCGCGTTGCGGTGTGGCGGGAGCGTCCGCGGCGGGCGGCGCGATGCGCACGGGCCCCACCTCGGTCGACGGATGCCCTTCACGGCGCAGCGGATACGACGGGCTGGTGTCCGTCTCCCAATCCGGGTCATCGATCTCGGCAAACACTTGACGCAAGCGCTTACCCCAGGTGCCGCGGATCATCGCGAAATACGGATTCTCTTCGTCAATCGCCACGAAACGCGTCACGCGCAGCGAATCGGTTTCATAGACCAGCAGATCGAGCGGCAGCCCCACCGAAATATTCGACTTCAGCGTCGAATCCATCGAGATCAGCGCGCATTTTGCGGCCTCGTCCAGCGGCAGCCCCGGGGAGACCACTCGGTCGATGATTGGCTTGCCATACTTGGCCTCGCCGATCTGGAAATAGCAGTTCTCGGGGGTGGCCTCGATGAAGTTGCCGGCGGCATAGACGTTAAACAAGCGCGGACGTTCTGTGCCGATCTGCCCGCCAAGGATGATGCTGACGTTGAAATCAATCTTGGCCTTGGCCAGCGCCGCTGCATCCCGGTCGTACACCTCGCGCACGGCTTCACCAACAATGGTGGCCGCCTCAAACATATCGCGGGCGGTCCACAGTGAGCGCGGCTTGTCGCGCGCCTCCGTCAACACTTGGCGCACGGTCTGGCTGATGGCGAGGTTGCCGGCGGTCAGCAGCACCATGACACGATCGCCTTCGCGCTCGAAGACGGTCATCTTGCGGAACGTGGAAATGGCATCGACGCCCGCGTTGGTGCGGGAATCCGACAGGAAGACCAAGCCAGCGTCCAGGCGCATGGCAACGCAATAAGTCATGGGAGCAGCGACAAACGAAATCTATGAGTTAAGAGCATTCTAGCGTGTCGATCGCAACGCATTGACACGCTTGGAAGCGGCGTTCAGTTCACTCAGGCGGCCTCGGCGGGCAACGGCTCGATCGAGATGCTGACGTTCAGGGTCTCGGCGCCGCCCCCCTGGCGGATGCCGCGGATCGGTGCGGCAGATTGGTAGTCGCGACCGACTGCCAGGCGAATGTGACGCTCGTCGGTGAAGCACTGGTGCGTCACGTCGATGCTGCACCAGGTATGCGTTTCAGCATCGAGACAAACATCGGCCCAGGCATGGCTGGCGAGATCTTCCTCGCCAACGGCATGGAAGTAGCCGCTGACATAGCGGGCCGGCACACCGAGCGCGCGGCAGCACGCCACCATCACCTGCGCTTGGTCCTGGCAGACGCCAGCACCCAGGTTGAAAGCCTCGGCGGCCGTCGTGCCCACATCGGTGGTATTGGGCTTGTAGCGCACACGCTGCGCAATGGCTCCGGCAAGGCTCAGTGCCGAATCCGCATCACCATGCACCAGCGCATGCTTGCGTGCGAAGTCGACCATCTCAGGCGGCGCAGAAGTCAGCGGCGTGGTGCTCAGGAAGTACAACGGCGACACACGGTAGCGCCCTTCCCCTGGGGCATCGGTAAAGCTGCGGCTACCCGGTACGGCGCACGGGAAGGCCTCGACAATGCCGCGGGCGTCGATGGTGACGTCGTCCGTGCGGTTGCGCAGGGTGAAGTGGTGCACCACGTTGCCGAAGCCGTCGGTGGCGCGGGTCAGGTTGCCGGGGGCATGGATCTGCCAGCTGTCCACCTGTTGCAGCGGCCCGCTGCGCGGGGTCAATCGCAGCTCATGCACGCTGTGGCGCAGCGGCTCGGCATAACGGTAGACCGTCGTATGTCGAATTTGGTATTTCACGATGGCGCGGACGCCGCCCGTAGGCAACGCCCTGGTAGATACAAAATGCCCCGCGCGTCACACTGCATCGAGCGGCACCAGGAAGTCCTGACTGATGCCGTTGCCCAGATCGCCAATGCGCTCCAGGAAATTGGTCAGCCACGGGTGCAGGCCAACCGCAAAAATGTCTTCGATGCGGGCATACCGCAGGTCGGCGTGCAGTTTACCAGCGCGTCGCTCCGTCTCCGCGGACTGGCTGTTACGCACGGTGGAGAGAATCGCCACGACTTCGTCCATGCTGGCCAGCAGCGAGCGCGGCATGTCGCTGCGCAGGATCAGCAACTCGGCCACGCGCGTCGGCGTAATCACGTTGCGATAAATCTTGCGGTAGACCTCGAAACCCGACACCGAACGCAGCGTGGCAGCCCAGTGATAGAAGTCGCCCTGCTCGGCCGCCGTTTCATCGCGCGTGGGCGTGGACTGGAATTTCACGTCGAGCAATCGCGCGGTGTTGTCGGCGCGCTCCAGGAAGGTGCCCAGACGCATGAAATGGAAGGCGTCGTCCGTGAGCATGGTGCCGACCTGCACGCCGCGCGACAGGTGCGAGCGGAATTTAACCCACTCGAAGAACTGCGACGGATCATCGCGCAACATGCCCTCGGCCATCAGGCGCTGCACGTCCAGCCAGGTGGTGTTGATGGTCTCCCACACTTCGGTCGTGATGGAGCCGCGTACGGCCCGTGCGTTCTCGCGCGCGCCGCGCAGGCAGCTCATGATCGACGACGGATTGGTCATGTCGCGGACCATGAAGTCGATCACGTCATCGCGCGAGAGCAGGCCGTAGCGCTCATCAAATACCTGCGTGAGTTCAGAGATGTCGAGCATCGCCCACCAGCCCTGCTCGGCCACTTCCGCCGATTGCGGCAGCAGCGAGGTCTGGTAATTGACGTCGAGCATGCGGGCGGTGTTCTCGGCCCGTTCGGTGTAGCGCGCCATCCAGAAGAGGTGGTCTGCGGTGCGGCTGAGCATGGCGTTCCCTGTCCGTATTCGGTTATGTCGGTTGCGAGATATCGACGCGTTAGCGCTCCAGCACCCACGTGTCCTTCGTCCCGCCGCCCTGCGACGAGTTGACCACCAGCGAGCCCGCCCGCAACGCCACGCGCGTCAGGCCGCCCGGCACCATGCGCACGTCCTTGCCAGACAGCACAAAGGGCCGCAGATCAATATGGCGCGGCGCGATGCCAGCTTCCACATAGGTCGGGCAGGTCGACAGCGCGAGCGTCGGCTGGGCGATGTACTGATCGGGGCGCGCCTTCACCACCTCGCGGAACGCCGCGATCTCGTCCTTAGTAGCCGCGGGGCCGACCAGCATGCCGTAGCCGCCCGCACCGTGCGTCTCCTTGACCACCAGTTCGCCCATGTGGTCGAGCACGTACTGCAGGTCGTCCGGTCGGCGGCACATGTAGGTCGGCACGTTATTCAGGATCGGCTCTTCGCCGAGGTAGAAGCGGATCATGTCGGGCACATACGGGTAGATCGACTTGTCATCCGCCACACCGGTACCGATGGCATTGCAGATGGTGACGTTGCCCGCGCGGTAGACCGACAGCAGCCCCGCCGCACCCAGCGAAGAATCCGGGCGGAACACCAGTGGATCGAGGAAATCGTCATCGACGCGGCGGTAGATCACGTCAATGCGCTGCGGGCCCTGCGTAGTGCGCATATAGAGGTGGTCGTCCTGCACGAACAGGTCGTGCCCTTCCACCAACTCCACGCCCATCTGCTGGGCCAGGAATGCGTGCTCAAAGTAGGCCGAGTTGTACATGCCCGGCGTAAGCACCACCACGGTCGGATCGGCAATGTTCTGCGGCGACACACTGCGCAGCATGTCCAGCAGCAAGTCTGGATAATGCGCGACCGGCGCCACACGATTGCGTGCGAACAGTTCGGGAAACAACCGCATCATCATCTTGCGGTTTTCCAGCATGTAAGACACACCCGACGGCACGCGCAGGTTGTCTTCCAGCACGTAGAACTCGCCCTCACCGGCACGCACGATGTCGATGCCGGCCACGTGCGCGTAGATGTCGCGCGGCACGTTCACACCGAGCATGTCGGGGCGGTATTGAGCATTGTTGTAGATCTGGTCGGGCGGAATGACACCGGCGCGCAGGATGTTCTGCTCGTGATAGATGTCGTGCAGGAAGCGGTTAAGCGCGTCGACCCGCTGGCGCAGGCCGCGCTCGAGCGTGGCCCACTCACTGGCCGGGAAAATGCGCGGAATGATGTCGAACGGAATCGTGCGCTCGGTACCGCTATTCGATTCGTCCTTGTCACCGTACACCGCAAAGGTGATACCCACGCGTCGGAAGATGAGATCGGCCTCGGCGCGCTTGTTCTGCAGCGTGGTGGCGGACTGCGCGCCCAGCCATTCGGCGAAGCGTCCATAGTGACTGCGCACCTCGCCCTGCTGGACGAGCGCTGCTGGGGCCGGTTCGGCAGCATGCGAGCTGCGCTCGCCATGCCAGTTGAGCATTTCATCGTAGAACCGGACTGCCATGCTTTTCTCCCCTGACGGACTGTCATGCACGCGACGGCACGACGTGTGGTTTTTATAGCACGCCGGTTTCGGGCACCACAATGGGGCCAACCCGCGATGCAACCAAGTTTTACGGCAGCGCATCAATCCCGTCTGCGGCTGTCGCCAGGGCTTCCACTTCCAGCGCGGAGGACCAGTAACGCGGCCGCATCGACCGCGCCGTCTGCACTTCCAGCGCATCGCCGTTCGTCGCGATGACGACGGCACCCGTCTCGTCGGTCCGCAGTCGCTCAATGTCGCGCGCCACATAGCGTTGCCACACTTGGCGGTGCGGATGTCCGTACCGGTTGCGGTAGCCGACCTGGAAAACTGCCACCTGCGGTGACACTGCGTCCAAGAACGCTCCGCTGGAGCTTGTCTTGCTGCCGTGATGGGGTACTAGCAAGATGTCTGCCATCAGCCGCTCCGGCGCCTCCCTGGCGACGAGCACCGCCTCCTGCGCGGCTTCGATATCGCCGGTCAACAGCGCGGCATGCCGGCCGTTGCCGACGCGCAGCACGCAACTGCGGGCGTTGCTCGACACGCGCGCACCGTCGGCAGGCTGCTGCACCGGGTGAAGCATCTCGAACGTCACACCATCCCAAGTCCATGCTTGCCCAGCCAAGCAACCGGTCAAACCAACATCGTGTGCAGCGGCCACCTTGTATAGCGCATGCCCGCTTGGCAGAGACGCCAACATAGTGCGTACCGGCATCGCGTCGATCACCGTTTCGGTGCCGCCAGCGTGGTCGCTGTCTTCGTGACTGACGACCAGCGCGTCCAGGGCTTCGACTCCGTGCCCACGCAGATAGGGTGTGATGACGCGGGCAGCCGCATCGGCGTGGTCGCCGTAGCGTGGGCCTGTGTCGAACAGGAGGCGGTGGTTGGCCGTTTCGACCAGCGTGGCGGCACCCTGGCCGATGTCGAACGCAACGACGCGAAACTCGCCCGGCAACGGCACCGGAACACGTGCCAGCAGCATCGGCACGAGCAGCAATGCGCCCTGCACGCGCCATGCCCAAGCGCGATGCGCCCCCGGCACCAGCAGCAGCGCCACCCCACCAATCGCCAGCAGCAACGCCCATGTGGGAGCGGCAGGCGCCACCCAGATCGACCAGCTCGGCCGGGCCAGCCAGTCCAACCAGACGACCAACCAGCCGAAGCTCATCTCCGACAGGGACAGCACCGGTTGTGCGAACGGCGTTGGCAGCGCCGCGCCAATCAACGCCAGCGGTGTGGTCACAAAGCTGACGACTGGAATTGCCAGCCCGTTGGCCGCAATCGAAACAACCGATGTCTGCTGGAACAGCAGCAACGTCAGCGGCAGCAGCCCAAACGTGACGGCAAATTGAATGCGCGTCGAGCTGGCAAACCCGCGTTGGTAACGCCACCACCACCTTTCCGACTCACGATTGCGCGGCCCGTTGAGCGCCATCTGCGCCGCCAGAAAAATGATCGCCACCGCGCCAAACGACAGCCAGAACCCCGCTGACATGACGGACCAAGGATCGACCACTGCCACCACGGCCGCCGCCCAGCACAGCGACAGGCTCGCCGGCACATTGCGATCGGTCAGCCGCGCAATCGCAACAGTCGACAGCATCAGCAGCGTGCGCTGCGCCGGCACGCCCATCCCGGCAAGCAGGCAGTAGGCGAAAGCGCCAAGCATGGCGGCAATCGCGCCCGCTCGCGGCGTCGGCATCCGCAGTGGCAACGGCGTGCGCAACCAGCGCGCCAGCCCGAACGAGCGGCGCCATAGCGCCATCGACAACGCAGCAAACAATCCGGCAATCATCGTAATGTGCAGGCCGGAAATGCTGACAAGGTGGCTGATGCCGGTGCGGCGGAACAGCGCCCAATCTTCACGGGCGATGCCGCTCTGATCGCCCACCACGAGTGCGACAACAACGGGGGCATAGCGCGCGTTGGGCAACACAGCGAGGATGTGGCGCCGCACGGCAGTACGCCAACGCTCTACGTTGACCGCCAAGCCGGCGTCGGCCTCGCCCAGTGCGATGTTTTGCACACGCTTGCCGGTACGCACGTAGCCGGTGGCGCGAATGTCGTCGGCGAGCATCGCGTATTCGCCATCGAAACCGCCAGGGTTGATCAGGCTATGCGGACGTTTGACGCGCAACGTCAGTTGCCAGCGTTGGCCGGGCTGCAGGTCGGGGATGCCAGCACGGCGATCCGGGCCAGCGCCCTCCTCGTCCTGCCCGCCCCAATTGCGTGTGCCGTACCAAGACAGGCGTACGCGCGAGGGCGCAGCGTCGCCGGCATCGCTGGATTCGATCTGGAAAAGAAAGCGCGTGGCATCTTCGGTGACCAGCGGAAGTTCAGCCACGACGCCTGTCGCAATGATGTCCTGACCTTCCCACGCTGGACTGAGCACGACAGACAATCGCTGTTGCGCACGCCAGTCGCTCCAGCCAAAGCCAGCAACGAAAGCACTGGTGACCAGCAAGACGGAAAGCAGGATCGGCCTGCGACGCGCCACAAGGGCGAGCAGCAGACACAGTGCCAGCGCCACAACCACTTGCCACGCAGGCACGAGCGCGGCCTGCATCTGCAACGCCAAGCACCCGGCCACGAACCCAACCAAACCCAACCGCATGGGCGGGCGTCAGGGTGTCAACAGCGCTGCCAGACGAGGAATGGCTTCGATACTGTTCCTGCGCACCTGAGCGGCCAACGCTTCGATGGAGATGCCGCGCAGTTCCGCCATGGCGGCGGCAATGCCTGCGACCTCGGCCGGCGCATTGCGCGTACCGACCTGCTCGCTGAACTGATCGTCGGCCAGCCATGCCGGGGCGAGGTCTGGGGCGTCGGTTTCCAGCACGATCGATTCGATCGGCATGTCGGCAGCGAGCCTGCGGACACGGTTGGCGCGCGAGAAGGTGAACACACCGCCGAAGCCAAGCTTGAAGCCCGAATCCACGTAGCTACGCGCCTGATCGGGGCTACCGTTGAATGCATGCGCGATGCCGTGCACGCCTGCCTTGGCGGCTGCGCTGCGCACTTGGTCCTGCGACTTGCGCACGTGCATCAGCACCGGCAGATCAAACTCACGCGCAATGCGCAATTGCGCCTGGTAGACGGCATTCTGCCGCTCGACATTCGGATTGGGGATGAAGAAATCGAGCCCGATCTCGCCAATCGCAACAAAGCGCGGATCGTCCATCGACGCTGCGACTTGGCGTCGCAGTTCAGCCAGATCGACATCGCTGGCCTGGGCGGCGCACATCGGGTGAATGCCGAGCGCATAGCTGCACCCCGCGTGCCGGTGCGCCAGCGTGCGCACCGTGTCGAAGTTCCAGCGCGCCACGGCTGGCACGACGATGTGGTTCACGCCCGCCGCGTGCGCCTGCGCGACGACCGCGTCACGGTCTGCATCGAATTCGCGGGCGTCGAGATGGCAATGGGTGTCAATCCACATGATCGGCTCAAGGCTATCGAAAAGCGGCAACGTACCGGAAAGACAAGCGTTCTAGAATCCGCCTTTTCTGATACTGGGTGCCTCCACCCGCACAATACGATGAAAACTGCCTACGTGACTTGTGCCACCCTCACCGCGCTCCTGATCGCCCTGCCCGCCAGCGCTGAAACGATGCGCTGCGGCAGCGGCTACATCGTCCGCATCGGCGACAACAAGTCAGACGTCCTGCAGAACTGCGGCGAGCCCGTGATGCGCGATACCTTCTGCGGCACCACGGCCACCGGCAGCGCGCAGCCCGCCATCAACGGTGCCTGCAGCAATGTTGATGAATGGACCTACAACCCGGGCACCGGCCAGTTCATGACGACGCTGCGCTTTGTCGAGGGCCGGCTGCAGTCCATCCGCTACGGCAGCCGGGCGCGCTAGCGCGCTGTAACGCGCTGCGCAGCGCGGGCATCAGCGCTCTAGCTGCAGATGCCCGTCGCGCAGGCGCAGGATGCGATCGCAACGGCCGGCCAGCTCGATATCGTGCGTGACGATGACGAAGCTGGTGCCAAGCGTGCGGGTGAGCTCCAGCATCAGATTGAAGACTTCACCAGCGGTGTGGTCGTCCAGATTGCCGGTGGGCTCGTCGGCGAGCACGCAAGCGGGTGAGCCGACCAGCGCGCGCGCAATGGCCACACGCTGACGCTCGCCGCCGGACAGCTCGCCCGGACGGTGCGCCGTGCGCGGACCCAGCCCCACACGCTCCAATGTCGCCTGCGCGGTATGGCGCGCTTGCGCCTCGGCCACGCCGCGAATGCGCAGCGGCATCGCCACATTGTCCAGCGCGGTGAACTCCGGCAGCAGGTGGTGGAACTGGTAGACAAAGCCCAGCGCTTGGTTGCGCAGCGTGTTGCGCTCACGCTCCTTCATGTCGGTAAAGGGCTTGCCGAGCAACGAGACGCGACCTGAACTCGGCTCGTCCAGCCCGCCCAGCACATGCAGCAGCGTGCTCTTGCCCGAGCCCGATGCACCGACGATCGCCACCTTCTCGCCCACACCGATGCGGATGTCGACGCCCTTGAGCACGTCGACATTCAAACCACCCTGCTTGAACGACTTGGACAGCCCCTCGGCCTGCAGCACCGCACCCACGCGGGCATCGGCCGGCGCATCCATGGAAGTCATGACAGCCTCACTCATAGCGCAGTGCCTCCGCCGGGTTCACGCGCGAGGCGTGCCAGCTCGGATACAGCGTCGCCACCGAGGCGAGGATGAAGGAAATGATGCCGATGGTCGCAATGTCGTTCACGCGGGGGTCCGAGGGCAATTCGCTAATGAAGTAAATGTCCTTTGGCAGGAACTGCACGCCAAAGAGGTGTTCGATAAAGGGCACGATCACGTCGATGTTGTAGGCGATGAGCGTGCCCAGCCCCACGCCCAGCAGCGTGCCCATGAAGCCGATCGCCACGCCCTGCACGATGAAGATCTTCATGATGGAGCCCGGCTGTGCGCCCATCGTGCGCAGGATGGCGATGTCGGCCTGCTTGTCCGTCACCGTCATCACCAGTGTGGAAACCAGATTGAACGCCGCCACGGCAATGATGAGCGTGAGGATGATGAACATCATCTTCTTTTCGGTCTTCACCGCCGCAAACCAGTTGCGGTTCTGGCGCGACCAATCGCGGATGTAGAGCTCGCCGGTGAGCGTGCGCGAGAGCGCCTCGGCCACCTGGGGCGCGCGATCCATGTCGGTCAGCTTCAGGCGCACGCCGGTCGGGCCGTCCAGGCGGAACAGGCGCTCGGCGTCTTCCATGTTGATGAGCGCGAGCGAGCTGTCGAACTCGTAGTGCCCCGATTCAAACGTGCCGATCACGGTGAACTGCTTCAGGCGCGGCAGCACACCCGCCGGGGTGATGGTGCCCTGCGGCGCCACCAGGGTGACCTTGTCCCCCGGGCGCACGCCAAGGCCCTGGGCCAGTTGACTGCCCAGCGCGATACCGAATTCGCCGGGTTTCAGGTCGTCGATCGCGCCGGACTTGAAGTCCTTGGCGATGTCCGACACCTTCGGCTCATCCGCCGGCGACACACCGCGCAGCAGCACGCCGCGCACGGCGTCATCGCGCGTGATCATGGCCTGCGCGCCCACGTACGGCGCCGCACCGATGACTTCCTTGTTCTGCATCGCCTCGTTGGCGGTGCGCTGCCAGTCAGGTAGGCTGCCCGGCGCCATGACCTCGATGTGCGCGAGCACGGACAGCATGCGGTCACGCACTTCCTTCTGGAAGCCGTTCATGACCGACAGCACGATGATCAGCGCCGCCACGCCCAGCGC
>NZ_JAELUI010000101.1 GCF_016429285.1 Ralstonia sp. ASV6
GAGCAGGACCGCCTGATCGGCGCAGCCAACCAGCGTGAGGCGGTGCTTGCCGGCATGGAGAATCGCTCCCCGGCGTTTCAGCCGGCCGCGAAGCACTCAAGCAATTAAGCCGGAGCGGCGTGCTCAGGCGGCGACGGGCTTGCCGCCGAGCGCCGCACGCATGGCACGCGCGCGGCTGGCCACCTCGTCACGCAGCGGCGCGCGCAGGCCCATCGCAAAGGCGGTCTCGGCCACCAGGAAGAGCGGGCCAACCACCAGCCCCACCAAATCATCGACAAAGGCCGGCTTGCGCCCTTCGTAGTAGTGGCCGACAAACTGGATGATCCAGCCGATTACGAACAGGCCGATGCCCGCCGACAGCCACGCCGCCACCGAATGTCCGGCCACCTGCTGGCCAATCCACACGCACAGGCCAATCAACACAAACATCACAGCGCCAAACGCTGCGTCCAGTCGCAGGTAGAACACCGTAACGGCCGCCAGCAAGAACAGCGCCGGCGTAACAGCCACGCCTCCGGGCAACGCTGCAAACACGGGCCGGGACAACAGAATCGCCACTGCCAGCACAATGGCTGGGATGCCGACAAAGTGCGTGGCGATATTGCGGCCGTCCTGGTGATAGGCCGCGTAGTTGGAAAGGTGGTCTGACAGGCTGCGCATCGTGGTCTCCGGTTTTTGTGCGTTTGCAGCATGGACGCTGCAGTTGCCCCCTCGTTATGATCCTTTCATCTTAGTCAGCGGATGGAACGGCGCTCTGTCACATAGCCGACAAATTCGCGCTTCCGAAGCCCTCTTCAGTTGCCGGCCCCATCATGGACCGCTCCGCGCTCCTCCATCCACCAGCAGATGCTGCGTCGTACCGTGAACGCCTACACGCCAGCAGTTGGTTCGGCTCGCTAGACGCATCGCTGCAAGACGCGTTGCTTGGCATTGCCACCGCGCGCCGCCTGAGCGCAGGCGATGTGCTGTTCCGGCGCGGTGATCCGCCTGACGGGTTGTATTGCGTGGTGGAAGGCACGATCTGCATCGGCGCCACCAGCGCAGAGGGGCGCGAAGCCCTGTTGGCGGTGCTGGAGCCCGTCAACTGGTTTGGCGAAATTGGTGTTTTCGACCGCCAGCCGCGCACCCACGACGCCCGCGCCGACGCCAATACCACGCTGCTTCACATGCCGCAGGCCGCGCTGATTGCCCTCCTGGACAGCACCCCGGCACTGCTGCATGCCTTCGCCCTGCTGCTGACCCACAAGCTGCGTCTGACCTTCACGGTGCTGGAAGAAACCGCCCTGCTGCCCGCCTCCGTACGCGTGGCCCGGCGCCTGCTGTTGATGGCCGACGGCTACGGCGACCTGCGCCTGGGCACCCGCCGCGTGCTGCGCGTGCCGCAGGAGCAGCTTGCGCAACTGCTGGCGCTGTCCCGCCAGACCGTCAATCAGGTGCTCAAAGACCTGCAGGCACGCGGCATCCTCAAGGTGGCTTATGGCGAGATTGAACTGCTGGACTTCGCCGGATTGCGTGATCTTGCCCGGGGTGAGGGTTGAATCACCAACCAATACCCCTACATGCGGTGAGATAGGACCAATCCTATAATGTGTTCCCACTCGCACATTCGCCCTTCGCATGGTGCGGAGATGGCGATGCGAGTCTTTCTCCAAGAGATCCATCATGCCCCGCCAGACCCCCATCGAGCGCTATCGCAACATCGGCATCTCGGCGCACATCGACGCCGGCAAAACCACCACGACCGAGCGCATCCTGTTCTACACCGGGGTCAATCACAAGATTGGCGAGGTGCATGACGGCGCTGCCACCATGGACTGGATGGAGCAGGAGCAGGAACGCGGCATCACCATCACATCGGCGGCCACGCACTGCATGTGGCGCGGCATGGCCGGTAACTACCCCGAGCACCGCATCAACATCATCGACACCCCGGGCCACGTCGACTTCACCATCGAGGTGGAACGCTCCATGCGCGTGCTCGACGGCGCGTGCATGGTCTATGACTCGGTGGGCGGCGTGCAGCCGCAGTCGGAAACTGTCTGGCGCCAGGCCAACAAGTACAAGGTGCCGCGCATCGCGTTCGTCAACAAGATGGACCGCGTCGGCGCGGATTTCTTTCGCGTCGAGCGCCAGATGCGCGAGCGCCTGAAGGGCAACCCGGTGCCGATTCAGATTCCTGTCGGCGCCGAAGACGGTTTCCGCGGCGTGGTCGACCTCGTCAAGATGAAAGAGATCCTGTGGGACGATGCCTCGCAGGGCGTGAAGTTCGAGTACACCGACATTGACCCGGCCCTGCTACCCATCGCGCAGGAATGGCGCGAAAAAATGGTCGAAGCTGCTGCAGAGGCGGATGAAGAGCTGCTCAACAAATACCTCGGCGGCGAAGAGCTGACCGAGGAAGAGATCAAGCGCGCCCTGCGCAAACGCACCATTGCGGGTGAAATCCAGCCGATGCTGTGCGGCTCCGCGTTCAAGAACAAGGGCGTGCAAGCCATGCTCGACGCCGTGGTCGACTACCTGCCCTCGCCGGTCGACATTCCCGCCATTGAAGGCCACGGCGAGAAGGACGAGCCGCTGGAGCGCCACCCCAGCGACAGTGAGCCGTTCTCCGCGCTCGCCTTCAAGATCATGACCGACCCGTTCGTCGGCCAGTTGGCGTTCTTCCGCGTGTACTCGGGCAAGATCAACTCGGGCGACACGGTCTACAACTCGGTCAAGCAGAAGAAGGAGCGCCTGGGCCGCATCCTGCAGATGCACGCCAACCAGCGTGAAGAGATCAAGGAAGTGCTGGCCGGCGACATCGCCGCCGCCGTGGGCCTGAAGGACGTGACGACCGGAGAGACGTTGTGCGATCCCGAGAACGTCATCGTGCTGGAGCGCATGGAGTTCCCCGAGCCCGTCATCAGCCAGGCCGTGGAGCCCAAGACCAAGGCTGACCAGGAAAAGATGGGCATTGCGCTCAACCGCCTGGCGCAGGAAGACCCGTCGTTCCGCGTGAAGACCGATGAGGAGTCCGGCCAGACCATCATCTCGGGCATGGGCGAGCTGCACCTGGAAATCCTGGTCGACCGCATGAAGCGCGAGTTTGGCGTGGAAGCCACGGTCGGCAAGCCGCAGGTGGCCTACCGCGAGACCATCAAGAAAGCCGCCGAGGATGTCGAGGGCAAGTTCGTCAAGCAATCTGGCGGGCGCGGCCAGTACGGCCATGCGGTCATCACGCTGGAGCCGAACGAGGGCAAGGGCTACGAGTTCATCGACGAGATCAAGGGCGGCGTGATCCCGCGCGAGTTCATCCCGGCGGTGGACAAGGGTATCCGCGACACGCTCAACACGGGCGTGCTGGCCGGCTACCCGGTGGTGGACGTGAAGGTGCGTCTGACCTTCGGCTCGTACCACGACGTCGACTCGAACGAAAACGCATTCCGCATGGCCGGCTCGATGGCCTTCAAAGATGCGATGCGCAAGGCCGGCCCCATCCTGCTCGAACCGATGATGGCCGTGGAGGTGGAAACGCCCGAAGACTACATGGGCAACGTGATGGGGGATTTGTCTTCCCGGCGCGGCATGGTGCAAGGCACGGAAGACATTGCGGGTGGTGGCGGCAAGATCGTCAAGGCTGAGGTGCCGCTGGCCGAGATGTTCGGGTATTCGACCGCGCTGCGCTCCGCCACACAAGGCCGCGCGACGTACACGATGGAGTTCAAGCATTACGCTGAAGCCCCACGCAATGTGTCTGAAGCGGTGATCTCGGCCAAGAGGACCTGACGCTGTTTGCTTTGTCCACTGCGGCCGCCTAGTGCGGCCGCAGTGCTTTGCGGGCTAACCCGCGGGCAAGTTCTCAAGGCAGAAATCGATGAACGCATGCACCTTGGCCGGCAGGTGGCGCCGCGATGGGTACAGCGCGTACAGGGCAAAGCGTTCGTCCGGCCAGTCGGGAAACAGGTCGACCAGCTGGCCGCTGCCACGGAGCTCTTCTGTGCCAAGCGCCATCACCTGGGCAATGCCCGCCCCCGCCACACACGCCGCGTGCATCGTGCGTACGTCCGACACCATCAACCGCCCGGCGGGCCGAATCTCGATGCGCTCATCCTTGCGCCAGAACTCCCACTCGTAGGGGCGCCCCGTGACCGGGTTGTAGAACAGGATGCGCTCGTGTGACGGCACATCGCGCGGGTGCGCGGGTTTTCCGTGGCGGGCGATGTAGCCCGGGGAAGCCACGGTCACGATGCGCGTGTCGATCAATTTGCGCGCCACGAACGAGCCCACCGGCGGCGGCCCGAAGCGGATGGCCAGATCAAAGCCATCGGCCACCAGATCGCCCACGTCGTCGCGCATGATGAGCTCCAGCGACAGATCCGGATGGCGCTCCAAAAAGCCCGCCACCGGTGTCGCCAATGCCATCCGCGAGAAAAACGGATCGACGTTCACTCGCAGTCGGCCCTGCACGGCGCCCGCGGCGCCTGAAGCCATGGCAGCAGCTTCAGTAATGCCCATCAGGTGTGGCTCCACCTGCTCGTAGAGACGGCGCCCCTCGTCAGTCAGTGTGAGCGAACGCGTAGTCCGCTCGATCAGACGCACACCAATGCGCGCCTCCAGCCGGCTGACCGCACGGCTCACCCCGGACGGCGACAACCCCAGCGCATCAGCCGCGCGTACGAAGCTACCGCTTTCTGCCACGGCAGCCAGCAGCGTGATACCGGAGAACAATTGTCCATCAAACGTCATGCAAACCCCTTTTTCCCTTGCCTATTACGGGAGTTTTTTCACGAATGATTTGCATGTTACGCACTTTATTCAAAGCTGAGCGATCGGCACCATGGCGGCCTGTTCACCCGTTGGTCCCTCCGTTCATCCATCAAGCAACCCAAGGAGCCGCACATGCAGCACACATTGAAGACGCAGGGTGTTTCCATCCCCCGACTGGGGCTCGGCACATTCCGCGTGCCCAACGAAGATTGCCAGCCCGTGGTCGAAAGCGCATTGGCGCTTGGCTACCGGCACATCGACACCGCGGCCATGTATGCCAACGAGGCCGCCGTGGGTGCGGCCATCGCTGCATCAGCTCTGCCGCGCGACGAGATCTTCGTCACCACCAAGGTCTGGCATGACCAGCTCGCACCGCACGCCGTACCGCAGGCACTCGAACACAGCCTCGCCAAGCTGAAGCTGGATTACGTCGACCTGTATCTCGTCCATTGGCCGGCACCGGGCATGGACATGGCGGCCACCATGGAAGCCATGATGGCGCTGCGTGACAGCGGCCGCGTACGTGCCATCGGCGTCTGCAACTTCAATCTGCCAATGCTCAAGACCGCCGTCGACACCATCGGCGCGCCGATCGCCTGCGTGCAGGTGGAATACCACCCGTTCCTGGATCAGTCTGCGCTGCTAGCTTATCTCGGCGGCAAAGGGATTCCGCTCACAGCCTACGCGCCACTGGCGCAGGGGCGTGTTGCGCAAGATGCCACGTTGCAGGCAATCGGCCGCAAGCATGGTGCATCGGCAGCACAGGTGGCCATTGCGTGGTTGCTTGATCAGCCGAATGTGATGGCCATTCCCAAGGCACAGCGCCGTGAAAGCCAGCAGGCGAACCTCAATGCACTGAACGTGCGCCTGGACGATGCAGACCGCGCCGCCATCGCCGCCCTGCCCAAGGCACTGCGTTACGTGCAGCCGGCCTTTGCGCCGGATTGGGATGCCGCACCGGCCTGACGCTTCAGCGTAGCCAAGTCAGCCACGCGTACACGGCCCCGGCCGCAATCACCAGGAACGGGATCGAGTACGCGTGAAATGTGAGCCAGGCACGCCGGTCCCCCGCCATGCGCAACGCAATCAGGTTGGCCAGCGAGCCCACAAGCGTGCCAAACCCGCCCACGCTCACCGCGAAGGCGATCATCGGCCAATCGTGGGAATACTCGGCCAGCAGGATCGCGGCCGGCACGTTGCTGATGACCTGCGACACGCCAATGCCGGCCCAGTACAGATGCATCGGGTCGGCCAACGACAATGCGCCCAGCACCTGCCGCACCATGCCAAGCTGTGCCACCAGGCGCAGGTCGATGAACATCAGTACGAACACCAGCAGCAAGCCCCAGTCCACCCGCGCCAGCACATAACGCGCACCGATGAGGTACAGCACGACCAGTCCGGCCAACGCTGCGAGCGGATACCCCAGGTCAGTCAGCACCAGAAACGGCACGTACAGCGCCAGCGCGGGCAGCAGCAGGCGCTTGTGCACCTCCACCTCACCGGTTTCGGCATGCAGATGAATTTCGTGCGATGGGAACGCCAGCCAAGTGGCCACCAGCAACAGCGCCATCAACAACATGACCATCGGCGCCATCTGCCAGACGAACGCGCCGAACGCCAACCCCGACTGGTGCCACAGGAAGAGGTTCTGCGGGTTGCCGATCGGCGTAAGCGCCGAGCCCGCATTGACGGCCAGCGCCTCAAAAATGACCAGCCGCGTAATGTGTGCCGGAGGCAGCTTCGCCACCTGCCGCAAGCCAACCGTCAGCGGCACGATCACGAACAAGGCGACATCGTTGGTCAACAACGTCGACAGCGCCGCCGACGTGCCCACCAGGCTGAGCGCGAGCACGCGCTCGCTGCTGACGGCATCAACCAGTCGCACACCAAGCAATTGCAGCATGCCGCTGGACTCGACCGCCTTGGTCAGGATCAGCAAGCCTGCCAGCGCGGCAATCGTGTGCCAGTCGACCAGTGATGGATAGCCGGCCATGCGCTGCGGCGACACAACCGAGAACGCACCGCAAACGAGCAGCAGCAGCCAGAAAAAGACGTCGCGTTTGAGGTGGTGCCAGAACGGCGGGTGGTGCGCGGCAGAGGCCGGTGGGGACGCCGGCACGGCTTGCGCCATGCGCGTGCGAGGCGAATCGCCGTGCATACGAGAAAATGGAAGGGAAACGTTGGCGCAAATGCGCACAAACCTGCCGGGCGCGGTTTGCCCAGCCGATTGTACGTGCGGCGGCGTCAGCCGCTCAACTCAAGCGCTCAACCGCAGACCGGGCACGCGGTGCGTACCCGATCAAGGCCCGTTGGCCCGCTTACGACTCGCGCGAGCCGCCGGAACCCGAGCCGCCCGGGCGATCCGAGCTGCCAGACGAACCCGCACCGCCAGCGCTCGGCCGATCGCCAGTGCCGCTGGCACCAGCAGGGTGATAGGTCGACTGCGGCGTACGCTCCGGGCCACGATACTGGCCTGCCAGGCCGTGACCGCCGGTCGAGCCACCCACTGAACCGGACTGGCTGGCCTCGGTGCTCGACACGCCGCCTTGCAGCGGCTGGGTCGGATGGCTGGCGATCACGCGCTCGATCTCGGCAACCGCCTCGCGCGGGGCCAGCACGACTTCCAGCCCCAACGCGCCGGCCACGGCCATCAGCGTCGACAGGCGCGGGTCAGCGCGACCGGATTCCGCGCGCAAATAGGCTTCGCGGGAGATGCCGGCCATCTTGGCGACGTCTTCCTGTTTGAGCTTGCGCGACTTGCGCAGACTGTGCAACTGCTTGAAGGGCTGTTCCATCTGTTCGCTCCTGCACCTGAGATGGGAAACACCGCCGGGTCGAGGAGACCCGCACGATGGACTGAAAACAAAGCGAATGTCGGGTGCACTGCACCTTGATTCGCGGTCGTACACATGTGTGCGGGCGGTGTCATCGTTGTATTGCACACCGTTGCACACGCTTTGGGTGGCGGCCTCCGCGATGTGTTTTCTACAGAGTAGACGTAATTTCGACTGCACCCAACATTGACGCGTGATGAAAGCGCATCCCGTCATCTGTGTTTACCGTGACAAGCCCGGTAAGGGGTCGGTTCCCTCGCAGATGCTGTTTTCTTCGCTTGGTGTGTTGCTTTTGTGACGTCTCATGCGCAAATCCTTGCACCCACACCACATTTCGTCGATCCGCGCTTGCCCTATCCACCAATTGGAGGGGTCTCGGGAGAGCCCCTGAGATTGGAGACCCCGGCATCACGGGTGGGCTCGGGTACCGGGCGGCGCGCACCTTTCGTCTCGCAATTGCCGTGCCGGAAGGTGGCTTGGCGGTCAGTTGGTGCCGGGTGAACAAACCGGCGGGTGCCGATTCAGTGGAAATCGCGGCTGGAGGTGACAAGACGCCCCAGAAGTGGCGTCAGATCGACCAGATGCTGGGCGACCAAGTGCCGCGTCTCGCGCTCGCACTGCCATTTGCCGTAAACGCCCAGGAGTTGGGCATTCAGCACCTCGCGGCGCTGGCGCTCGATCAGGCGCGGCCAGAGCACGACATTGATGGTGCCGGTTTCATCCTCAATCGAGACGAAGATCGTGCCCTTGGCTGTCCCTGGCCGCTGGCGCACCGTGACGATGCCGCAGGCACGCGCGAGCTGTCCGTTACGATACCCCGCCAGCGTAGCGGCGGTGGCAAAACGCATGTCGTCAAGCCGGGGCCGCAGCAGGCTGACCGGATGACGCTGCAATGACAGGCCCAGGCTGCTGTAATCGGCCACCACCTCCTCGCCGATGGGCGGGGCGGGCAGCACGAGCGAGGCTTCCACCGGACGCGCTTGGCGCAGTAGCGCATGGTCATGCCCGGGCTCCTGCAGCGCGAGCGTCTGCCACAACGCTTGGCGGCGATGACCAGCCAGTGGCTTGAGCGCATTGGCGGCGGCGAGCACGTTCAGGTCGTGGCGGTCCAGCGCCGCGCGATATGCCAGGTCATCCACGCTTGTGAAGGGTGCCTCGGCACGGGCCTCGATGATGCGCCGGGCAGCCGGCTCACGCATGCCGCGAATGCGACTGAAACCGAGACGGATATCCGGTTGCGCCCTCTCTTCGCTTACCGCGCCCGGACGTTCGTGCAACGTGCTGTCCCACACGCTGGCCGTGACGTCGACCGGCAGCACGCGCACCCGGCTGCGCCGCGCCTCCTGCACCAGTTGCGACGGCGAATAGAACCCCATCGGCTGGCTGTTGAGCAGCGCAGCAAAGAACGCTGCCGGCTCATGACACTTCAGGTAACTGCTGATGTAAGCCAACTTGGCGAAACCGGCTGCGTGGCTTTCTGGGAAGCCGTATTCGGCAAAGCCCTCCATCTGCTTGCACAACGCCTCGACAAAGGCCCGGTCGTAGCCCTTCTCCTCCACCATCACCTGCACCAGGCGCTCCTGATGCTGCGTGAGGTTCCCCTTGCGCTTCCAGGCCGCCATGTCACGGCGCAAACGGTCAGCCTCATCCGCGGTGAAATCGCCCGCATCCATGGCGATCTGCATGACCTGCTCTTGGAAGATCGGAACGCCCAGCGTGCGCTTCAATACGCCCTCGACCTCTTTGCCGGGATACGTCACGCAATTGGTATCGCCATTGCGCTCCGCTTCACGCCGCTGCAGATACGGATGGACCATGCCCCCTTGGATCGGCCCCGGACGCACGATGGCCACCTGAATCACCAGGTCGTAATACTTGCGCGGGCGCAGGCGCGGCAGCATCGATTGCTGTGCGCGCGATTCGATCTGGAACACGCCGATGGTCTCGGCACGGCAGATCATGTCGTAGGTTTTTTCGTCGTCCTCCGGCAGGTCTTGCATGGCGAGCTTGTCTGCCGTCTTGTAATACGCACGACGACCGGGCAGCGCATCGACCATATCGAGCGTGCGGCGGATGGCGGTCAGCATGCCCAGCGCCAGCACGTCCACCTTCAGCAAGCGCAGCGATTCGAGATCGTCCTTGTCCCACTGGATGACGCGGCGGTTCTCCATGGCCGCGTTCTCGATCGGCACCAGGCGCGAGAGTTTGTGCTGCGCGATCACGAACCCGCCCACATGCTGCGACAGGTGACGCGGAAAACCGCGCAGCTCGCTCACCAGCTCAGCCCAGCGCTGCACCAGCGGAGATGCCGGGTCTAGCCCCTGCTGACCCGCACGCTCGGCAAACTCCTTGCGGCTATCCCACCACGCCTGCCCCTTGGCTACCTGCTCGATGATGCCGAGATCGATGCCGAGCGCGCGGCCAACGTCGCGCAAGGCACTGCGCGTGCGGTACGTAATGAGCGCGGCAGCCAGCGCGGTGCGTGTCACGCCGTATTTTTCGTAGATGTACTGGATGACCTCTTCGCGGCGTTGGTGTTCAAAATCGACGTCGATGTCGGGTGGCTCGCTGCGGGCGCGTGAAAGGAAACGCGCGAACAACGCATTGCCGCTGTCCGGGTCCACTTCGGTGATCCCCAGGCAGTAGCACACCGCCGAATTGGCCGCCGAGCCGCGCCCCTGACAGAGAATGTCTTTCGTGCGGGCAAACTTCACCACGTCGTAGACGGTCAGGAAGAACGGTTCGTAGCCCAGATCGGCAATCAGGTCGAGCTCCATGCTGATCTGCTTGAGCACCTTCTCGGGCACGCCATGTGGGTAGCGCCGCTTGGCACCGGCGTGGACCTCGGCGAGCAGGTACTCGGCGGGTGTCATGCCCTCTGGCACAACCTCGCTCGGGTATTCATATTCGATTTCATCGAGCGAGAACTGACACAAGCCGGCCAACTCGACAGTGCGCTGCAAGGCGCGGGCACCACGCTCGCCCTGGTAGAGAAACGCAAGCTGCATACGCGTACGCATGGCCTGCTCAGCGCTGGGTGCCAACTCCAGCCCGCACTCGGCAATCGGCTTGGATAAACGAATGGCTGTCAGCACATCGTGTAATGGCTTGCGCTGCCGCGTGTGCATCTGCACGCCGCCGGTGGCAACCATGGGTACATCGATCTGCTCGGAGACCGCAGCCACCGTGCCGCGATGGCGGTCATCCGCATGACGCAGTGGCAACTCCAGCGCAATCGATAACCGATCGCCAAACACACGCTGACACCACAACGCCTGCATCAGCAAGTGTTGCGGGTCGGCGTCATAGTCAGGCAACAGAATCGCCAGGCAGTCAGGCACACCACGCAGATGGGCCAGTTCGCCCCTGGGCGCAGCCAAGTCATCGGCCTGCAGGCGGTATCCCCCTTTGGGCGCCGCCAGTCGCGCGTGTGTGATGACCTCGCTCAGGTTGCCGTAGCCTTCGATGTTCTGCGCCAGCAGCACCAAGCGCAGCCATGGCTCGCCCTGTGCATTGCGCACGGTAAAGCGGCTGCCGATGATGAGTTTGAAGTCCTGCTCCTTAGCCGCCACGAGCGCACGCGCGGTGCCGGCCACGGAGCATTCGTCGGTCAACGCCAAGGCCTGATAGCCGTATTGCTTGGCGCGCTCCACCAGTTCTTTGGGATGCGACGCGCCGGTCAGGAACGTGAAGTTGCTGATGCAATGCAACTCGGCATAGTCAGGCAGGCCGATAGGAAGTGATGCGGTTGTCGCCATGACACGCTTAGCCGAACAGGCCGTGCAGATACCAGCGGGCGTCTTCCTCGCTGGCCGATGCAGAAACACGCTCGCGGTAGACCCAGTAGCGCACGGCTTCCTCGCTTTCTGCGATGAAGTAGTCGCGCTTGATGAGAGCATCGTCCCACCAGCCGGATTCAATGCGCTCGGGCAAGGACACCAGCCGCAATGGTCCACGGTAATACGGATAGTGCTGGCGCGTCAGCAGCGGGATGGGCTTCTCCAACAGCCACAGCGGCCGCTCGGGCTGCTGCGCGTGCCATTGCGCCAGCGCTAGACGCACAGCGGCGCGGCTGTGCGCGGTGGTGGCGGCGTTCACCTCCACCCAGTGGTTGGCGCGCTCGGGGCGGTGATCAGCGCACGGCTGTGGGTGGCGCACGTTGCCCGCACCTAGCCGGGCGATGAGCGTGTCGATCAGGCGAGCTGCATCTTCTGCACGGCCACCGGGCTCGGGGAACAAGGATTCGGTGGGCGGAGCCAGCGGTGTTGCGTCTGTCACCGTCAAACGTAGCTCGACCACCGGAGCGATCAGCGTGAGCCGGTGCACGCGCTCGTGCAGCACGCGTGACAGATGCGCCAGCGTGCGGACCGGCTGCGCCAGTGCGATCTCCACCGGCGTGGAGGACACGGCATCGTCACTGCCCCGGCCGCGCCGTCGCTCGTGCTCCAGCGTGAGCCGGTAGGTCTTGGCACCCAGTTGATGCGCCGACAGCCAGCCGACCAGTTGCAGCAGCAGTTGCTCAGATGCGGCCAGCACACCTTCGGCGCTGTCGATGCGACCGGGCAACTCCAACGGCACATCAAAGCGCAGCGGTGCAGCAAACCATGTGAAGCTCTCGTGCCCATCGCCATAGGCCGCATCAAGCGTATCGACCAGCAGCGGCCCACAGCGGCGGCGCAGGCCCGCACGTGGCAGCGCTCGCAAATCGGCCAGCCTGCGGCAACCGAGGCCCTCAAGCCAGTCCGGGCGTGTCAGGCGAACCACGGCATCGATCGACAAGGCATCCAGCAGGGTCGACATGCGCTCAAGTCGCACCGCCCGCCGTACGCCACCGTGCAGGCCGCCTGAAGTTGCTGTGCGATGCCCGCGCAACGATCGCGTGCTCGCCAGCCATGCGGCACCGCGTGCCGTCGGTCCGGCGCCGAGCACCGGCACTGCACCCAGCCGGTACGCACAATACTTCACCGCCCGACACAGCGCGCGATGCCCACCGAACAGGCGCAGGCTTGCCTCCACCTCCAACAGCACGGTCGCCTCGTCAGCCACATCCAGCGTCACATGCGGTGTGAATGCCAGCAGCGCCAGCGCCAGCGATTGCATCAGCCGCGCCTCGGCCGCCAAGTCACGCTCAAGCTGTACGGCGTGCGGCACCAGCGCCTGCGCGCCCGCCCGGCGCAGGCCTGCGTGCACACCTTCTCGCACCGCCAGACGGTTGGCCGACACCACGCGCTCCTGCTCCAGCACCACCACCGGCAGGGGCAGTGCGGCCGGATCAGACCACCGGGGTCGAAGCGCGTCCAGCGGCAGCCGGGGCAGATGCACCGCGATCCAGAACGGCATGATCAGAAGCATCCGACAATGCATCGAACGCAAAAGAAGACGACAGCGCAGCCAACAGCGACGCGGTGGCCGGGTCCATGGTGAATGGCTCGGCAGGTTGTATTGGCAACGAACGAACGGAAGCGCGTCCCGCCTGCAGCGGATCCGCCAACGGCAGCAGCAACGGCGTGTCACGCAACGGCCCGCGCCGCTTGTGAAAGAGGATGGACAACGCATCGCCACCCGCCGGCACCAGCCCAAGACGCAGCACCGCAGGCGATGACTCCCGCAGCGCCTGGGTCGGCCGGAACACCCAGATGGCGCTCTCGCCTGCCTGTGCCAGCACCTGCAGCCGGCGCAGTGCTCCAGGGCGCGCCTGGTTCAGCCAGATCAGCACGCCACCGAATGCCTGGCTGCGCACGACCTGCTCGGCCGCCCACAGCAGGTCTGCGGGCTTGTCGGCGCGCACCCAGACGATCTGTTCAGGAGAGAAGTCCCAGCCGACCAGCCGTACTGCGTTGGGCAGATGTGGGGGGCCAACCAGAGCAATCCGTCCACCATTCGGCCCTGCTCCCGTGCATAGCGTGGACAGAGCCGGGCGCAGCAGGCGACATTCGCCAATGCCGGGTTGGGGGCACAGCAGTTCAGTCAGCCCGCCAAGCGGCCAGCCGCCACTGGGCAACTCGGTGTTCAGCGCGTCATAACCGGTGGCCAGGACGCGCCCGTTGGCCCGTGCCAGACTGCCTGCACGCCACAGCGCCGGATGTAGCGTCTCGGGCGCTGGTACTATCCGGGCTCTTTGCGCAGACTGGCGCGACCCGTACACCGCCGGCCCAGTGGCGGTGAGGCGTTCCGCCACACCTTCGGCGGGAAAAAGAGACGGGGACGACGCAAACATGGGAGGCGCAAGGCAAGCTGCGAATACTGTATGGATATACAGTATCACAACTTCTGCTCTGCGCTAGCCTGTTTCTAAACGTCCTTGTCGCCGCCCCGCCCTTCCTCGCCACCAACGGTGCGCAACCGAACTCACCCGGAGAAAACCGTGTTCACTTGCAAAAACCAGAGCTGCGGCACGCAGTGGGAACTGTCCGACGTCGTCATCAAGGACGAAGGCCAGGGACCGCTGTTCCGCTGCACGCTCTGTGGCGCACGAAATTACGTCGAGCGTTTCGAAGCTGACGACGGCACGGTCGTCTACGAGCAAATCGAAGGCCGGCCGCTCAATTGACCCGACGCAACGATATGACCACCGAACCGACCGCCACGCCCTTCAGCACCCTTGTGCTCTCCCCCGCCGTGCTCGCGAACCTCGCGCAGCTCGGTTACAACGACATGACGCCGATCCAGGCAGCGAGCCTGCCAATCACGCTTGCTGGCCACGACCTGATCGCGCAGGCGAAGACCGGTAGCGGCAAGACCGCGGCGTTCTCACTCCCGCTGCTCGCGCGGCTCGACGCACGCCGCTTTGATGTGCAAGCGATGGTGCTCTGCCCGACGCGCGAACTCGCCGATCAGGTCACGCAGGAAATCCGCCGCCTCGCGCGCGCCGAAGAGAACGTGAAGGTGCTGACGCTCTGCGGCGGCACGCCGATGCGCCCGCAAGCGGAGAGCCTCGAGCACGGCGCGCATATCGTCGTCGGCACGCCGGGGCGCATCATGGACCATCTCGAACGCGGCAACCTCGTGCTCGGCGCGCTGAAGACGCTCGTGCTCGACGAAGCGGACCGGATGCTCGACATGGGCTTCTTCGACGATATCGCAACGGTCGTACGCCAGTGCCCGACCGACCGGCAGACGCTGCTGTTCTCGGCCACCTACCCGGACGGGATCGCCAAACTGTGTCGGCAGATCCTGCGCAATCCGAAAGAGGTGAAACTCGAAGAGCGCCACGACGACAGCAAAATCCGCCAGCGCTTCTATGAGGTGACCGATAACGAGCGGCTGCATGCGGTCGGGCGGTTGCTCAAGCACTATCGGCCGGTCAGCACGCTCGCGTTCTGCAACACGAAGCAGCAATGCCGCGACCTGCTCGACGTGCTGCGTGCGCAGGGCATCCACGCACTTGCGCTGCATGGCGAACTGGAGCAGCGCGAGCGCGATCAGGTGCTGATCCAGTTCGCGAACCGCAGTTGCTCGGTGCTCGTCGCAACCGACGTCGCCGCGCGCGGGCTCGACATCGCGCAGCTCGAAGCGGTCATCAACGTTGACGTCACGCCCGATCCCGAAGTGCACGTGCACCGGATCGGCCGCACAGGCCGCGCCGATCAGGACGGCTGGGCGCTGAGCCTGGCGAGCATGGATGAGATGGGGCGTGTCGGCAACATCGAGGAGGTGCTCGGGCGCGAGGTCGAATGGCATAAGCTCGCCGAACTCGACACCGGCAGCGACGCACCACTGCTGCCGCCAATGGAGACGCTGCAGATTCTCGGCGGACGCAAGGACAAGATCCGCCCCGGCGATGTACTTGGCGCGCTGACCGGCGACGCAGGCTTTCGCGGCGACCAGATCGGCAAGATCAACGTGACCGAATTCTCAACCTACGTTGCGGTTGAGCGGGGCATCGCACGCGACGCGCTGCGCAAGCTCAACGGCGGCATGGTGAAAGGCAAGAAGGTCAGAGTTCGGCTGATGGACGAATGACGCCGGCGGCCGTCCTCAAGGCTGCACTGTCAGTGCTTGGCCGGCGCCTTGCACAGCCCCTGGTTGTAGAGGATGGCCTTGCCGGTAGCCGCGTAGTTGTCGGCATCGCACGGCGGCAAGAAGCTTGAGCTGTCGCCCTGCATGCGCACGGCAACGGTATCGGACAACGCCGCCAGGCACTGTTCGTTGTCGCCACGGTGGTATTCCGTCACGGCCAAGTCGCTACGGGCCTTATCGCGCTCGATCCAATCCATGAAGGTGTCGCATTCGGAGAGCAGCGCGCGCAGCGTTGTGCGGGCGGCGTCATAGTCCTTGGCGGCGTATTGCTTATGCGCTTGGCCGATGCGAACCGACCGTTGGCGATCGGTGCACGCAGCAGGTGGGCGCCGATACTCGCCATCGAACCCGGCGCGCATGCCGCAAAAATCGCGACACGCGTCTTGCGTGGCAGACGTATCGAGCTTGAGTGCGCCATTGCTGCCCGACACCGCGATACGGCAAGCGTCAGCGACGCCGGTGCGGCCCTTGAACGTACCGCTAACTGCGCAGGTATGGCAGTTGGCGCCAATGGTTTCGATGTTGAAGCTGTTGCCCTTGACCGACATCGTGCCGTGGCCGCTACCGCCTTCAACATAGACGTATTCACCGGGCTCGATTGCCGGGCCGGATGCCACGGCCAGTACGCTGACCGACAAGCCCAGGATTGCCACTGCGCGCCGCATCCACATGCCGAATGTCATGGTGTTCGTATCCAGGTTCGCGGAGGCGGACTGCCTCCTGCACGGGCGATATTCTGGCGGCCGCATACATGACAGTGCAACCGCCGCGTGATGAACGATTGTGTCGACCCCAGCCTAGATATGCAGCATCGCCAGCACAGCCAGCACGCCACCCACCCCACCCACGCAGTACGAGATCACCTGCAGCCAGCGCCGGCGTGACAGCAACGTGATCGCCGCCAGTGCAATCGACACTTGCATGGCGACCACCGCCTGCGCCCAGCGATGATGATGGTGCACAGCGCGTTCACTGGCTTCGTCCGCCTCCTTGGCCAGACGCTCCTGGTCTTCGGCCTGGCGGCGGATGTCTTCCTTCTCGGTGGCATAGCGCTGGGCTTCGCGCTTGGCGGCAGCCTGGTCGGTGCCGGGCAGTTGTGCGGTCAGCTCGGCAATCGCCTGCTTCTGGCCCTTGGCCTGATAGTAGGCCCAGCGGTTGGCGGCCTCCGTCTTGTGGATGGCGGCTTCATTCTTGGCAAGCAACGCTTCGTTTTGCGTGGCGCCGCCCTGATAGCCAAAGATGGCGCCGGCCGTCGACAAAATAGCCGTCATGACGGCGATGCGGCCGGCAAAGCTGTCGGCGTGGCCGGTTTCTGCGGCGTGCTCCAGCACATGGTCGTGTGCGCCGTGCACGTGAAATCCTTCAGACATCGTTGCTCCCCGTTTTGATCTTGTGTGGTCATGCGCCCCGTCCGGCGCGGGCCTCACAATGCATGGACTTGTACGGAAACGCAACGGCATGGTCGTGCTGCGATGTACATGGGGCCGCTCGCCTGTCACGCGTGCCGGCCACGCTTGCGAACATTGTGTCTAAAACGTTACGAAAAAGACAATTCAATATTGTTAAGTGCGCGAATCGGCCGGCTGCGTCAGACTTCGGAAAAACTCCACCCAGCCTGCACGCCACACTCCTGGCGGCATGCTGGTCAAGGTGATGACCGGCGGCTTGCGGGAGCTGTCTGGCGAGGGGATACGCCGCACCATCAACGCCATCGGGCCGGAACGCTTCGGACCGCTGGACGAGAAAGACAGTGGCGCACAGACCAACAAATACAGATGTAATCGGGGCAAAGCATCATGTCTACCGATGGGGCGGGAAGCGGGTTTCCGGCAATGAATGGATGCCGGCTGTTGGTGCGTGTGGAGGCCATGGCGCCTTCCCGCATCAGGTCGTTGCTTGAAAGCCTGGTGCGACGCCCGGCCACCATTTGTTATGCCGGAAAGGCGGAACGGCCATGAGAATCCGCATCGTGCTCGGCGACAACCACGCAATGGTTCGTGAAGGTCTGATTGCGCTACTGCAGCGAGAGCCAGACATGGAGGTGCTGGCGCAGGCCAAGAACGGCCTGGAACTGGTGCAACTCGCCCGTACGCTGAAACCGGATGTGGTGATCACGGACATGGCGATGCCCATCCTGAACGGCCTGGAAGTGATCCGCCGCCTGCATGGTGAGGCCACGCCCTGCAAGCTGCTGTGTCTGTCGGTCAACGATGGCCTGCAGCAGGTGATGGCCGCGCTGCAGGCCGGCGCGGCCGGCTACGTGTTGAAGGAGAACCCCTACGAAGAACTGGTCCGCGGCATCCGGCGCATCATGGCCAACCAGATCTTCCTGAGCGGCGAGCTGATCGGCTCCGTGATCCATGCCAGCCGAACGCCGGCCCCGGCTGCCGTTGAAACCATCCGCCTGCCGCAACTGACCACGCGCGAGCGTCAGATCGCGCAACTCTTTGCTGAAGGGCACACGACGAACGACATCGCCGGCATGCTGTTCCTCTCCGCCAAGACCATCGCCAGCCACCGCGAGAACACGTTCCGCAAGCTGGGGATTCGCAGCATCGCGGAGCTGACGCGGTATGCGATTCGTGAGGGGTTGAGCTCGTAGGCGATCCGGCCTACACAATTCGTTTTCCCTGCTACCCCACTTCATGCCGGGCCAGACCGTTTGCTCAGGACTCAGGAGCACACGCAGGTCGTGGCCGCCGCATCAGATGCCGGTTAGTTTGCCGGTAGCCTGCATGTGTCCAATCATCGCCTCGACGGCCAACGCGCCCTGCGTCTTCTTGGGAGCCTTCGTGTAGTGGTAGGCCCCCAGCCGTTTGGTCTTGATCTTCTTCCCTTTCTTGGCTACCCGCGCTTGCGCCGAGTACACGTAGCCGGGCACCCCTGGATCGAAGCCCCGTTTCGCCCCCTTGCGCTTGAAGATCTGCGTATTGCGATGATGAAGGTTGCGATAGCTGCCAATCTGCCGCAAGCGATTCACGGGCTTCGTGAGATCGAGATAGGAATGCTGTCCCGACACGGAATAGTCCTGTCCCTTCGTCTGGGTCAGCATGAAATCCATGTCGCGATAAGCCGCCAGCGCAGGATAATTGGCATCCATCTTCACGCGCTTCATGGACGTGCCGCCCATCACGTCATCAATGCCATTCTTGTGCGAATTGTCAGTGCCAAACGTCGGACTGTGAGGCTGATGCATCTCAGGGTTCGGGATCGCGATGGTAAAGCCCTGGTTGTAGGCCTGTCCGTCGCCGCGCTGTTTCAGAGACTCTCCCGACGGCAAGTGATCTCGGTTCACGTCCTGACACGATGTCGTCCACGCCGATATGCCGCTGAGCTTGGGATAGGTCCGCTCGACCCCGGTCATCGAATCGCTGTCCATCGTCACGTTGGATTTGTATGGCCCCACGTCGAATGGCGACAAGTCCTCGCTGCTGCGGTCATCGCGGCGCCTGTCCAGCAGTTCGCCTTTGTTGAGCTTGTCGATCAGCGCCGCGTTCGGACTGGCCCCTCCTGTGGGTGCGGTCGCGCTGATCTTGGCGCCACGCCGGTTGTCCTTCGATTTGTCCCATGTGAAGAACTGCTTTGCCACATCGTCATAGCTATATTTTTCAAGTGTGGTGGGATCCATGATCTTCGTGCTGGCGCCGCGCTTTCCCGCGCTCTTGAACACAGAGAACATGTCGGGTTCCATCTCGTAGTACTTGCCTGCGAACGCCACCCGGTTTGCTTGCGTGTTGGCCAGATACTCCAGCTTGCCCGTCTGCTGGATATTGAACAGTATGTTCTTGGGATCATGGGTCAACGCCGTTGGAGCGACGCTCTTGGCTTTCGGCGACAGCACCCTTGATCCCGGCACGCTTGAATCTGTCGCGCCTGCATCGTGATAGACAATGCCCGTGGCGCTGTGCGTGAACGTACCGTCGCGATTGTCCTTGAGGTTGCAATGGCGCAGCTTCCCAGCGTTCTCCACATACTCCCACGCCGGCTGGAACGGCATTGCCGTTCCCAGCGAACCGGCGCTTGTGTAGCGTGCCGAGACCGATGGTCCATGGGAACCAACAGCCTGGATCGCCCGCGCACTCTGGCGATCGGCATCGGCCTCCAGACTGTGATCGTCGAGAATGCCGGCGCCTTGCCGCACGCGCCCCATCCGCTGCTGCACCACGTGACCCAGTTCATGACCGATCAGGCGCCTGCCTGATTCGCTGCCGGGCTGGTAGTGACGCGCCGGCATCGTGATGTCATCACCGCGAGTCAACGCGCGGGCGCCGATCTCCGTCGGTATGTCGCTCAACTGCACCCGCACCTTTGAAAAATCGTGGCCGAACGCCGCCTCCATCGATTCGCGCAGCGCAGGCGGCAGTGCCTGATGCGAGCCGCCCATGTGCGCTGACGGCGACGGCATCGGTACGCCCACGTCCGGCGCAAGCTGCAATAGCTGCGGAGCATCCACCAGTTGCGCCAGACGGGCGGACTGCGCGGCCATGCGCGTGCTGCCATCCACCGCACGCTGGACTGCCCCGTTGGGAAACCGGGTATCCGTGTGCGCTTCGCGTGTAGTGGCAGCCGGCGGCTTCTTCTCTTTCATGTACAACTCTCCGTGGACCCAGGAC
>NZ_JAELUI010000102.1 GCF_016429285.1 Ralstonia sp. ASV6
CCAGCTCGGCAAAGGCGTTGGCGCGGGTTGCGGCGTCGGCCAGCAGTGCGTCGGAATTCGGGGTGTCGGTGTTTTCAGCGTGCGCAATAGCGCCGCTGCCGTCTTGAGGCTGCGTCATGTCGAATAGGTGGTAAGGCTGCCGCGCCGACCGCATCACATGATGCAGACGACGGAAATGGGATACGGCGACCGGTTAATTACGGGCGTCGGCGCCAATCGGATAAGGCCGGTTCGACAGACGAGGCTGCAAAACGGACAAGGCGGGGGAATTGGCCGGCCACAAGCTGAACGGATCAGCGAGATAGGGCGGCAGTCCCTGCGGCGTGATGTTAATCCACGCGGGAGATCGGAGACGATGCCAAGCTCTATGGCAATCGGCTGCGCATGCTTTGGGGCGGAATTTTGAGCGATGGGCGCTGGTGTTGAAACCAGCACATCGGCCAACCGCAAAAGGGCAGTAAGCAACCAAGCGTCGAACTATAGCACGAACTTTTGCAGTGCGTCAAAAAATCTATGCGGCACAGAAGCGGCAGGTTGCCGGAATGGGCGCGCGACCTATACTCAAAAGACCGGCCATTTGCGGCCGGCTAGGGGCGGATGATGGAATTCCCGATGGCCTTCTCCAACCTATATCTGTTGCTCGCCGTCTGCGTGGCGGGCGTGATCGGACTGGTGTCCGCGCCACTGGCGATCCGAGGTGCGCGGGTAGGGATCCGTGTGCTGTTGACGATCATTGGGGTGCTGATCGGGCTGCTCGTGCTCGAAGCGCTGCCGGTGTTGACCTAGACGACCCGGGGCCATCCGCAGCCATAGGCCCGCCCGTTTGTGGCGGGCCTCGTTATTCATGGCGCCGGAAAAACAAGAAAGCCAGGCGATGTCTGCCTGGCTTTGTGATGTGCCGGTGGTCCCGCCGACAGGAATCGAACCTGTATCTCACGCTTAGGAGGCGCGTGCACTATCCATTGTGCTACGGCGAGTGACCTGTCTCGGGTGACGCAAAAGGCCGCCCGAGCGAGCGGCGATTCTACGCAATTTGCCTCGCCAAGGCCAGACAGCCTAGGCCTTTGCAGCCTTCTCGGAAGCCGCTTCGACCGCCAGCGCCTCACGCCGGAAGTTGCGCGAGGCTGCGTGATAGAACGGCCGTGGGCAGAACTGCCGGGCCACGAATGAAGCCAGCAAGGTCGCCGCGAGCAAGTGGAACATCATGTTTTGACTGCGCGTCATCTCCATGACGATCACGCTGGCTGTGATGGGCGCTTGTGTTGCCGCCGCCAGAAACGCTGCCATCGACACCAGTACCAGTACGCGCTCGTCGGTAACGCCTGCGGTGAGCTGCCACAAGTGCTGGCCCAGTCCCGCGCCAATTGCCAGCGACGGCGTGAAGATGCCGCCCGGAATGCCGGCAAAGTACGACGCCACAGTCGCGGCCAGCTTGGATACGCCAAACCAGTGTGTTTCGATCGGGTGGCCGTTGAGTAGTGCGGCCACTTGCTCGTAGCCGGTGCCGTAGGTATCGCCGTGCGTGCTGGCGCCAATGCATGCAAGGACGACGCCACAGCCAAACGCGGTCCATACCGGATGCTGCTGAACGCGCTGCCCGATCGCTGCGGGCAGAATCCCCGCAATGCCCCCCAGCAGCAGCTTGGCGAACAGCCCGCCGAACACGCCGCACACCAGCGCGGCCAGTACGATCCAGGGCCATGCTTCGCGCAGGAACAGGATGGGCTCGTGCACCTGGAAATACGGGTTGTTGCCTACGATGGCCAGTGACAGGAAACCCGAGGCCAGCACGCCCGCCAGCACCAGGCGGTCCCAGCGCAGGGATGCGCCTTTGCCGAGTTCTTCAATGGCGAAGACCACGCCGGCCAACGGCGTGTTGAAGGCTGCAGCCAAGCCACCAGCCGCGCCGGCAGTCAGTAGCGCCTGCGCGTGGAAGCCGACGCGCACGCCGGCGCGATGCTGCCACCAATGCCCCCAGGCCAGCATGGCCGCCGCGCCCACCTGCACCGAGGGCCCCTCGCGCCCGACGGATGCGCCAAGGAACAGCGCCACCGCCGTCAGTCCGATCTTCCAGAGTGCCTGTGGAAGAGACACCAGCGTCGTTTGCGCCACCCCGAACGGTGGCAGATGCTGCGTGGCAATGACTTGTGGAATGCCGCTGCCGCGCGCCTGCGGTGCCACACGCAGCGTCAGCCAGCGCAACGCCGCCAGCCCCGGTGGCAAAAGCACGAGGGCCGCCCAAGTGTAGTGCGCGTGCAGGGCGCGTTGCCACGCCAGCGCGGCATCCGCCACCCACGAGAACACCAATGAGAACACCGCCACGCCCATCGCGCCGGCCAGGAAAATCGAAAACCGCAGCCCGTTGCGCGACATGCGCGAGGTTTGTCGCAGTTTGCGATCCAAGGCGCGCAATACACGGTCACGCAAGGCGGCAAATGAGGATGAAGGTGGGGAGGGGGTGTCACTCATGGGAAGGCAGGGAGAGGCAATGCAAACCGCGGCACAGGCGTATCGGAGCTACGTGAAACTTTGATGATGGTAGGGGTTTTGTGGGCGGCGCCCCACAATTCCGATGCGATTGTGGGGTAGCAAACGCTAAATCGAACGAACGATCGGTCACCGAATCAGATTTAAGTATTACGAACTTTGCATGCTTGTTCACGGAAGTTATGCTTCATCCCTCATCGGAGAAACCTTTTGGCGACCAACATGCTGACATCCGAAGAACGGGACGATCCGTGGACGGTGGAGCCGTCGCTGGATAGCCTGCTACCGAAGCAACGTCCTGGGACGATTGATCGCCCGATCTATTTTCGTCATACCGATACTCCTGACGGCCACGTCATCAAGCAGTTCCCGGACGGCTCGCGCCAACTCGTGCGCTTTATCGGCCTGGAAGAGCAGGTCGTCAAGCACTTCCTGTAAAGCCGCTTTCCTTGTCGGCGGCTGGTTCCCGCCACATTTGTGACGCACCGTATGACATGCAGCGTTGTGTTTCCTGGCGATGCGCTGCGTTGGTGATCGTCCTATCATTCGCGAATAAATTTACATAAGCGATTGATAAGTTCATGGGAAGTATGCAGGGGTTTGCGCCGGCTCAGCAGCCGGTCCGCGAAGAATGCGCTGGGGAGTCTGCCGTAGTCGCACCGCCCTCCGTCGACATGGTGGTGCCTTGGCCGGTGCGTGAATGGGCGCCTGCCTTGACTGCAACTGAAGCGATTGCCATGCGTGCCGCACTGGAGCGCGGTAACGTACTGCATTTTCCCTCCCTGGATTTTCCGTTGAACACGCGCGAGCGGCGCTTTCTCGACGCGTGCTGGTCCGACGGCAAGACGAAAAACATCAACCTGCGCGCCGACGAGGCCACTGTGCGTGGCGCGGTGGGTGCACCGGCTGACCTGCGCGAGCTCTCCGCACTGATCCGCCGCTATGCCGATGCCGCCGAGCGCCTGGTGCTGGCGCTGTTTCCCGACTACGGCCCGCACCTCAAGCGTGCTGGCACCTCGCTGCGCCCCGCAGAGATCGCCGGGCGCTCGGTGAGTTGGCGCAAGGACGATACACGTCTGCACGTCGATGCCTTTCCGTCGAACCCGTTGCACGGCCAACGCCTGTTGCGGGTGTTCCACAACGTTGATCCGGACACGCCGCGCATCTGGCGAATTGGTGAACCGTTTGCGCACTTCGCCAAGCGCTTTTTACCGAAAACGCGAGGCATGCTGCCCGGTCAGCCGTGGTGGATGCACAAGCTGCACATCACAAAGCGCCCGCGCTCGGACTACGACCATCGCATGCTGCAGTTGCATGACCTGGCGAAAGCCGATCTGCAATACCAGCGCAGCGCACCGCAGCAGACCTTCGCGTTTGCGCCGGGTGCGACGTGGATGGTGTTCAGCGATCAGGCGCTGCATGCAGCCATGCGTGGCCGTGCGATGATGGAGCAGACCTTCTACCTGGACCCGGCTGCGATTGCCGATCACACGCACTCGCCGGAAGCCGTGCTCTCACGCCTGCTCGGCAGGCCGCTGCGCTAGTCGCGCAAAGAAAAACGCCGCCGGACAAAGCGGCGGCGTTGAGCGTTCAACTGTGGTGTTCAGTCGGCGACCTTGTCGCTCGGGTACTTGAACGAGTCGCGCAGCAGGAAGCTCATCGGAATATCAAGCTTCGCGCCATTGGGCGGAATCGGCTGCTGGAACCACTTCTTGTAGAGCTTATCGGCCTCGTAATCGAGGATGATGTTGGTCATCGCGCGGTCGACTATCCGTTTGAATTCGGCGTCGTCCTTGCTGAGCATGATCGCGTACGGTTCGACCGTCAGCATGTCACCGACCACGGCGTAGTCGCCCGGTTTCTTGGCATTGGCACGAAAGCCGTAGAGCAGCACATCGTCCATCGCAAAGGCATCGGCCTTGCCGGCTTCGACCATGGCGAAGGCCTCGGCATGGTCCTTCGCTTCGATAATGTTCATGCCCAGCACACGCGCGTCGTTCACCTTGCGCAGCTCAGTGATGTTGGTGGTGCCCTTGGTCGAGACCACCGTCTTGCCGCGCAGATCGTCCCACTTGCGGATGCCCGAAGATGTCTTGACGATCATCCGGCTGCCGGCGATGTAGTGCGGGATGGTGAAGGCCACTTTCTCACGGCGCTCACGCGTGTTGGTGGTCGAACCGCATTCGACATCGGCCTTGCCTTCGGCGATGGTCGGGATGCGCGAAGACGAGGTCACCATCACGTACTGGACCTTCAGGTCGGGGCGCTTGAGTTCGGTACGCAGCTTGTCGACCACACGCAGGCAGAGGTCCATCGCATAACCAATGGGTTTCTTGTCGGCGTCGTAGAACGAGAACGGCACGGAACTCTCGCGATGCGCGACGCGGACGATGCCGGTATCACGGATGCGGTCGAGAACGGGTGTGGTGGATGCCAGGGCGGTGCCCGGCGCAAAGATGGACAGAGAAACAGAGAGCAGCGCCGCGATCGGCAGCGTGCGCTTGAAGCACAGCATGGTTGTATCCCCCGGGAAAGAATGGCGGCCCGCCTTATCGTTATGTCCGGCTTGTGGCCGGAGGGCCTGCCGCATGATACGGCGCAGCGAGCGAACCTGCAGGCCCGCACTTTTGCGCTGTTGTAAGCAGGCCGCAAGACTGGATTCCATGCTCTAGAAATCTGCTTGCAGATGAGACTGGGGGTGAGCCTGACAGTGGTGCGTGGCGCACATCAAGCGTGCGCAGATTGCACTGCATCAGCCATGCGGCTGGTGCGTCGCACCTTTGTGGCGTAAGGTGCGCGCACGCTTGATGCGGCATGCGTTGTTGCGGTGCAAAGCCGCACGGGGCTTGGCTTTGTGAGTCGTCTCGGCGTTTTTCCCTACCGGGTTTGTCCTGACTGCCCGAGAGGGACAAGGGGCGCTATGCTCCGCTCATGTCTTGTTCGCAAGGCATCGAGGAGAGACTCTTCCGGCCCGCCGAAAGCGGGCCGTTTTCTTTGGTGCGAACCTTTGACGCACCCCGCATCAGGGTTGCCCCGTTCAGCTTTGATTCGGCAGCACATTGCCCGGCTGCGACGACTGCCGCGGCCAGTTCGAGAACGCAAAGATCCACAGCGCCACGAGGTTCACCAGCGGTATCAGCACCAGCAGGGTCCACCACTGCGAGAAGCCGGTTCGCAGCAAGACCTGCCGCACCGGGATGCCTACCACGATCAGGGCGATCAACAAGCCGAATAGTCCGCGCATCAGTGTTCCCCTTCGCTAACGTTGTGGGTGGAAGCGGCCGGAAAAGCGAGCCCGGCGGCACAAGCGTTATAGCACCGGCGCGCACAAGCGCAATGACACCGGATGCCTGTCGCACGGGCCGACTACAATACGCGCCTTCTGGCCGCACGCGGCCCGCATCCTTTTTCACTCCAGCATGGCCCTGTTTTCCATTACCGATGCGCAACTGGCGTTCGGCCACGTGGCGCTGCTCGACCACACCGATTTCTCGCTGGAGGCCGGCGAGCGCGTCGGCCTGATCGGCCGTAACGGCACCGGCAAGTCGTCGCTGCTCAAGATCGTGGCGGGCCTGACCGCCCCCGACGATGGACTGATCGCTCGCCAGAGCGGAGTCACCTCGGCGTATGTGCCGCAAGAGCCTGTATTCGACCCCGATCAGACCGTGGCCCAAGCCGTGGCGATGGGCGTGCCGCACGCTGCCGGGTTGCTGGCTGAATACGAGGTGCTGGTCGCGTCGATGGGGGATTCGCATGATGAAGATGAAGAGGCCATGCACAAGTTGCATGCTCTGCAGGCCCAACTCGATGCCGCCGATGCCTGGCAATTGCACACGCGCGTGGAAACGACCATCGCCCAGCTCGGCCTGCAGCCTGGCGCCCGCATCGGTTCACTCTCGGGCGGTCTGACCAAGCGTGTGGCGCTGGCGCAGGCGCTGGTGGGGGCGCCCGACATCCTGCTGCTGGACGAGCCGACCAACCACCTCGACTACGACTCCATCCGCTGGCTGGAAGACTTGCTGCTGGCCTTCCGCGGCAGCGTGCTGTTCATCACACACGATCGCGCGTTCCTTGACCGTGTCGCCACGCGCATCATCGAACTGGATCGCGGCAAGCTGCGTTCGTACCCCGGCAACTTCACCGCGTATCAGGAGCGCAAGGCGCAGCAACTCGAAGCCGAAGCGTTGGAAAACGCCCGCTTCGACAAGCTGCTCGCGCAAGAAGAGGTGTGGATTCGCAAGGGCGTCGAAGCCCGCCGTACGCGCAGCGTGGGCCGCGTGGCGCGCCTGGAGCAGATGCGTGTGGATCGCCAGGCGCGTCGTGAAGTGCAGGGCAACGTCAAACTCGAAGTCTCGCAGGGGGACCGCTCCGGCAAGATCGTCGCCGAACTGACGGACGTGACCAAGCGCTACGGTGACAAAACGGTGGTCGACAACTTCACCGCCACCATCATGCGCGGCGACAAGGTCGGTATTCTCGGCGCCAACGGTGTCGGCAAGACCACGCTGCTCAAGCTGATCCTCGGTGAGCTGGCACCCGATTCGGGTACGGTGCGCAACGGCACCAACCTGCAGGTGGCGTATTTCGACCAGATGCGCGCACAGCTGGACCTGAATCGCTCGCTGGCCGACACCATCAGCCCCGGCAGCGACTGGATCGAGGTCAATGGCCAGCGCAAGCATGTGATGAGCTACCTGGGCGACTTTCTCTTCCCGCCCGAGCGGGCGCGCTCGCCGGTGGCGTCGCTGTCGGGTGGTGAGCGCAACCGGCTGCTGCTGGCACGCCTGTTCGCGCGCCCGGCCAACGTGCTGGTGCTGGATGAGCCGACCAACGATCTGGACATCGACACGCTCGAGTTGCTGGAAGAACTGCTGCAGGAATACAGCGGCACCGTGTTTCTGGTCTCGCACGATCGCGCTTTTGTCGATAACGTCGTCACCTCGGTGATTGCGGCGGAGGGCGAGGGCCGCTGGCGCGAATACGTGGGCGGGTTCTCGGATTGGCAGACGCAATCGGCGCGCTCGGCGCAAATCGCGCAGGCCGCCAAGCCCGTCGCCGAAGAGAAAAAGCCCGAGGCTGCCAAACCGCGCGAGCGCGCCACGGTTAAGCTCAGCTACAAGGAGCAGCGCGAGCTGGACGCACTGCCCGCCACCATCGAAGCGCTGGAGGCCGAGCAGAAGCAGGTCAACGCCGAGCTGGAAGACGGCTCGATCTACAGCCGCGACCCGGAGCGCGCCCAGAAGCTGGCCGAGCGTCACGAGGCGATCGAGCTGGAACTGCTGGAAGCGCTTGAGCGCTGGGAAGCACTCGAAGGCAAACGCGCCGGCACGGCGTGATTCCGATGGCGCGCTAGTCCGTCAATATGTCAGCGGGATGTCGGCTGTGCGTCGCATCCCAACGCTGACGATCCCTCCGCATTGTTAAGGGCGGCTTCCTTTACAATGCGCGCTGCATTCCGGCGCTCGGGGCAGACCCAGAGCCCGCCAGTTTTCCGCCTTCCATGAGCAAAACCTCCCAATACAGCGAATCGTCGATCAAGGTCCTCAAGGGCCTGGAACCGGTCAAGCAACGGCCGGGCATGTACACGCGCACCGACAACCCGCTGCACATCGTGCAGGAAGTCATCGACAACGCCGCTGACGAGGCGTTGGGCGGCTTCGGCAAGCTGATTGCCGTGACGCTGCACAAGGACGGCAGCGTGAGCGTGGAAGATGAGGCGCGCGGCATTCCCGTCGGCATTCACCCCGAAGAGGGTGTGCCGGTGGTCGAGATCGTCTTCACGCGCCTGCATGCGGGCGGTAAGTTCGACAAGGGCCGCGGCGGCGCGTACGCGTTCTCCGGCGGCCTGCACGGCGTGGGCGTGTCGGTCACGAACGCGCTGTCGACGCGGCTGGAGGTGACGGTCTGGCGCGATGGCCAAGTGTCGGCGCTCACGTTCTCCGGCGGCGACGTCATCGAGAAGCTGACGACGCGTAAAGCCGAGCGCGGTGAAAAGAAGAACGGCACACGCGTACGTGTGTGGCCCGACGCCAAGTATTTCGACTCCGAGAACATCCCCCAGGCCGAGCTGCAGCGCCTGTTGCGCAGCAAGGCCGTGCTGCTGCCGGGCGTGAAGGTTGCGCTCACGCTGGAAAAATCCGGCGAGACGCTCGAGTGGCAATACGACCAGGGCCTGCGCGGCTATCTGGTTGAATCGCTTGCGCAGGGCAGCGGTGCCGAGCCGGTGATCCCCCTGTTCGAAGGTGAGCACTTTGCCGACCCTGACAAGCCCGGCGAAGAAGGCTTTGCCTTTGGCGAAGGCGCCTCGTGGGTGGTGGCGTGGACGGAGGAGGGCTCGCCAGTGCGCGAGTCGTACGTCAACCTGATCCCGACGCCGGCCGGTGGTACGCACGAATCCGGCTTGCGTGAGGGGCTGTTCCAGGCCGTGAAGAGCTTTGTCGAGATGCACGCGCTGCAACCCAAGGGCGTCAAGCTGATGCCCGAAGACGTGTTTGCACGCGCCTCGTTCGTGCTGTCGGCCAAGGTGCTGGACCCGCAGTTTCAGGGCCAGATCAAGGAGCGCCTGAACAGTCGCGATGCGGTGCGGTTGGTCTCCAGCTTCAGCCGCCCCGCGCTGGAGTTGTGGCTGAACCAGCACGTTGAGCACGGCAAGAAGCTGGCCGAACTCGTCATCAAGCAGGCGCAGGCACGCACGCGTGCGGCGCAGAAAGTGGAAAAGAAAAAGGGCTCCGGCGTGGCCGTGCTGCCCGGCAAGCTGACCGATTGCGAGTCCGACGACGTCACGCGCAACGAACTCTTCCTGGTGGAGGGCGACTCCGCTGGTGGCTCGGCCAAGATGGGCCGCGACAAGGAATTCCAGGCCATCCTGCCGCTGCGCGGCAAGGTGCTGAACACGTGGGAAACCGAGCGCGACCGCCTATTCGCCAACAACGAAGTGCACGACATTGCGGTCGCCATTGGCGTGGACCCGCATGGTCCGAACGACACGGTCGACCTCTCTGGCCTACGCTACGGCAAGATCTGCATTCTGTCGGATGCCGACGTGGACGGCGCACACATCCAAGTGCTGCTGCTCACGTTGTTCTTCAAGCACTTCCCGCAGCTGATTGACCGTGGGAACGTCTGCGTGGCCCGCCCGCCGCTGTATCGTGTCGATGCGCCAGCGCGCGGCAAGAAGCCCGCGCAAAAGCTCTACGCGCTGGACGACGGCGAGCTCGAAGCCATTGAAGACAAGCTGCGCAAGGACGGCGTGAAGGAAGGCGCCTGGCAGATCTCCCGCTTCAAGGGCCTGGGCGAAATGAGCGCCGAGCAGCTTTGGGAAACCACCATGAACCCCGACACGCGCCGCCTGCTGCCCGTGGCGCTTGGTGCACTGGACCAGGAGCAGACCGTCAACATGATGAACATGCTGATGGGCAAGGGCGAGGCTGGCGCGCGCCGCACGTGGCTGGAAACGCGCGGCAACGAAGTCGAAGCCGATATCTGACCTTCAACCGACAACGATGAAGCTGTTCTCACGTTTCGCATTTGCATTGACGGCGCTGGCCCTGTTGGCCAGCCAGCCGGCGCGCGCGGACGTCTATGGCTACATCGATGAGAACGGCCTCGCGCACTTTTCCGCCGAGCGCCTGGACGACCGCTACGTGCTCTTTATGAAGGGCGCGTCGGTGGCGGGCGGAACCGACGACAAGAGCACCAACGCCATCGCCCTGCCAGCCACTGAGTTGCCGGATGCCGATGCCTACCTCGCCGCCAGCAAGCGCGATGCACTGGACAACGCCGGCGGCATGCGCCAGCGCCTCGTACGCGCAGTGCTGCAGCACCCGAACGTGCCAACGGTCGAGCCGCTGATTCGTCAGGAAGCGGGCAAGCGCGGCATCGACCCGGCATTCGTGAAGGCCGTGATTGCCGCCGAGTCCGGCTTCAACCCGCAGGCCGTGTCGCCCAAGGGCGCGATCGGGCTGATGCAGGTAATTCCCGACACCGGTGCCCGCTATGGCGTGACGGGGGATGCGCGTCGCACGGCAGCGCAGAAGCTGGCCGACCCCAAGATCAACATCACCACGGGCGTGCGCTATTTGAGCGACTTGCTGCGCATGTTTTCCGGCAATCTCGAACTCGTGCTCGCCGCCTACAACGCGGGCGAGGGCGCTGTGCAGAAGCACGGCAACGACATCCCGCCCTATGCCGAGACGCAGAACTACGTGAAGACGGTGATGCAGTTCTACCGCTACTACAACCCGATGGCTGAGATGAACGGGGCAGGCGGGTTCATGACCGTGAGCGCCAACGGTGCCATGGTCACGCGCAAACCTGGCCGCACGGGCCGGCCCGCGCGCATCGAAGTGGTACTCGACCCTGCCACCGGCGTGGTCACGAACGCACAACAACATTGATCCTGGCGGTGCGCTGATGCCCATGCAGCATGCGCGCCGCCTTCGCTTGAGCTTCCATGGAACAACAAGACATCCTCTTCGACCCTAGCGAGCCGGCCGAGGCGCTCACGCTTGGCGCCTATGCCGAGCGTGCTTACCTCGACTACGCTGTCAGCGTGGTCAAGGGCCGCGCGCTGCCTGAGGTGGCCGATGGCCAGAAGCCGGTGCAGCGCCGCATCCTGTTCGCGATGCACGAGATGGGCCTGCGCTCTGACGCCAAGCCTGTCAAGTCGGCCCGCGTGGTGGGCGACGTGCTCGGTAAATTCCACCCGCACGGCGATCAATCTGCCTACGATGCGCTGGTGCGCCTGGCGCAGGATTTCTCGCTGCGCTACCCGCTGATCGACGGCCAGGGCAACTTCGGCTCGCGCGATGGCGACGGTGCGGCGGCCATGCGCTACACCGAAGCGCGCCTGACGCCCATCTCTCGCCTGCTGCTCGAAGAGCTGGACCAGGGCACGGCCGATTTCGTGCCGAACTACGATGGCTCGATGGACGAGCCGAAGCTGCTGCCTGCGCGCCTGCCGTTCGTGCTGCTCAACGGCGCATCGGGCATCGCGGTGGGCATGGCCACGGAGATTCCGTCACACAACCTGCGCGAAGTGGCCACTGCCGCCGTCGCGCTCATCCGCGACGACAAGCTCACCAGCACTGACCTGATGCAGTACATGCCGGGTCCGGACTATCCGGGCGGCGGGCAGATCATCTCGTCCGCAGCGGATATCGCGCAGGTGTACGAAACCGGTCGAGGCAGCCTGAAGGTGCGCGCGCGCTGGAAGATTGAAGAACTCGCGCGTGGCCAGTGGCAACTGGTGGTGACGGAGCTGCCGCCCAACAGCTCGTCGCAGAAGGTGCTGGAAGAGATTGAAGAGCTGACCAACCCAAAGGTGCGCACGGGCAAGAAGTCGCTGTCGCCGGATCAGCTCACCATGAAGCAGACCATGCTCGGTCTGCTGGATGCGGTGCGCGACGAGTCCGGCAAGGATGCGCCGGTGCGGCTCGTGTTCGAGCCCAAGAGCAAGAACATCGACCAGCAGGAGTTTGCCAACGCGCTGCTGGCGCATACGTCGCTGGAGTCGGGCGCCGCCATCAACCTGGTGATGATCGGCATGGATGGCCGGCCGCGCCAGAAGGGTCTGGCCGAGATCCTGCGCGAGTGGATCAGCTACCGCTTTGCCACAGTCACGCGCCGTACGCGCCATCGCCTGGGCAAGGTGGAAGACCGCATCCACATCCTCGAAGGCCGGCAGATGGTGCTGCTGCGCATCGAAGATGTGATCCGCATCATCCGCGAGAGCGACGAGCCCAAGGCTGCTCTCATCCAGGCCTTCAACCTGAGCGATCGCCAGGCGGAAGACATCCTGGAAATCCGCCTGCGCCAACTGGCGCGCCTGGAAGCCATCAAGATCGAGCAGGAGCTGAAGAACCTGCGCGAAGAACAGGGCGAGCTGGACGTGCTGCTCAAGTCCGAGACCATGATGCGCCGTCGCATCGTCAAGGAGATCGAGACCGACGCGAAGCAATACGGTGACGACCGCCGCACCCTCATCCAGGAAGAGCGCCGCGCCGCCGCCGAAGTGAAGGTGGTTGACGAACCCGTCACGGTGATCGTCTCGCAGAAGGGCTGGGTGCGCACGCGTCAGGGCCATGGCCACGACGCCACGCAATTCGGCTTCAAGGCGGGCGATACGTTGTACGACACCTTCGAGTGCCGCACCACCGATTCGCTGCTCATTTTCGGCACGCGTGACGACAAGGGCGCGGGTCGCGTGTATTCGGTGGCCGTGGCCAACCTGCCGGGCGGCCGTGGCGACGGTGTACCCCTGACCACGCTGATCGAGTTGGCTCCGGGCACGCATATCGCTCACACGTTCGCCGGCCATGCCGAGCAGAACCTGGTGATCTCCACGCGCGGCGGCAACGGCTTCATGGCGAAGGTGGGCGACATGGTCGGCCGCCAGAAGGCCGGCAAGGCGTTCCTGACGCTGGATGAGGGCGACCAGCCCAACAAGCCCGCACCGGCACCGGAAGACGCCTACGGCGTGGCCTGCCTGTCGGAAGGTGGACGCATGTTGCTGTTCCCGATCAGCGAGCTGAAGACGCTGGCCAGCGGTGGCCGTGGCGTGATCCTGATGGAGCTGGAGAAGAGCGAAACGCTGCTGCAGGCATTGGCCTTTGGCGCGGCGGGTTTCGTGCTCTCGGGCACCGGCCCGCGCGGCGGCAAGGCGGTCGAGCAGACCATGACGACGCGCGCGCAGGAGGCCTACGCCGGCAAGCGCGCACGCAAGGGCAAGACGCTGGAGCCCAAGCTGCGTGAACCGAAGCTGTCGCTGCCCAAGCCCGCGCCGGAAGCCGCTTGAGTCGATAGACGATGACCGACCTGAGCGCCGAGCCTGACGCCAACGCTGCGCCCTCGGGGGCAAACGTTCCATCGTGCAGCAAGCTCTTCACCGAGTTTGCGCGCATGGGGTTGTCGGGCTTCGGTGGCGTGCTGCCGTTTGCGCGCGCGGGCATTGTCGACCGCAATGGCTGGCTGACCAACGCGGAGTTTGCTGAACTTCTGAGCTTGGGCCAGGTGCTGCCCGGCCCGAACGTCGTCAACCTCTCTGTGATGCTCGGCTACCGCTACCACGGCGTGCGCGGGGCCGCCGCCGCGATGTCCGGGCTGGTGGCGGTGCCCGCGGTGCTGCTGCTGTTGATTGTGATGCTGTACGACCACTTCAGCGCGTTGTCCCTGGTGCAGAACCTGCTCAAGGGCATGGCGGCGGTGGCGGCGGGGCTGGTGCTGTCGACGGCGATCCGGCTGGCGCAAGGGCAGTCGCGCACGTGGCGCGCCATCGGCATCGGCTTGGCGGTCTTCCTGGCGATTGGCGTGCTGCAATGGCCGCTGCTGCCGGTCATGCTGGTACTGATTCCGCTGGCGCTCGTGCTGGAGTGGAGGGCAACGCGATGAGCTACCTCAGCACGCTGTTCGACCTGTTCTGGCACTTCCTGATGCTGTCGTTTCTCGCCATTGGTGGGGCCAGTTCAACGCTGCCCGACATGCATCGTTTCCTGGTCGACACGCGGCACTACATGACCAGCGAACAGTTGAGCGCCATGTACGCCATCTCGCAGGCTGCGCCAGGGCCGAACGTGCTGTTCGTCGAGCTGTTCGGCTGGCAGTCCGCCGGGCTGGGCGGCGCGATCGTAGCCCTCGTCGGCATCTGCGGGCCGTCCTGCGTGATTGCGGGTGTGATTGCCCGTGTCATGGACCGCGCCCCTGACGCCCGCTGGGTCACGCTCATCCGCCGTGGTTTGGCTCCGCTGACCATCGGCCTGATGTTTGCCACCGGCTGGGTGCTGACGCGCGGGGCAGACCACAGCATGGGCACCATCGCCTTGACGGTGGCCACGGTGCTGGCCTGCACGTTCACGCGCGTGCATCCGCTGTTGCTGGTGGGGCTTGGTGCGCTCGTGGGTGGGTTGGGCTGGGTCTAGCGACCGGCGCGACTGCGTCGGCGGTGCAGTCTTCGTTGCAGGCGATATCAAAGGCGAACTCTGGGTTCGCCTTTTTTCTTGGTGCGCGATTCAAAAAATCGGGTGCGCTGCACTTCCTATTCTCGAAACCTCGGGAACACCCTAGTGCAACTCGTATTGTATATACAAGAGTATACGAATTATTGCGATGTTGCTTAGATATGGTGGCTATGCTCCGGCGCGCGTGCTGTTGCGCGTCTGATCTGCGCCGCGCGGGCGTCCAGCGGACGAAGATCCGTACGCCACAGCGATACGCCCCAAGGGCCACCTCGCTTACCTAGTAGACAGGACAGGAGACAGATTGGAACACCTTCAACGCAACCTGCGCGCGCGGCACATCCGCTTTCTCGCGCTCGGTTCGGCCATCGGCACGGGCCTTTTCTATGGGTCTGCATCGGCCATCCAGCTGGCCGGGCCGGCGGTGATCCTGGCGTACATCATCGGCGGCGCGGCCGTCTACATGGTCATGCGCGCGCTGGGTGAAATGGCCGTGCGGCAGCCGGTCTCCGGCTCCTTCGGGCGCTATGCGCGTGACAACCTCGGGCCGCTTGCCGGCTTTCTCACGGGGTGGACGTACATCCTCGAAATGGTGATCGTCTGTCTGGCAGACGTGACCGCCTTCGGCATCTACATGGGCTTCTGGTTTCCCGATGTGCCGCAGTGGATCTGGGTGCTCGGCATCGTCATGCTGATCTGCGCACTGAACCTGTGCAACGTCAAGGTATTCGGCGAGATGGAGTTCTGGCTCGCGCTGGTCAAGATCGTGGCGATTGGCGCGATGATCGTCGGCGGCATCGCGATCCTGTTCCTGGGCGTGCAGATGAACGGCGAGCACGCGCCCGGCCTGAGCAACCTGTGGGCACACGGCGGCTTCCTGCCGCACGGCGTTGGCGGCCTGGTCGCCTCGCTTGCGGTGGTGATGTTCGCCTACGGCGGCGTGGAGATCATCGGCATCACCGGCGGTGAAGCGCAGAACCCCGACAAGGTCATCCCCAAGGCGATCAACGCCGTGCCCGCGCGCATCCTGCTGTTCTACGTGCTGACGATGTGCGTGCTGATGGCGATCTTCCCGTGGACGGGCATCGGCGGCCAGGGCAGCCCGTTCGTGCAGATCTTCTCGGGGCTGGGTATCAAGTCGGCCGCGGCGATCCTCAACCTGATCGTCATCTCGGCGGCCATCTCGGCCATCAACAGCAACATCTTTGGCGCGGGCCGCATGATGTACGGCATGGCCGAGCAGGGCCAGGCGCCGCGCATCTTTGCCGCGACCTCGCGCCACGGCGTGCCCTGGGTGACGGTGCTGACCATGGCCGGTGCCCTGCTGGGCGGCGTGGTGCTGAACTACCTGATTCCCGAGAACGTCTTCCTGATCATTGCGTCCATTGCCACCTTCGCGACGGTGTGGGTGTGGCTGATGATCCTGCTCTCGCAGGTGGCGATGCGCCGCCGCCTGTCGGCTGACGAAGTGCGTGCGCTCAAGTTCAAGGTGCCGCTGTGGCCGGTGGGCCCTGCGCTCGCCATCGCCTTCATGCTGTTTGTGATCGGTGTACTGGGCTACATGGAAGACACCCGCGTGGCGCTGTACGTCGGCGCAGGCTGGGTAGTGCTCATGTCGGCGGCGTGGTACCTGCGTGTGAAGCCGACAGCCGCAGGTGCGCTAGCTGAAGAGGCGAGCGGGGTCTGAGCCAGCCAACCTAAAAACAATCATTGCGGAGACCACATCCATGTCCAACGACACCATCGCCCCATCGTATGGCAAGGCAGCCGGTACCCCCGCGGCGGGGCACGAGCGCCCGCTGTCACGCCCGCGTGCGATTGCGGCCATCACCATCGGCAACGGCCTCGAGTTCTACGATTTCGTGGTCTACAGCTTCTTTGCCACGCTGATCGGCCGACTGTATTTCCCGGTCGGCAACGCCACGGGTCAGTTGCTGATGTCGTTCGCCACATTTGGCGTGGGTTTTCTGATGCGGCCGCTCGGCGGGTTGCTGATCGGCATGTACGCCGACCGCGCGGGCCGTAAGCCCGCCGTGGCGCTCACGCTGTGGCTGATGGGCCTGTCGTCGCTGATCTTTGTGGTGACGCCCACGTATGCACAGATCGGTATCGCCGCACCGGTGCTGGTGGTGCTCGCGCGGCTCGTGCAGGGCTTCGCCATCGGTGGCGAAATGGGGGCCTCAACCGCGCTGCTGCTCGAATATGCAGACGACCGTTCGCGCGGCTTCTACACGAGCTGGCAGCCGTTCAGCCAGGGGCTTGCTGCGCTGTTCGGCGCACTGGTCGGCTTGCTGCTGAGCAACGTGCTGGCGCCGGCGTCGCTGGAGTCGTGGGGTTGGCGGGTTGCGTTCCTGATCGGGATTCTCGTGATTCCGGTCGGCCTCATCATCCGTCGTCGCCTGGAGGAAACCGCCGCACCGTCGAGCGAGCAGGAAGCCGATGCCACGCTGCCGCTCCTGCGCGAACACCGCCGCGCACTGGTGGCAAGCATTCTGCTGATGATCGGCGTGGCCTCGTCGACGTACATCATCGTCTATTACCTCAGCAACTACGCGGTCAGCGTGCTGCACATGCCGCTGTCGCTCGGTATCTGGGCAGCGTGCATCGCGGCACTGGTGCAGGTGGTGCTGTCGCCGTTCGCGGGCTGGCTTGCAGATCAGGTCGGGCGTCGCAAGGTGGTGCTGTGGTCGCGCGTGGCGTTGCTGGTGATGGTCTATCCGGCCTTCGCGCTGATCAATGCCGAGCCTTCGCTGGCGCGCTTGCTGATCGTGGTGGGCTGCCTGTCGGTGCCGATGTCGATGACCTCGCCGGCGTCGATGGTGCTCGTGAGCGAAGTGTTGCCGCAGCGCTTGCGTGCCACCGGGCTGTCGATCGCCTACTGCGTTGCCATTGCCATCTTCGGTGGCTTCGCGCAGTTCTTTTCGACCGAGCTGATCCAGCTCACCGGCAATGCGAACGCGCCCGCGCTCTATGTGATCGGCTGTGGGCTGGTATCGCTGATCGGCCTGGCGATGGTGCCGGAAACGCTGGGGCGCCGGCTGTCGTAAGTCTGCGTGCGCAAGGCTCAGTCCACCCCGACGAACCCACCGGTCTGATGCGCCCACAGGCGGGCGTACAGACCACCGTGCGCCAGCAGCTCCGCATGCGTGCCGCTCTCCACGATGCGGCCGCCATCCAGCACCACGAGCCTGTCCATGCGCGCGATGGTCGAGAGCCGGTGCGCAATCGCAATCACCGTCTTGCCGCGCATCAGGGTTTCCAGGCTTTCCTGAATGGCGGCTTCGACTTCTGAATCGAGCGCTGACGTTGCCTCGTCCAGGATCAGGATCGGCGCGTCCTTCAGCAACACGCGCGCGATGGCAATGCGCTGGCGCTGGCCGCCCGAGAGCTTCACGCCGCGCTCACCCACCAGCGCATCGAAACCGCGTCGGCCGTGTGCGTCGGACAGCTGCGGGATGAATTCGTCGGCACGGGCACCTCGCACGGCTTCCATCAGATCGGCCTCGCTGCTGTCGGGCTTGCCATAGCGCAGGTTGTCGCGAATGGAGCGGTGCAGGAGCGAGGTGTCCTGCGTGACCATGCCGATCTGCGCACGCAGGCTCTCTTGCGTGATGTCGGCAATGTCCTGGCCGTCGACCAGGATGCGGCCTTGCTCCACGTCGTACAGGCGCAGCAGCAGGTTGACCAGCGTCGACTTGCCCGCGCCGGACGGGCCGACCAGGCCGATGCGCTCACCGGGGCGCACGACAAGGTCCAGCCCCTCGATCACGCCACTGCCCTTGCCGTAGTGAAAGCCGACGTGCTCGAAGCGCACCTCGCCCTGCGTGACGCGCAGCGGCTGCGCGCCCGGCCGGTCGGTCACGGTGCGCGGCACGGCAATGGTCTGCATGCCGTCCTGCACCTGCCCGACGTTCTCAAAGATGCCGTTGACCACCCACATGATCCAGCCGGACATGTTGTTGATGCGGATCACCAGCCCCGTTGTCAGCGCGATGGTGCCGACCGTCACCAGCCCTTGGCTCCACAGCCACAGTGCGAGCCCTGTGGTGCCGGCGATCAGCGCGCCGTTCATGGCCGTGATCGTGAAATCCATGGCGCTGATCATGCGGCCCGACAGGCGCACTTTCTCGGTCTGTTCCGACATGGCGTCGCGTGCATACGTTTCTTCGTACTGCGTATGGGCGAACAGCTTGAGCGTGGTGATGTTGGTGTACCCGTCGACAATGCGGCCCATCAGCTTGGAGCGCGCCTCGGTGGCAACGACCGAGCGCGCTTTCACGCGCGGTACGAAGTAGGCCAGCGCGGCGATGTAGCACGCGATCCACAGCAGCAGCGGCACCATCAAGCGCCAGTCGGCCTGCGCAAACAGTACCAGCGCGCTGATGGCGTAGATCAACACGTGCCAGATCGCATCCACCGCCTGCACGGCCGAATCCCGCAGCGAAAAGCCGGTCTGCATGATGCGCTGGGCAATACGGCCGGCAAAGTCGTTCTGGAAGAACGACAGGCTCTGCTTGAGCACGTAACGGTGGTTCTGCCAGCGGATCAGGTTGGCCAGGTTCGGGTTGATGACCTGATGCACCAGCACATCGTGCAGGCCAAAGATGATCGGCCGGGCAATCACCGCAACGAAGGCCATCCACAGCAACTCGTTGCGGTGCCGAGTGAAGAATTCTGCGCCCGGTGTCGCCTGAAGCATGTCGACGATGCGCCCGAGGAAATCGAACAGCGCCACCTCGATCAGCGCGCCCGCCAGGCCCACAGCCAGCAGAAACACGAAGACGCCGCGCACCTCACGCAGGAAGTGGGCGTAGAAACGCCAGACATCGCCCGGCGGCTTGCTGTCGGGCAAATGGCGGAAGGGGTCGATGAGTCTTTCGAGGCGGCGCAGCGGCATGTCGGATCGGGCGGGGGGGGGTGACCGACGCCCCTGGGCGGGGCGTGCGCGGGAGCGCTGCCCATGATACGCGCGACAAATAAGCCACGCCTGAGGCGGGGCTTTCCTGGTCTGCTGCCGTGAAGTGGGCCGCCGGAGCTCGGCGCGTGGGGTTCTGAACCCTGCGCGTGAGGTCCGGAACTCGACGGTTGAGGTTCGGAGCACGGCGTGCGAGGTTTGGAGCGCCGCATTCGGCGTTCTGAGCTCGACTCGTGAGGTTCGGAACCCGGAGTGTTGAGGCTCGGAGCTCGACGTTTGGGGTTCAGGGCTTGGAGCTTGAGGTTCTGAACTCGGCGTTCGAGGTTCCGAACTCGAAGGATGACGCTCGGAACTCGAAATGTTGGAGTCCAGAACGCGACGGTTGAGGTTCAGAGCTTGGTGTTCGGCGTTGCGAGCCCAACGCGTGTGGCTCTGGACTCGGCAATCGGGGTCCGGAACCCGGTGCGTGAGGGTTTGAGCCGTGCTGGGCCCGGGAGTGTCAGGATTTCCGTGTTCAAGGCTGGGGTTGAGAATCACACGGACGGTCGAACGAATCGATCTGCATAGAGGATAGCGAATTGGTTCATAGCGTCCTTCCAAGCGAGACCGGGGCGGTT
>NZ_JAELUI010000683.1 GCF_016429285.1 Ralstonia sp. ASV6
TTTTTTTTTTTTTTTTTTTTTTTTTTTTTTTTTTTTTTTTTTTTTTTTTTTTTTTTTTTTTTTTTTTTTTTTTTTTTTTTTTTTTTTTTTTTTTTTTTTTTTTTTTTTTTTTTTTTTTTTTTTTTTTGTTTTTTTTTTTTTTTTTTTTTTTTTTTTTTTTTTTTTTTTTTTTTTTTTTTTTTTTTTTTTTTTTTTTTTTTTTTTTTTTTTTTTTTTTTTTTTTTTTTTTTTTTTTTTTTTTTTTTTTTTTTTTTT
>NZ_JAELUI010000103.1 GCF_016429285.1 Ralstonia sp. ASV6
GCCGCTAGAGCGCTGCCCCCTCCCTCATCGACGTCATGACCACCCTCGCCTCCGTCGTTTCCTGCCTGCCCGATTACGATCCGAACGCGCTGCCGGTCGCGCAGGCGCAAGCCATCATGCGCGACTTCGTGCAGCCCATCAGCGGCTTTGCACGGGTACCGATCCGCAGCGCGCTCGACCGTGTCCTGGCCGAAGATGTGCTGTCGTCCATCGACGTGCCTTCGCATGACAACTCGGCGATGGACGGCTTCGCCTTTGCCAGCGCCGAACTCTCACAGGGCACAGGCGACGTGTCGTTGCGCGTGATCGGCACGGCGTACGCCGGTGTTGCATTCGATGGGGCTCCCGGCGCGGGCGAAGCCGTACGCGTCATGACCGGTGCGGTGATGCCTGCCGGCTGCGATACGGTGATCCCGCAGGAATTCACCCAGGGCGACGCAAACAACGTCCGCTTTGCTCGCGACGCCGTGCGCACCGGCGACAACCGCCGCCTGCGTGGCGAAGACCTCGCCCGGGGCAGCGCAGCGCTGGCGGCCGGCCGCATCCTCCGCCCAGCCGATATCGGTTTGCTCGCCTCGCTTGGCATCGCCGAAGTGGCAGTGCGTCGCAAGCTGCGCGTGGCGTTCTTCTCCACCGGCGACGAGCTGCGCTCCATCGGCGAACCACTCGACGCCGGCTGCGTATACGACTCGAATCGCTACACGCTGCACGGCATGCTCTCGCGCCTAGGCGTGGAGTTGATCGACATGGGCGTCGTGCGCGACGACCCGGCCGCGCTCGAAGCCGCCTTCCGCACCGCCACCGAGAACGCCGACGCGATCATCACCTCAGGCGGCGTGTCCGTCGGCGAGGCCGATTTCACCAAACAGATGATGGCCAAGCTCGGCGACGTGACGTTCTGGAAGATCGCCATGCGCCCAGGCCGACCCATGGCCTTCGGGCGCATTGCGTCCAACGGCCGCAGCGCCTTCCTGTTTGGTCTGCCGGGCAACCCGGTGGCGGTCATGGTGACGTTCTATCACTTCGTGCGCGGCGCCCTGCTGCGCATGATGGGCGCAACGGAATCAGGCACGCTGCTGGTACCGGCCGTGAGCGTGGCGCCAATCCGCAAGCGCCCCGGCCGCACGGAGTATCAGCGCGCCATTGCTGCGCTGAACGATCGCGGCCAGCTCGAAGTCCGCCTGACCGGCCAGCAAGGCTCGGGCGTGCTGCGGTCCATGAGTGAGGCGAACTGCTTCGTGGTGCTCGCACACGAGCAGGGCCAGGTGAACGCGGGGGATGCCGTACAGATCCTGCTGTTCGATGGGCTAATCTGAGACCTGAGACCTGTGTCGTCTGACATATTGTCGTTGCAGGCAGGCCCCATCACAGTGCGAGCGTGGCGCTCACGGCGCCTCGTGCTTAAAGCAAGGCTGCATATTGTCGGTTTTTTGCGTCACCCTCAGGGCGCGGGTATCGGCGAGTCGGTCGATTCGCTACACTTTGCGCCAGTTTGAATGATTAGAGCTTGCGTGACGCCATGATGAAAAGGGAGATTGTCTACCTCCACCCCGCCCACACCGCGCGTGCGCTGGTGCTGGTGTACCTATGTTTCTCGCTCCCGATCGTCGGGCTGGTCTTCTTTACCGGCTTTGTCCGCACGGGTGAACTCCCGGCCATTGCCATTCTGAGCGGTTTGCTCCTCAACGCGCTCATCGGTTTTGGCGCGCTCTGGCTTGGCTGCCACGCGTATAACTGGGTCGCCGCACGCTTTGGCGGCATCGAGATCGCATTGCGCGATGTACCGGAAGAAGCTTGACCCGGGCGAAGACGGATAAAAGAAGGGGCGGAAATTTCCGCCCCTTTTCTTTTGCTGATGCCGTTGGCTTATTCTGCCTCGACCTCGTCATCCGATGGTGCGGCTGACTCCAAACCCAATACGCTCTGCGCAGATTCGCTCGGCAGCGCCTCCACCGCCTTGAGTTTGCGATTCATCTGGCGCGTACGCACCTCGGCCTGCTCGATGTTGCTGACCGCGCGCTCCAGCGTCTTCTTGGTCGCGGCCAGCACATCGCCGAACTTGCCGAACTCGCTCTTCACCGCGCCCAGCACCTGCCAGACCTCGCTGGAACGCTTCTCCAGTGCCAGCGTGCGGAAACCCATCTGCAGACTGTTGAGGATGGCCGTGAGTGTGGTCGGCCCCGCGACTGTCACGCGGAACTTGCGCTGCAACTCATCCGTCAGGCCCGGACGGCGCAGCACTTCAGCATAGAGTCCTTCGGTGGGCAGGAAGAGAATCGCAAAATCCGTCGTCGCTGGCGGCGCGATGTACTTCTCATGAATGGTCTGCGCTTCCTTGCGCACTGCCACCTCAAGCTCGCGGCTGGCAGTAGCGGCGGCCTCCGCATCGGCGCGTTCCTGCGCGTCGAGCAGGCGCTCGTACTGCTCCTTCGGGAACTTGGCGTCGATGGGCAACCAGACCGTGGCGTCACGATCCGCATCGGTCTTGCCGGGCAGGCGGATGGCAAATTCAACGCGTGCGCCGGTGCCACGCACGGTTTCGACGTTCTTGTCGTACTGCTCAGGCGTGAGCATCTGCTCCAGCAGCATTTCAAGCTGGACTTCGCCCCAGGTACCGCGCGTCTTCACGTTGGTCAGCACCTTCTTCAGGTCGCCTACGCCTTGCGCCAGCGCCTGCATTTCGCCCAACCCACGGTGCACCTGCTCCAACCGGTCGGACACCAGCTTGAACGATTCACCCAGGCGCTGCTCCAGCGTTGCATGCAGCTTTTCGTCAACGGTGCGGCGCATCTCATCAAGCTTGGTCGCGTTGTTGGCCTCGATGTCCTTGAGCTTTTGCTCCAGCGTGGCACGCACCTCAGCCAGGCGACGCTCGTTGCCCTCGCCCAGTTGGGCGAGCTGCTGTTGCATCGCCTCGCCAAAGCGGCGCAGCGCGTTGCCCTGCTCCTCGCGCGCTTGTTGGGCCTGCTGCTGCAGGCTCTGGCGCACGGCTTCCAACTGCTGGGTGTTCGTCTCCGTCAACTTGGTGAGCTGCTGGGCGAACGTGTCGATCTGATTGTTCTGCAGCGTGGCGACGCTGGTGAGCTGCGTCGCCAGCACCTGCTGGAACTGCCCCAGCTGTTGCGTGATGTCGCTGCGGCCGATACGTGCCGACTCGCCAATCTCGCCGCGCAACTCGCGCTCGATGCGTTCATTGCCGCGCGCAAGCTCATCGCGTAGCGCCGCAAGCATCGGCGACACATCATTTGCAGCCGGGCGCGAGACGCCTCGCCAGATCAGTACACACAGCACGGCCACAATGGCCACGCCAAACAGCGTCAGTAAAGCCAACCAATCCATAAGGGCGTTCAGTTCGATCAGGAAGCGGCGCGCTGCACAGCCAGCGCGTCCGGGTTCAACAGGTTGGGCGGCTGGCCCGCATGCGGGCCGAAACCAAGGGCCGCAATCAGGTTGTCAGCGGCCATGTTGGCCATGCCCAGGCGCGTGCCCAACGTGGCGCTGGCAATGTGCGGCGTGAGCGCGACATGCTCGGCCTCCAACAGCGCCGGATGCACGTTCGGCTCGCCTTCGTACACATCGAGGCCGGCCGCGAAGATGCGCTTCTCTGCCAGTGCCTGCGCCAGCGCTGCATCGTCAACGATGCCACCGCGCGCGAGGTTGACCAGTGTGGCGGTGGGTTTCATCTGCGCCAGCTCGGCCGCGCCAATCGCGTGATGGCTTTCCTTGGAATACGGCAACACCAGCACAAGGTGATCGGCCTGCTTCAGCAGCGCCTCTTTACTGACGTACGTGGCACGTGTGTCCTGCTCGATCTCGGGCGCGAGCCGGCTGCGGTTGTGATAGATCACGCGCATCGAGAAACCGCTCGCGCGCCGCGCCAGCGCCTGCCCGATACGGCCCATGCCGAGAATGCCCAGCGTGCTGCCGTATACCTCGGCGCCAAGGAACATGTCGTACGTCCAGCGCTTCCACTGCCCAGCACGCAACCAGTGCTCGGACTCAGGCACGCGGCGGGCGGCCGCCATTAGCAGTGCCCAGCCAAAGTCCGCTGTCGTCTCGGCCAGGATGTCCGGCGTGTTGGTGGCGAGGATGCCTGCGCGCGTCATCGCAACCAGATCGAAGTTGTTGTAGCCAACCGCCATGTTGCACACCGCGCGCAGCGTCGGTACACGGCTGATCAAGTCGGCGTTGATGGTGTCGGCGGCGTTGGACAACAGCCCCACGCGGCCCTGCAGGCGCTCGGCCAGGGCTTCGGGCGGATAGACGACGTCCGCCTGGTTGTCGATCACGTCGAAGGTTTCGCGCAGGCGCTCCAGCACTTCGGGAAACATCGCGCGGGTGACAAGGATTCCGGGTTTCATACGCTCAGCACACGTTCGGTTAGCGGAAGAAAACGAAGGTCATCAGCCCAAAGATCGGCACCAGAATGCCCACCGACCACAACATGTAGCCGAAGAAACTCGGCATCTGCAGGCCACGGCTCTCGGCAATGGCCTTGACCATCAGGTTGGGCGCGTTGCCGATGTAGGTGTTCGCGCCCATGAACACGGCCGCAGCCGAAATGGCCGCCAGCGTGGAGGCGCCCTCGGTCATCAGCATCTTGGCGTCGCCGCCGGCAGTATTGAAAAACACGAGATACGTCGGCGCGTTGTCGAGGAAGGACGACAGCAACCCCGTTGCCCAGAAGTACATCGCGTTGTTCGGCTGCCCGGCGCTGTCGTTGACGAGGCGAACGATCATCGCGAACGGACCGTCCACCCCCGCCTTGAGCATGGCGATGACCGGCCCAATGGTGATGAAGATCCCGGCGAACAACTTGGCGACTTCCAGGATCGGCTCCCAGTTGAATTCGTTGCCGGCGCGCGCGCTGCCGGGCGTGAGCCAAAGCGAGAGCAAGGCGATGCAGACCAGACCGATGTCACGCACCACGTTCTGCAGCAACACCTCGGTGCCCATCACGTTGAAGACGATGCCGGGCTTCCACAACCCGCTCATCAGCACGAGGCCCAGGATGCCGGCCAGCAGGATGAAGTTGACGTTGCCCTCGAAGCGCAGCGGGCCCGCCTCGTCGGGTGTGGCATCGGTGATGTTGGGCAGTTCTTCCTTGCCCGTGTGATAGAAGTAGCTGTCGACAGCAAAGAAGATCGCCAGGAGCAGCACCCACATCATCAGCGTCTCGCGCCAGAGGTACTTGGCAGTCCAGAAAAAATCGACGCCCTGCAGGAAACCGAGGAACAACGGCGGATCACCCAGCGGCGTCAATGCCCCACCCGCGTTAGCCACCAGAAAGATAAAGAACACGACAACGTGCGCTCGGTGCCGGCGCGCCTCATTGGCGCGCAGCAGTGGCCGGATCAGCAGCATGGCCGCCCCGGTCGTGCCCATGATGCTGGCGAGAACCGTGCCCAGCCCGATGAGGCCCGTATTCAGTTTTGGGGTGCCGTGAATATTGCCGCGAATGCAGATACCGCCAGCCACCACGTACAGTGCGGCGATCAGCGCGATGAACGGAATGTACTCCCCAAGCGCGGCGTGGATGACCGAGGCAACGGCGGACTCACCGCCAAAGCCGATACCGAATGGCACCAGAAACGCCAGCGCCCATGCTGCTGCAATCTTGCCGTAGTGGTCATGCCAAAGCTTGGGCGCCACCAGCGGTGCGATGGCAATCGACAGCAGGATGCCGGCAAACGGAGCGCCCCACCACAACGACAGCTCGGCGCCACTCACGTCGGCGGCACGCGCCAGGCCACAGAAAAACAGGAAGGCAAGGGGCCAGAGGCGTTTCACGTAGACGTTCTCCTAAGCATTGGCGCGCCGCAAAGTTACGCGCCACACGAACAAAGACGCCAGTGTAAACGCCTAGGGGCGGTTACCCGATGAAACGTACACACATGTTTGACAGGACCGCCTGGGCAAACCCAGGTATCAGGCGCCTGTCACGACAATGACGTGCACGCGGTACGGGCCGTGCGCGCCGAGCACGATGGTCTGCTCGATATCGCCCGTGCGGGAGGGCCCACTGATGACGTTGGTCGCGCGCGGCAATTCGCCCCGCTCCGAGCGCATCAACGTGTAGGCATCCTCCAGGTGGGCGACGATGCGCGACTGCGGCACCACGGCGATATGCGTCTCGGGCAGCAACGCGGCAGAGGCCACGTTTTCCGGCCCCGACAGCAGCATCAACGAGCCAGTCTCGGCAATCGCGCAGAAGCAGCCGGTAATGCCAACGAGGTCACCGTGGTCATGGTCGGCTTGTGGCTCGCGCACCGGCGGACGGAATTCGACCGTGACGCCAGCGGCCGCCCAGTCGAGCGATTGCAGCGTAGTCCAAGCGACGGCGCGCGGTGCAAGGTTCAAGCTGGACAGATAACGCGCCGCAGCCGCTGGCACGTCAGCCAGCGTGGCAACAGACTCCAGCGTGGAGGCCATCTTCAGTGCCTGCTCGGCAAAGTGCGTAGCGAGGTCTTCGGGCATCGGCGGACGCGGGCCAGCTGGATGGCGCGCAATATAGTCCGCCACAGCGTCGCGCTCGCCTTGCGTAGGTTGCTCCGGACGATGTTGCGCGTTGCGGATGCGCGCAAAAATGGCGTCGCGTGCGCGGGTCGTATCGAGCGGATCAACAGGATCCTGCGCGGGGGAATCGGCTCGTGTGGTCATATCCGGAGCGGCTGGCGTGGGATCGGTCGATTATACGAGCCGGTCAACGCCAAACCGCACAACGCCGCTGAAACTTATTGGGCGATCGCGTGAACCTTATTGCACGCCAAACACCTGCTTGAGATACGTAAGATAAGCGGGATCGTCGCACATGGTCTTCTCGGGCGCGTCCGATAGCTTGGCCACCGGCTGGCCATTGCAGCGGACCATCTTGATGACGATCTGCAGCGGCGTGTAGCCCAGGTCGTTGGTCAGGTTGGTCCCCACGCCGAACGCCAGCTTGCAGCGGCCATGAAAACGCTCATACAGAGCGATGACCTTGGGCATATCCAGGCTGTCGGAGAAGATCAGCGCCTTCGATTTGGGCTCGGCGCGCATGTCGTCGTAATGCTTGAGCATGCGCTCGCCCCATTCGAACGGGTCGCCGGAATCATGGCGCACGCCATCGAAGAGCTTGCAGAAGAACATGTCGAAATCGCGCAGGAAGGCGTCAAAGCCGTAGGTGTCCGACAGCGCGATACCGAGGTCGCCGCGATACTCCTTGGCCCACGTCTCCAGCGCAAAGGTCTGCGAATCGCGCAGGCGCGGGCCCAGCGCCTGGCAGGCCTGCAGGTATTCATGCGCCATGGTGCCCAGCGGCGTCATGCCGTGCTTCATGGCGAAGTAGACGTTGCTGGTGCCGGCGTATTGGGCGCCGAGCTGCGCGCGTGTCTCCAGCAGCACATGCTCATGCCAGGTGTGTGAAAAGCGGCGGCGTGTGCCGTAGTCGGCGATACGGCAGTCTTCCAGGCCGGGGCGCATCAGCGAGCCCAGCTTGTTGGTCAGGCGGCGCTTGCCTTCGTCCCATTGCGGGTGACTCTGCGTGCGGCTAAAGAACACCTCGTTTACGATGGCCAGCACCGGCACCTCAAACATGATGGTGTGCAGCCACGGCCCGGCGATGACAATCTCGATCTGCCCGTCGCTGCCGGCGCCATTGGTCGATGCAGGGCGCACCTCGATGTACTTCTCGTTCAGGTGGAACAGGCCGAGAAAATCGACGAAATCGCTTTTGATGAAGCGCAGGCCGCGCAGGTAATCCAGTTCCGCCTCGGTAAAGCGCAGCGTGCAGAGATGGCGGATTTCGGCGCGGATCTCCTCGATGAACGGCACCAGGTCAACGCCCGTGTTGCGGCACTTAAAGCGGTATTCAACGTGCGCACCAGGAAAGTGATGCAGCACCACCTGCATCATGGTGAACTTGTACAGATCGGTATCGAGCAGCGAGTGGATGATCATCGGGTAGTGCCAAAAACCACGTGGATTGGCCGCCATGCTAACCGAAGCCCGCCCAAGCGCCCGCCTCCATCACAGAAATCCCGCACGGGATGCCGGAAAAGGCCGGTTTCACCCACCCGCGCGGGCTGGGAACCCCTTGATTCCGCTATAATTTCCGGTTTCCGACCGGATTTTTGCACCATGGAAGCAGAACGCCTCAATGCCATCCAGAACACGTTGGCCGACCTGAAGACGCGCGCCGACGAACTTCGGAGGTATCTTTGACTACGACGTCAAATCTGAACGTCTAGTTGAAGTCGACAAAGAGCTCGAAAACCCGGAGGTCTGGAACGACCCCAAACGTGCCCAGGATCTGGGCCGCGAGAAGAAATCGCTCGAGGGCGTAGTCCACACGCTGACCAAGCTCGACGAAGACCTCAATGGCGGCGCCGAGCTGTTCGAGCTGGCCCGCGAAGAGGGCGACGACGACACCATCGAGGCCGTCGAGGCTGACACCGCAGGCATGCGCGCCATTGTCGAAGACATGGAGTTCCGCCGCATGTTCTCGGGCAAGATGGACGCCGCCAACTGCTTCATCGACATCCAGGCCGGTGCCGGCGGCACCGAAGCGTGCGACTGGGCATCGATGCTGCTGCGCCAGTATTTGAAGTACTGCGAACGCAAGGGCTTCAAGACCGAAGTGCTGGAAGAGTCCGAAGGCGACGTTGCCGGTATCAAGAGCGCGTCGATCAAGGTCGAGGGCGAATACGCATTCGGCTTCCTGCGCACGGAAACTGGCGTGCACCGCCTGGTGCGCAAGTCGCCGTTCGATTCGGCGGGTGGTCGCCACACGTCGTTCTCGTCGATCTTCGTGTACCCGGAAGTGGATGACTCGATCGAGATCGAAGTCAACCCGGCGGACCTGCGTGTCGACACGTACCGTGCATCGGGCGCGGGTGGTCAGCACATCAACAAGACCGATTCGGCCGTGCGGATCACGCACATCCCGACGGGCATCGTCGTGCAGTGCCAGAACGACCGCTCGCAGCACCGCAACCGCGCCGAGGCGATGACGATGCTGAAGTCGCGCCTGTACGAGCACGAACTGCGCAAGCGCCAGGCCGAAGCCGACGCGCAAGAAGCCGCCAAAACGGACGTGGGCTGGGGCCACCAGATCCGCTCCTACGTGCTGGACCAGAGCCGCATCAAGGATCTGCGCACCAACGTGGAAATCTCTAACACGCAGAAGGTGCTGGACGGCGATCTCGATGCCTTTATCGAGGCCAGCCTGAAGCAAGGCGTATAAGCACGTAACGGAGCCGATCATCATGGCCGACACGTCCCTGTTCATCCTGACCGGTGCCTCGCGCGGCCTGGGCGCCGCGCTGGCCCAGGCGCTGATGCAGCCGGGAAATCGCCTCATCTGCGTGGCGCGCGGTGACAACGCTGAGTTGCGCGCGCAGGCGGCTGCCGCTGGCGTTGCGCTCGACTGGTACCAACTCGATCTGTCCGACGCGCACGCCGCCGAGGCCTGGATGACCAAGACGCTGGCCGCGCTGCCCGCCCACAAGAACGTGACGCTGGTACTCAACGCCGGCGCAGTCGAACCGATCGGCACCATCGACACGCTGCGTGCAGACACGCTGCTATCGCATCTGCAATTGAACCTGGCCGGCCCGATGGCGCTGACCGCTGCCCTGCTACGCGGCACCGCCGCGTGGAATGCACAGCGCCGCGTGCTGGCGATCTCGTCGGGCGCTGCGCGCCGGCCGATCGCCGGCTGGGCTGCGTACTGCACGGGCAAGGCCGGGCTCGACATGTTCGTGCGCGCGCTCAACGCCGACGGCGACGCCAGCGTGCGCGCCGTGGCGCTGGCCCCGGGCGTGATCGACACCGATATGCAACGCACCATCCGTGGCGCGGACTTTGCCGGCGTGCAGCGCTTCCGCGATCTGCACGCACATGGCGAGCTGGTCTCGCCGCAAGACGCCGCCATGCGCATCGCCGCCTACCTCGTCCGCCCCGATTTTGGCGCGACCGAGCTAGACGACCTGCGCAACCACGCCTGACACGACTTTCCTCTCATCACCACCATGACCGAACAGAACAACCCGGCCGAATCGAACGCCGCGCCCGCGCAGGATGACAACAAGATCATCGCCGAGCGCCGCGAGAAGCTGGCAGAGATCCGCCAGCAAGGCGTCGCCTTCCCCAACGATTTCCGCCCGACGCACCACGCTGCCGACCTGCAAGCCAAGTACCGCGAGCTAGAACAGACCGCGCTGGAAGCCGAGCCGGTGCAGGTAGCCGTGGCCGGCCGCATGATGCTCAAGCGCGTGATGGGCAAGGCCAGCTTTGCCACCGTGCAGGACGCCACCGACCGCATCCAGTTCTACATCAGCCGCGACGCGGTGGGCGAAGACGTCTACGCCAGCTTCAAGAAGTGGGACCTGGGCGACATCGTGGCCGCCCGCGGCACGCTGATGAAGACCAAGACCGGCGAACTGTCGGTGGCGGTGACGGAACTGCGCCTGCTCTCCAAGAGCCTGCGTCCGCTGCCGGGCGACTACTACGGCCTGGCCGACCAGGAGCAAAAGTACCGCCAGCGCTATGTCGACCTGATCGTCTCGAAGGAGACGCGCGACACCTTCCGCGCCCGCACCAAGGCCATGGCCTCGCTGCGCAACTTCATGGCCGGCAACGGCTTCATGGAGGTGGAGACGCCGATGCTGCACCCGATTCCGGGCGGCGCCGCAGCCAAGCCGTTCATCACGCACCACAACGCGCTGGACATGCAGATGTTCCTGCGCATCGCGCCGGAGCTCTACCTCAAGCGCCTGATCGTGGGCGGCTTTGAGCGCGTGTACGAGATCAACCGCAACTTCCGTAACGAAGGGGTGAGCCCGCGCCACAACCCCGAGTTCACGATGATGGAGTTCTACGCGGCCTACACGGACTACCGCTGGCTGATGGACTTCACCGAGAACCTGATCCGCCAGGCCGCCATCGACGCTTCGGGCACCGCTACCCTGACCTACCAGGGCCGTGAGCTGGATCTGGCCAAGCCGTTCCATCGCCTGACGATCTGCCAGGCCATCCAGAAATACGCGCCGCAATACACCGACGCGCAACTGGCTGATGTCGACTTCCTGCGCGCCGAACTCAAGAAGTTCAAGATCGATACCAACGCGCCGCAGTTCCTGAACGCCGGTGTGGGCACGCTGCAGCTCGTGCTGTTTGAGGAGACGGCAGAGTCGCAACTGTGGGAGCCGACCTTCATCATCGACTACCCGGTGGAAGTGTCGCCGCTGGCGCGCGGCTCCGACACGCTGCCGGGCATCACAGAGCGCTTCGAGCTGTTCATCACCGGCCGCGAAATCGCCAATGGCTTCTCCGAGCTGAACGACCCGGAAGACCAGGCCGAGCGCTTCCGCAAGCAAGTCGAGCAGAAGGATGCCGGTGACGAAGAAGCCATGTTCTACGACGCGGATTACATCCGCGCGCTGGAATACGGCATGCCCCCGACCGGCGGCTGCGGCATCGGTATCGACCGCTTGGTCATGCTGCTGACCGACAGCCCGAACATCCGCGACGTGATCCTCTTCCCGCACCTGCGCCGCGAAGACTGACCGTCCGGTTGTCCTGACTGAAAAAACGCCCCTTCGAGGGCGTTTTTTCTTGACCACACGAGGCGAAAATCCCGCGCCTCCCCCGCGATTTGTAACATCCCCCTGGCTTCACAATGTGTAGCAATGATCGCTAAGTCACTGATTTTTCATAACAAAGCCGAGCTACAGATGCTTACAAATTAAAACGGCATCCATTTGGGCGATAGACCACACTGTGATCATCGAAGGGCCAAAGCGATCACCAACGATCATGGCCGCAGGAGAACGATGATGAACAACAACATTCAACCGAACCAAGGTCAACCGTACGGCGGCACGTCGCCGGGCCAAGTCACCCCGACGCCCAATTCGCGCCGTATGCACCCGCTGATGACCACGGCCGCCGTTGCCGTAATCATCGCCAGCCTGACGGCAGTGGCTGCCATCACCGGCGTGCTGCCGACATCGAAGGCCACGCAGGGCAGCACGGATCCGAACGTCGCCGCACAATCGGCCACGGCAACGCCGGGCGCTTCCGCGCCGCTGGCCCTGGCAGCACCGGGCCAGACGACCCAGCCGAATCAGGCGGCGCCCTACCCTACCCAGAACGTGGCGCCAGCCCCGGCACGGGCGCGTGAGCCCTCTTATGCTGAACGTGCTCCGTCGACCAGCCCGAGCTATGCGCAAACGCAGCCACGCCAGTCGGCAAGCCCCTACGCCGGCCGCGTGACATCAATCACACCCATCACCACGCAAGGCAAGGAAACCGGCCTCGGCGCGATCGGTGGTGCCGTGGTGGGTGGCCTGCTGGGCAACCAAGTGGGCCGCGGCAATGGCCGCACGTTGGCCACGGTTGCCGGTGCGCTGGGTGGCGGTTACGCCGGCCACGTGGCAGAAAACCACTACAGCCGCGATACGCAATACCGCGTGAACGTGCACATGGACAACGGCACAAACCGCAGCTTCACCTACAAGGCTGCGCCGGGCTTCCAGTCGGGTGACCGCGTGCACATCGAGAACGGCACGCTGGTAGCAGGCTGATTCGCCGCTACCTCCGCGCCAAAAGAAAACCGGCCTTTCGGGCCGGTTTTTTCATGCGTGCGCGTTATATGAACGACGCGCTTACTCCGCCTCGTCAATCCATGCTTGCTGGATCGCTTCCAGGAATTTCTCGCCACCACGCTTGTGGTCGTCGTCAAACCCGTCCAGGCCGACCACCTTGTTGTGCAGATCGACAAAGTTCAGTTTCGTCGGGTCGACGTCGGGGTAGGTGTCGTACAGCGCTTCCGCGATCTGCTGGATGTCGTTCCATTTCATGATGGGTGCTCCCTTCCACCACCGGCCACGCGGCTCAGTGGTTTTCCTTGGCGTGGTTGATGGTGTACTTCGGGATCTCGATGGTGAGGTCTTCGTCCGTCACCTTGGCCTGGCACGACAGGCGCGAGTTCGGCTCCAGGCCCCAGGCCTTGTCGAGCAGGTCTTCTTCCTTCTCGGTGGCTTCGTCCAGCGAGTTGAAGCCCTCACGCACGATCACGTGGCAGGTGGTGCAGGCACACGACTTTTCGCAGGCGTGCTCGATCTCGATATCCGCGCCCAGCAGTGCGTCGCAGATGGTTGTGCCGGTCTTGGCTTCGATCACGGCCCCTTCCGGGCAGTATTCGACGTGAGGAAGGACAACGATTTGGGGCATGAAGAAACTCGTTCGATGGGTGTGTTGGGTGACGCAATCGGCAATCAGCCGAGCTCCTCGATACGTTTGCCGGCCAGCGCGCGGCGGATGCCGCGGTCCATGCGGCGCGCGGCGAACTCGTCGGTGGCGTGCGACAGCGCATCCACGGCGTCCTTGATGGCGCGGTGATCCTCGCCCTGGATGGTGGTGCGTAGCGCGGCGATTTCAGTGTCGATGGCGGCGCGTTCGTCAGCCGAAAGCAGATCGCCGTCGGCCTCCAACGCATGCGTCAGTGCTTCGAGCAGGCGTTCGCCTTCGACGCGCTCTTCGGCCAGCGCGCGGCGGCGCATGTCGTCTTCTGCAGACTGGAAGCCCTCTTGCAGCATGCGGGCGATGTCGTCATCGCCCAGGCCATACGACGGCTTCACGATAATCGATGCTTCCACGCCAGAGACCGTCTCGCGTGCGGAGACCGACAGCAGGCCATCGGCGTCCACCTGATACGTCACGCGGATGCGCGCCGCGCCCGCCACCATCGGCGGAATGCCACGCAGCTCGAAGCGCGCCAGCGAGCGGCAATCGCTCGCCAGTTCGCGCTCGCCCTGCAGCACGCGAATCGCCATGGCCGTCTGGCCATCCTTGAAGGTGGTGAATTCCTGTGCGCGCGCCACGGGAATCGTGCTGTTGCGCGGGATGATCTTCTCGACCAGACCGCCCATCGTTTCAACGCCCAACGACAGCGGGATCACGTCGAGCAGCAGCCAGTCTTCGCCCGGTGCGCGGTTGCCGGCCAGCAGGTTGGCCTGCATGGCCGCGCCGATGGCGACCACCTGATCCGGGTCGAGGTTGGTGAGCGGCGTACGGCCGAACAGTTGGCCCACGGCACGGCGGATGATGGGCATGCGGGTCGCGCCGCCCACCAGCACCACGCCCTTGACCTCGTCCACGGTGACGCCCGCGTCGCGCAGCGCACGGCGCACCGGCCCCAGCGTCTTCTGCACGAGATTGGCGGTCAGCTCGGCGAAGGTCTCGGCGCTCAGCACGAGGTGCACGGTCTCGCCTGTGGAGAGCATCGCGTCGATCTCGGTGCTGTCGGCGGTGGAGAGCCATTCCTTGGCGGCGCGTGCCTTGTTCAGCAGCAGCCGCGTGTCTTCGGCCGACAGCGGCTGCAGGCCGGCTTGCTCGACGATCCAGCAGACGATGCGCTGGTCGAAGTCATCACCACCCAGCGCCGAGTCGCCGCCGGTGGACATCACCTCGAACACGCCCTTGGTGAGCTTGAGCACGGAGATATCAAACGTGCCCCCACCCAGGTCGTACACGGCGTAGACACCCTCGGCCGCGTTGTCCAGGCCATAGGCAATGGCGGCAGCGGTCGGCTCGTTCAGCAGGCGCAGCACGTTCAGGCCGGCCAGCTTGGCGGCGTCCTTGGTGGCTTGACGCTGTGCGTCGTCAAAGTACGCCGGCACAGTAATCACCGCCCCAACCAGCTCGTCGCCGAGTGTGTCTTCCGCGCGCTGGCGCAGCGTGGCAAGAATCTCCGCCGACACTTCCACCGGGCTCTTCACACCGGCCACGGTCTTCAACTGCACCATGCCGGGCGCGTCGACAAAGTCGTAGGGGGTGTTCTCGATGTGGGCGACGTCCTTCAGGCCGCGACCCATGAAGCGCTTGACCGAGATGATGGTGTTCTTCGGATCGCGCACGGCTTCGGCCTGGGCCTTGTAGCCGATATGTGCGCCGCCGGCGGGCAGATAGCGCACCACGGATGGCAGCAGCGGGCGGCCCTGATCATCGGGCAACACTTCCGGCACGCTGCTGCGCACGGAGGCGACCAGCGAGTTGGTGGTGCCCAGGTCGATGCCTACCGCCAGACGGCGCTGGTGCGGTGCGGGCGATTCGCCGGGTTCGGAAATCTGCAGTAAAGCCATGGGATGTCTCGATTGCGCGGAAGTCGCAGGATGCCGGCCTCGGCAACCCGCCATTGTCGCAAATTCTGTGTTTTAGTCGTCCAGCCGGTCGATTGCCTCGGCAGTGTCGCGCTCGATCTTTTCAATGAACATCAACTGGCGGACGGCATCTGCGGCACCGGCGCTGTTGCCGTCACCATTGAGCAACCCTGCCAGCGCTGCGTAGCGCATGCGCTTTTCCTTGCGCAGCATGCCGAGCAATGCATCCAGCGCATCAACGTCACGCGCTGCTTTGGCGTCGCCCAGCGATTCACGCCACTCCATCTGCTGCATCAGAAACGCGGGCGGCAAGGCGGTGTTGTTCTCTGCCTGCACGTCGATGCCCTTCAAATGCAGCAAATAGGTGGCGCGCTTGAGCGGATCACGCAGCGTCTGATACGCCTCGTTGGCGCGCGTGGCCCATTGCATGGCAACGCGGCGCTCGGCGTCGCCTGCGTGCGCGTAACGATCAGGATGCGCCTGCGATTGCACGGTGCGGTACGCAGCGTTCAACGCGTCTTCGTTGACCTCGAAATCCTCGGGCAAACCGAACAAGGAGAAATGCGTATCGCTGACGTTCATGAATAAAAAAAGCGGCTGCGCCGCCGTTGTGTTGCTTACGCGATCGGCTCGCCCCGATCGCACTTCAGGCACTCCACCACCACGCCGATCTTGCTGGCGCGCCCCGCTTCGGTTTCAGTCCAGGGCCGTTGCTGCCAGGGCGGATCGTGGCGCATATGTTGCCCGTGCCCGCAAGCGAGACGGGCGACCCAGTGGCCTTCCTCGTCCCGCTCAAAACCGACAATCGCCTGCTTCAACTCACTCGGCCGCGCATGCTCACACGCGGAACGACTCGCCGCAACCGCACTCGTCCTTCACGTTCGGGTTATTGAAGCGGAAGCCTTCATTCAGCCCTTCGCGCGCGAAGTCCAGCTCGGTGCCATCGATATACGGCAGGCTCTTCGGATCGACGATCACCTTGATGCCGTTGGATTCGAACACCTGGTCTTCTGCGGCAATCTCGTCCGCATATTCGAGCTTGTAGGCCAGGCCCGAGCAACCCGTAGTCTTCACGCCCAGGCGCAGGCCCACGCCTTTGCCACGGCGGGCAAGGTAGCGGGAAACATGCTGCGCGGCCTTGTCGGTCAGGGTGATCATGCTGCGTCCTTTCTATTGATGCTGGATGCGCGGCTTAAGCAGCCTTCTGCTCGGCGGTGCCGTGCTTTTCCTTGTAGTCGGCCACGGCCGCCTTGATGGCATCTTCGGCCAGGATCGAGCAGTGGATCTTCACCGGCGGCAGCGCCAGTTCTTCTGCGATCTGCGTGTTGCGGATCTCCAGCGCCTGATCCAGCGTCTTGCCCTTGACCCACTCCGTCACCAGCGACGACGAAGCGATGGCCGAGCCGCAGCCGTAGGTCTTGAACTTGGCGTCTTCAATCACGCCTTGCTCGTTCACCTTGATCTGCAGCTTCATCACATCGCCGCAGGCCGGTGCGCCGACCATGCCGGTGCCGACCGTGTCGTCGCCCTTCTCGAAAGAGCCGACGTTGCGCGGGTTTTCGTAGTGATCCAGAACCTGGTTGCTGTAAGACATTTCACACCTCTTTCAATCGTTGGCTGGCGCGAGAGGCGCCGCTATCCGTTATCCGTCAAACGCCGCGCTTAGTGCGCCGCCCATTGAATGCTGTTCAGATCCACGCCGTCCTTGTACATCTCCCACAGCGGAGACAGGTCGCGCAGCTTGCCGATCTTGCTCTTGAGCAGTTCGATCACGTAGTCGACTTCTTCTTCCGTGGTGAAGCGGCCCACCGTGAAGCGGATCGAGCTGTGGGCCAACTCGTCGTTGCGGCCCAGGGCACGCAGCACATACGACGGCTCCAGCGAGGCCGATGTGCACGCTGAACCCGACGACACGGCCACGTCCTTGATCGCCATGATCAGCGACTCACCTTCCACAAAGTTGAAGCTGATGTTCAGGTTGTGTGGCACACGGTGTTCCATGTCGCCGTTCACGTAGACCTCTTCCATCGTGTTCAGGCCGCGGTACAGGCGATCACGCAGCATGCGGACGCGCTCGTTCTCGGTCGCCATTTCTTCTTTGGCGATGCGGAACGCCTCACCCATGCCGACGATCTGGTGCGTAGCCAGCGTGCCCGAACGCATGCCACGCTCGTGACCGCCGCCGTGCATCTGCGCTTCGATACGGATACGCGGCTTGCGGCGCACGTACAGCGCGCCGATGCCCTTCGGGCCATACGTCTTGTGCGCCGAGAACGACATCAGGTCGACCTTCAGCTTCTGCAGGTCAATGCCCACCTTGCCCGTGGCCTGTGCGGCATCCACGTGGAAGATCACACCCTTCTCACGGCAGATCTCGCCGAGTTGCTCGATGTCCTGGATGACGCCGATCTCGTTGTTCACCATCATCACGGAAGCAAGGATGGTATCGGGGCGGATGGCCTGCTTGAAGACCTCGATGTCGATCAGGCCGTTGTCCTTCACATCCAGGTACGTGACTTCAAAGCCTTGGCGCTCCAGCTCACGCGTCGTGTCGAGCACGGCCTTGTGCTCGGTCTTGACGGTGATGATGTGCTTGCCCTTGCTGCTGTAGAAGTTGGCCGCGCCCTTGATCGCCAGGTTGTCGGACTCGGTGGCGCCCGACGTCCACACGATCTCGCGCGGGTCAGCGTTCACCAGCGCGGCGACCTGCTCGCGCGCGGTCTCGACGGCCTTCTCGGCTTCCCAGCCAAACGGATGGCTGCGCGAGGCCGGATTGCCGAAGCTCTCACGCAGGTACGGGATCATCTTGTCGACCACGCGCGGATCCACCGGCGTCGTCGCGGAATAGTCCATGTAGATGGGAAGTTGCAGGTTGCTCATATCTTGTCTGCCTTGTGTGGGGGGCGATGTTCTACATGTGGGGCTGGCGTCGTGGCCAGACCTCACGCTGACGCAATCACGACTGCGCCAGACTGAAAACGGAGTTGACCAGCGGCGCACGCTTGACCGGCTCGGCGGCCACCGATGTGGCCGGCGCATCAACGGCGCGGGCACGGGCCGGCGACCGTTCACGACGTGCAGGACGCGCTTCACGCATGTCCTGAATCACTTCGGGCTGACGTTCGCGCTGCTGGTCGACCAGGTTCTGCAGCGACACCGAATCGAGGTACTCGACCATCTTCTGGTTGAGCGTGGCCCACAGGTCGTGCGTCATGCAGCGACCGTGCCCGGGGTGCCCAGCATGATCCTCGCCACCGCAATTGCCCTTGCCGCCGCACTGGGTGGCATCAAGGGGCTCATCCACGGCGATGATGATGTCGGCAACCGTGACGTCATCTGCGCGGCGCGCGAGGCTGTAGCCGCCGCCCGGGCCACGCACGCTCTCCACGATCTCGTGGCGGCGCAGTTTGCCGAACAGCTGCTCAAGGTACGACAGCGAAATCTTCTGACGCTGGCTGATGCCAGCCAGCGTGACCGGACCCTGCTCTTGGCGCAGCGCCAAGTCAATCATGGCGGTGACCGCAAAGCGGCCCTTAGTGGTCAATCTCATGGCGTCGGGGAAATACCTGATCGTTTTGCTCAAGTATAAAGGAACCCGACAAAATCGGTCAACTAAGGTGTCGGGGGATTCCGCGTCGCAGCAAGGGGATTTGCTGATCCCACCTCGGTGGGCAACCACGCGGCAGGCCGTATTGTGGACTAAAACAATCAACCACATCGGGTAGGGCTATCTCACCGCTCCTGCACTGCACCTTGCTAGCGCGATGCGCGAAGCTGAGCCACTGCGGGTTTTTCCTTATGCAGTAGACAACCTAAATTCATTGACTTTTGCTACGCGCCCGTCGAGACTGTTAAATGCGCAAACGTTTGCGAATGACGCGGCGCGATTGCCCTTAGGATTGGCTTACGATTCCTCAGGCAACGACAACCGCCTCCACCCCAGCCCCAGACAGGCCCCCTTCCTGGAGGAGACACCATGGATATCCGCCGTCGCCGCGCCCTGCAAATTGGCGCGGGCTCTGCTGTAGCCCTTGCCCTGCCCCTGCCGCTCATCCTCCAATCCTCGCTGGCGCGCGCCGCCAATCAGCCACCCAAGGTGGCACTGGTGATGAAGTCGCTGGCCAACGAGTTCTTCCTGACCATGGAGAACGGCGCACGGGCCCATCAGAAGGCCCACGCCTCGGAGTACACGCTGCTGACCAACGGCATCCGCGACGAAACCGATACCGGCGGCCAGATCCGCCTGGTCGAGCAGATGATCGTCGCGCGCGTGGATGCACTGGTGCTGGCGCCGGCCGATTCCAAGGCGATGGTGCCCGTGGTCAAGAAGGCAGTGGACGCGGGCATCCTCGTCATCAATATCGACAACCGGCTGGACCCGGCCGCACTCAAGGAAAAGGGCCTGAACGTGCCCTTCGTGGGCCCGGATAACCGCAAGGGTGCGCGCCTGGTCGGTGACTTCGTCGCCAAGGGGCTCAAGCCGGGCGACGAGGTGGGCATCATCGAAGGCATTCCGACCACCACCAACGCCCAGCAGCGCACCGCCGGCTTCAAGGACGCTGCCGAGGCCGCCAAGCTGAAGATCGCCAGCGTGCAATCGGGCGAGTGGGAAATCGACAAGGGCAACAAGGTGGCCGCCGCCATGCTGCGTGCACAGCCGGACCTCAAGGCTCTGCTGTGCGGCAACGACAACATGGCAATCGGCGCCGTATCGGCCGTGCGTGCGGCGGGCAAGCTGGGCAAGGTACTGATTGGCGGCTACGACAACATCGACGCCATCAAGGCCATGCTCGCCGATGGGCGCGTGGTGGCCACGGCAGACC
>NZ_JAELUI010000104.1 GCF_016429285.1 Ralstonia sp. ASV6
CAATACGCCGCACAACCCGACTGGTACGGTCTGGCATGCGGACGACATGCAGAAGCTGGCCGAGATCCTGGCGCCCACCAACGTGCTGCTGCTCTCCGACGAGGTGTACGAGCACATGGTGTACGACGGCGTGCCGCATGCATCGGTCGCACGCATTCCGGAGCTGGCGCGGCGCGCCTTCGTGGTGTCGAGCTTTGGCAAGACGTATCACGTGACGGGCTGGAAGGTCGGCTACGTGGCCGCGCCCGCAGCGCTATCAGCAGAATTCCGCAAGGTGCACCAGTTCAACGTGTTCACGGTCAACACGCCCGTGCAGCATGGGTTGGCAAACTATATGGTCGATCCGCGCCCGTATCTGGATCTGTCGGCGTTCTACCAGCACAAGCGCGATCTGTTCCGCGCGGGGCTGGAGAAGACACGCTTCAAGCTGCTGCCCTGCCAGGGCACATACTTCCAGTGCGTCGACTACAGCGCCATCTCCGATCTGCCTGAGGCCGAGTTTGCCAAGTGGCTGACGAGCGAGATTGGCGTGGCGGCGATCCCCGTGTCGGCGTTCTACTCGCAGCCGCACGAGTCGGGCGTGGTGCGCTTCTGCTTCGCCAAGAAAGACGAAACGCTCCAACTTGCGCTGGAGCGTTTGTCGAAGGTGTAAGACCGAGGCGGCCGATCAGCGCTTGCTGGCGTAGTGCGCCAGCATCGCCTCCAGGTTGGCCTTGCTGTCTGCCCGCATCTTCTGCACGTTGGGGTTCTCGGCCATCTTGGCAAGGTACGGCTTGACGCCCTCGATGGGCGCCAGCAAGTCTTCGCCATAGATGATCTTGGTGGCCGAACTCACAAGCGGGAAGTGCACGATGGCCGCACAGTCCGCAATGGTGAACGTATCGCCCGCCACGTACGGTGCAAACTTGAACAGCTTGGCCGCCGCCGGAATGTTCTTCTGCAACTGCTCACGGGTTTTCGCCTTCAGGTTGTCGCTCACCTTGCCGCCAAAGAACGCCTCTGGAAACAGCTGACGCGCCACCAGCTCCAGATGCAGTTCCAGGAAGGTTACGACCTCACGCACCTTGGCCGCCTTGAACGGATCGGCCGGAATCAGCGGATGCTGCGGGTAGCGCGCTTCCAGGTAATCCAGGATGACCTGCGATTCACACAACCCACCGTCCTCACCCACCAAGTACGGCACCTTGTGCAGCGGCGAGATCTCGCCGTCGGTCTGATCGGGCCAGCGCAGCGCTTCTTCGAACGGAATCCCCTTCTCCATCAGCGCGAGCTTGACCTTGTTGTAGTAGTTGCTCGCGGCAAAACCGTATAGCGTCAGCATGAAGCTCTCTCTCCTTGGGTGGCGCTGTGTGATGGAAGCGCCCATTATGGTCGGCGCGGATGCCTAAAATCGCACGCTCGTGCTATTTTAGCCAGACTTCTTTCGATCGAAGCGGATTTCATATGCAGACTATCGGGATTGTAGGGACCGGCGCCATGGGGCGTGGCATTGCGCAGATCGCGGCCCAGGCCGGCCTGCGCGTCAAGCTGTTCGACGCCAACCCGCCCGCCGTGGACGCGGCGCGCACAGCACTGGCCGACACGTTGGCCAAGCTCACAGCCAAGGGCAAGCTCACAGCGGATGAAGCTGACGCCACAATCGCGCGGTTGATTCCCGCAGGCACCCTCGCCGACTTGGCGGACTGCGATCTCGTGGTCGAGGCCATCGTCGAGAAACTGGAGGTCAAGCGCGACCTCTTCCGCCAGCTTGAAGACATCGTCCGCGCCGACGCGATCCTGGCGTCGAACACGTCGTCGCTGTCGATCACGGCCATTGCCACAGCCTGCAAGCACCCGGAGCGCGTTGCCGGCTTCCACTTCTTCAACCCTGTGCCGCTGATGAAGGTGGTCGAGGTGATCGACGGCCTGCGCAGCGCGCCAGCCACTGGTGACGCCTTGGCCACGCTCGCCAAGCGCATGGGCCACACGGCGGTGCGCTGCATCGACATGCCCGGCTTCATCGTCAACCACGCCGGGCGCGGCATGAACACCGAAGGCCTGCGCGTGGCGCAGGAAAGCGTGGCCGCCTATGCCGACATCGATGCCATCATGCGCGAGCAGGCGGGCTTCCGCATGGGTCCGTTCGAGCTGATGGACCTGACGGGGCTGGACGTCTCGCACCCGGTCATGGAATCGGTCTATCGCCAGTTCTACGACGAGCCACGCTACCGCCCCTCGCAGATCACGGCCGTGCGCTTTGCCGGCGGTATCCTGGGTCGCAAGACAGGCGAAGGGTTCTATCGCTACCCGGAAGGACAGAAGCAGGTGCGGGCAGAAGCACCTGTGCCAACCGCGCGCCCGACGTCCGTATGGATCAGCCGAGCACATGAGGCGGGCCATGCCGCTGCACAGCGCCTGATGCTCGATCTGGGTATCACGCCTGAGGCCGGCTCCAAGCCGTCTGCCGATGCGCTCATCATCGTCACGCCGCGCGGGCTGGATGCCACCGCATGTGTGGCCGCAGAAGGGCTCGATGCGCGCCGTACCGTGGCGCTCGACACGCTCTATCTGTTTGCCGCAACCAAGCGCCGCACGCTGATGACCACGCCCGCCACCGACCCCGCCTACCGCGACGCCGCACACGGCCTGCTCGCGTCCGACGGCGTGCCCGTGACGGTGATCCGCGATTCGGGTGGCTTTGTCGCGCAGCGCATCGTCGCGTGCATCGTCAACATCGCGTGCGATATTGCCCAGCAGCGCATCGCCACGCCAACCGACATCGACCTCGCCGTCACGCTGGGCCTGGGCTATCCGCAAGGGCCGCTGGCGTTGGGCGACACGCTGGGCACGAGCGCCATCCTTGAAGTGCTGCAGAACCTGTACGTGCTCTATGGCGACCCGCGTTATCGCCCGAGCCCGTGGCTGCTGCGCCGTGCCCGTCTGGGCATGTCGCTGTTGACGCTGGACGCCTGATTGCCGTTCCCCTCATATAGGCCATTGCCATGACCGCGCAACTGCTCTCCCAACGCATCGGCTCGACGCTGGTGCTCACGCTGTCCAACCCCGATGCGCGCAACGCGCTGGACCCGGTGATGTACGCCGCGTCAATGGAAGCGATGGACCGCGCTGCCAACGACAACGAGATCCGCGCCATCATCTTCACCGGCGCTGGCAACGCATTCTGCGCGGGCGGCAACCTGAACCGCCTGCTGGAAAACCGCAGCAAACCCAAGAGCGTGCAGGAAGACGGTATCGACGCGCTCAACCATTGGATCGAGACGATCCGCACCTTCCCCAAGCCGGTGATTGCCGCGGTGGAAGGCCCTGCGGCGGGGGCAGGTTTCTCGCTGGTGCTGGCCTGCGACTTTGCGATCGCGGCATCGGACGCGAAGTTCGTGATGGCGTACGTGAACGTCGCACTCACGCCGGACGGCGGCGGCTCGTGGCACATCGCGCGCTTCCTGCCGCGCCCGCTGGCGAGCGAGATCATCATGCTCGGCAAACCTGTCGGTGCGGAACGGCTGGCGCACTTCGGCCTCATCAACGACGTGGTCAAACCCGGTGAAGCACTGGAGCACGCGCTGGCACTGGCGGAAAAGCTGGCTGCGCAATCGCCGCATGCGGTGGGCCGCATCAAGGGCTTGATCGCCAACGCAGAAGACGCCTCGCTGCACGATCACCTGAAAGCCGAACAGCACAGCTTTGTCGAAGCGCTGCACCATGCCGATGGCCACGAAGGCATTTCTGCCTTTCTGCAAAAGCGCAAACCCCAATACCGTTGAGCATGATTCCGTTCCCGACACCCAACCGCCGGCGCGTCTACCTGATGCGCCATGGCGCCGTCACGTACTTTGACGAGACCGGCCGCCCGATCGAGCCCGACACCGTGCCGCTCAACGAAGAAGGCCGCAAACAAGCGACGGCCGCCGGGCGAACCTTTGCGGCAGAGAACATCGTGTTCGATCGCGTGATCGTCAGCGGCTTGCCGCGCACGGTGGAGACCGCACAGCGCGTGCTGGCGGAAATGCCCGCAATGCAGGCGCGCGGCGTAGCGCTTGAGCAATGGTCCGAGCTGCAGGAAATTCGTGGCGGCAAGCTGGGAGAGATTCCCGAGCACGAGCTTGCACAGGCGTTCATCGGCGTATTCGAGGGCACCGTGCCGGAGGAACGCCGCTTCCTGCACGGCGAGAGCATCGGCGAATTTCTCGACCGTGTGATCCCGGCCCTCGCGCGCCTGCGCGACCTGCCCGACTGGGACACCGTGCTGCTGGTACTGCACGGCGGCACCAACCGCGCGATCCTCTCGCACGCCATCACCGGTGGAGAGCGCGTGTTCTTTGGCAACCTCGCGCAGACGGCCGGCTGCATCAATGCACTCGATGTAGGTGACGAGCCGAGCGATTGGGTGCTGCGCATGAGCAACTTCTCGCCGCCCTCACCTGTGCACTTTGGCTCGCGGCTGACGACGATGGAGGTCTTGCTGCAGCAATACCTTCGCTACCGCAATCCCGCCTGAACCCATCACAGAACACGATTCGGAGACACCCCCAATGGCACAAACGGAGCAGCAGGATTTCTCGGCCTTCGAAGGCACACGGCCGGTGGCAGACCAGCAGAAGTTCGACATCGGCGCCCTGGAGGCGTGGATGCGCGAACACGTGGCGGGCTTTGCCGGCCCGCTCACGGTGGAGCAGTTCAAGGGCGGCCAGTCGAACCCGACCTTCAAGCTGATCACGCCGTCGCGCACGTACGTGATGCGCGCCAAGCCGGGCCCGAAAGCGAAACTGCTGCCGTCCGCACACGCCATCGAACGCGAATACCGCGTGATGGATGCGCTGGCCAACACTGACGTGCCGGCTCCGAAGATGTTTGCGCTGTGCGAAGACGAAGCCGTGATCGGCCGCGCCTTCTACATCATGGAGTTCGTGCAGGGCCGCGTGCTGTGGGACCAGGCACTGCCCGGCATGGCGCCTGCTGAGCGCACCGCTATCTACAACGAGATGAACCGCGTCATCTCCGCGCTGCACACCGTGGACTACGCCGCCATCGGCTTGGCCGACTATGGCAAGCCCGGAAACTACTTCGCGCGCCAGATCGAGCGCTGGAGCAAGCAGTACAAGCTGTCGGAAACCGAGTCGATCCCGGCCATGGACAACCTGATCGAATGGTTGCCCAAGCACGTGCCGCAGGAGGCCGAGGAGATCACCAGCATCGTCCACGGCGATTACCGCCTCGACAACCTGATCTTCCACCCGACCGAGCCGCGCGTGCTGGCCATCCTCGATTGGGAGCTGTCGACGCTGGGCCATCCACTGGCCGACTTCAGCTACCACTGCATGAGCTGGCACATCGAGCCGGGGCAGTTCCGCGGCGTGGCCGGGTTGGACTTTGCAGCGCTGGGCATTCCATCGGAAGCCGAGTACATCCGCCAATACGAAGAACGCACCGGCCGCCGCATCACGGGCGACTGGAACTTCTACCTCGCCTACAACATGTTCCGCATCGCCGGCATCCTGCAAGGAATCATGAAGCGCGTAGTGGACGGCACGGCGTCTTCTGCGCAAGCGCTGGAAGCTGGCAAGCGTGCCCGCCCGATGGCCGAGCTGGGCTGGAAATACGCCAAGCAGGCGGGCGCCTGATCCAACAACCTACTTGTACTCACGCGCCGCTTCCAACGGACCGGACAGCGGCGCTTCCAGCTCCAGCACCACCCCGGGCAGTTGCACAAAGATCTGCGCTGCCGGCCGATCGGGGTGCTTGCGCGCCTGATGCGGCATCCCGCTCTCGCGCACGGCGGCCAGCACATCGGCCGCATCCTTCTTCGTGCGAAAGGCGACGTGCGAAAACACCAGCTCCGGAGCATCGCCCTCCTTGTCCACCAGATGCACCAGCGCATCGCCGTTCTGGTATAGCCATGTGCCGGGAAACGGAAACGCCGGGCGCAGCCCTGGTTTCCAGCCGAGCACGTCAGCGAAAAACTTGAGGATGGGCGCATCGCCCGACACGTGAAAGTTCACATGGTCGAATGTCCAGTCGCTGTCGGGTGTCATAGCAAACCGCCTCCGTCAATGTCGATGATGGCGCCGGTCATGAAACCGTTGGTCATGGCCAGCAGATAGCCCTGGGCGAGATCGTCGGGCGTGCCCACGCGGCCAACCGGCAACCCGCCGCCGATGCGCGCAAGCATGGCCTCGCGATCCGCCGGCGCGCCCCACACTTCCGTATCCACCACACCTGGGCTGACCACGTTGACGCGGCGCGGTGCCAGCTCCTTCGCAAGGTTCTTGGCCGCAGCCTCCACCGCTGCGTTGATGGACGCGCGCAGCAACCCTGTCGTCGTGGCCTTGCGTGAGAGCAGGCCCGATGTGAGCGTGATCGACGCCCGCTCGGCCAGATGCGGCAGCGCAGCCTGCACGGCCATCAGCGCAGCAAACAGCTTGGTGCCGAAGCCCTGCTCCAAGTCGGATCGTTGCAATGAGGCAAACGGCGGCGGGCTCGTGCGCGAGCCGATGGTGATGACAAGGTGATCGATCTTGCCACGCGGTGACATCTGGGCAGCCTGCGCCAACGCACTGCCAAGCGAAGCCGTGTCATTCGCGTCGACAGCAATCCCATGGATGCCGCCATCGTCCTTGGCCGAGCGGCCCAGCACCGTCACGCGGGCACCAGCGGCCGCCGCGGCACTGGCCACCGCCTGCCCAATGCCCGCCGTACCGCCTAACACCACCACCGCTTGGTCCTGCAAGGTCTTCGAAGTCATGCCAATGCTCCTTTGAGAAGAAAGAAAAACCGTCAATCGATGGCGGCGATTCTTCCATCAAACAAAAACAAGATAATCCGTCTATGCTTTGATGTTTCTCCAAACAGGCTTTGATAATGATCGCCCTTGACGACCTCCGCCTACTGGTGCGCATTGCTGATGCCGGCAACCTCTCCGCCGCTGCCCGGCAGCTCGGCTGGCTGCCCGCCACCGCCAGCGCGGCACTCAAGCGCGTGGAAACCGAACTGGGCGCCCGCCTGTTCGAGCGCACCACGCGCAGCATGCGGCCCACTGAAGCCGGCCAGCGTTATCTAGGGTATGCAAGGCAGGCGCTGGAAGCGCTGGATGAAGGCGCGGAAAGCCTTGGCCAGGATCGCACAGAGCTGACAGGCGCCATCCGCATTGCCGCCACATCAGACCTGGGGCGGCACATCCTGCGGCCGTGGCTGGATGACTTCTGCGATGCGCACCCCGGTGTGCGCGTCACACTGGTGCTGGGCGACCGGCTGGCCGACCTGATGCGTGAAGACCTCGACTTCGCGCTGCGCTACGGGCATCTGCAGGATTCGGCACTGGTCCGTCGGCCGCTGGCATCGCATCCGCGCGTGATCGTGGGGGCGCCGTCGTACTTCAAGCAGCACGGCCGCCCTGCACACCCGAGCGATCTGGCCGACCACCGCTGCCTGATCCTGCTGCGCAACGGCGAGCCCGTTACGCGCTGGCAACTCACCCATGCCAGCGGCCCCGCCCCGATCGACGTTCGTGGTGATTTCCAATGCGATGACGGCGCGGTCGTGCGCGACTGGGCCGTCGCCGGGCGCGGGCTGGCATTCAAGTCATGGCTGGATGTCGCGCAGGACGTGTACGCCGGGCGGCTGGAAGTCGCACTGCCTGCATGGAGCCACGCGCCCACGCCGCTGCAGCTCGTGAGCCTCGCACGCCGTCATCGCCCGGCGCGGCTGACGGCCTGTGCGGAGTTCCTCGCCGCGCGCTTTGCAGAGTTCAGCGCGCGTTATCCGTTCCCATCGGTCAAAGCCGCGGCGGCCTCATCCAAGGCCATCGCCACAACACGGTGACCTGCCGGCCTGCGCGTTATTGACTATTGCGGCGACGAACCACCCACCATGCAATCAGCGCGGTAAATCCGGCAACCAGCCCTACCATCATCCAGAAACCGTGGTGGTTGTCGGCCAGAGGCACGCCGCCCACGTTCATGCCGAACAGCCCCGCCACAATGTTGATCGGCAGCGCAAGCACGGTGACGAGCGTGAGCGTGAACAGCGTGCGGTTGTTCTGCTCGTCCAGGCGCGCGATCACCTCCTCCTGCAGCAGCTTGATGCGCTCGATCAACCCGCTCATATCGCGCAGCACGACAGAGAACTCCTCGGTCGATTCACGCAACTGCTGCACATCTTCCGGATGGAGCCACGCCGGCGGACGGGCCAGCAGCCGGAAGACCGAACCCGGCTCGGGCGCCAGCATGCGCTGCAGGCGCACCAGCACACGGCGAGTGCCGGCAAGCTCCTGCCGCCCTGACGTGATTTTCGATGCCAGAAAACGGTCTTCGATGCGGTCGATATCGATACCGGTGGTGCGCACGATCTGCGTCATCAGCTCAGCCTGATCGCACATCAGGTGGCCCAGCAGGTCGGCCGGCGAGCGAAACGCCTCGCCGTTGCGCACGCATTCGCGCAGCCTGTCGACCGAATGCAACGGCTTGCGGCGCAACGTCACCAGCAGGCGCCGATGCGCGTACACCCACTGCGTTGCAACCTGCGTGGGCGTGCGTTCGAAATCGAAGATCACGTCGTTGAAGACGGCAACCAGCGCCCCGTCCTGCTGCTCGATGCGCGTGGAGTGCGCCTCCTCGCCCAGCATCTCGATAAACGGCGCCGGCAAGTCGAGATGGTTTTGCAGCCACCGCATGCACCCTGCACGCGACAGGTTGAAATGCAGCCAGATGAACGCATCGTCGGCACTATCGTTGCCTGCATGCTCCAGCGCGTCGCCGATCTGCGAAGAATCAAGAGCGACACCGGGCCGGCCTGGCTCGAAGCGAAAACCGCAGATAAGACCGGTGTTGTCGGATTGGAAACTGATCGCGGACGCTGTCGCAGTCATACACGAGGATGGAAGACGGTTTGGCTGGAGACTCTGATGCGCGTGCTCGACACAGGCATGACATCAACCTGTCATGAGCACGATTGCGGCGTCTGGGGCGGTCGCCATGCACTGGCATGGCGCGCCCGTTTTGTGCAGCCACGATGATTGCGTCCGGCTTCCGGTTCGTCAACGTCCATCGGCAAAGGCAGCAACGGCATCGTCCAGCGCCACCTCGGCCATCGCCGCGAAGATGTGATCGCGCAGCCAGCGGCCGGCGGCATCCTGGTCGCTGTTGGCGTGCCAGTACAGGTACAACTCCAGCGCCGGCACGTTGAACGGCAGCGTGAGCATGACGTTGCCGTACGGCTCGTTGGCGATGCGCGCGTAGCGTATCGGCAGCGTGGCGAGCAAATCCGTGCAGCTCACCACACGGCAGGCTGCCGGATAGTGCTGGCAGCGCAGCCGCACGCGGCGCTCGTGCCCGAGCCGGCGCAATTCCACATCCTCCAGCCCCGCCCCGCGGCGGCGTGACGACACATGCACGTGCTCGCATGCCAGGTAGCGCTCCAGCGTCAGCGGCTCGTGCGCGATGGGGTGGCCGGGGCGCGCCAGCACCACCATCGGGTCCGCCAGGATCGGTGCGTGGCGAATGGCGGGGGATGCCGGCAGCAGGATGTCCGCCACGGCATCAATCGTGCCGGCCAGCAGTTCGGCTTCGAGCTGGCGGCGGTCGCCCCGCACCGTGGTCACGTCGATACGCGGCGCTTCCTTGGCAATTGCGGCCATCAAGGGCGGCAGCAGTGTCGCCTCCAATGCATCGCGCATCGATATTGTGAAACGGCGTTCACTCGTGGCGGGATCAAAGCGCGTGCCTTCGCGCAGGGTGCGCTCGAACCCCCGCAGCGACGTCCGCACCTCGGCAATGAGCGTGCGCGCCAAGGGCGTCGGCAGCATGCCCTGCCCGCGACGCTCGAACAGCGGGTCGTCAAACAGCTCGCGCAGCCGCCCGAGCGCGTGGCTGACCGCCGGTTGCGTCAGGTTGAGCGTGCGCGCCGCAGCCGTGATCCCGCCTTCCGTGTAGATGGCATCGAAGACGACGAACAGGTTGAGATCGACCCGCGAGATATGCATGGCTTTGATGAATGGCAATCTACGAAATTCATTTCTCTTATTGTAGGCGAAGGCTTAAGCTGCGGGCATTGATGTGAGTGAGGCCATGTGCCATGACCACAGCCACCGACCTGACCGTGCCGACTGTGCCTACGGGCTTCGACCTGCTGAACAAGCCGAGCCCCTTCCTGACGATGCTGGGGCCGGTATACGCCCGTGGCATGGGGCCGTCGATGGTGATGGGCTTTCACGTGGGTCACCACCACCTGAACCGGCGCGGCATCCTGCACGGCGGCGTGGTCGCATCGCTGGCCGATGCGGCGCTCGGATACTGCCTGGCCGACCCCGCCAGCGGTGACGACAAGGCAGGCGTACTTGCCATGTCCACCGCCAGCCTGACGGTCGACTTCATCGCTTCCGCTGGTGAAGGCGACTGGATCGAGATCACTCCAGAAGGTTTGCGCACCGGCAGCAAGCTGGCGTTTGCGCAGGCCCTGTTCCATCGCGGCGACCGGCTCATCGCGCGCGCCAGTGCCGTGTTTGCGGTACTGGGCGGGCGAATCAACGCGCCGGTCCAGTAGCTGATTGCCTGTTCGAGACGCTTGTTCGACGTATCTGAGGAGACACCATGAATTTCGATTACACGCCCAAGGTCAAGGAGATGCAGGAACGCCTGCTCGCCTTCTTCGACCAGCACATCTACCCGAACGAGCATCGTTTCCACGAAGAAATCGAAGCGAACCGCCGTGCCGGTAACGCGTGGATTCCGACCAAGGTCATCGAAGAACTCAAGCCGCTGGCGCGCAAGGCCGGGCTGTGGAACCTGTTCCTGCCGCGCTCGCCGCGCGCACCGGAAGGTCTGTCGAACCTGGAATACGCGCCGCTGTGCGAGATCATGGGCCGGGTGCCCTGGGCGCCGGAAGTGTTCAACTGCTCCGCGCCGGACACCGGCAACATGGAAACGCTGGAGCGCTACGCATCGGAAGCATTGAAGGACCGCTGGCTGGAACCGCTGCTGCGCGGCGAGATCCGCTCCGCCTTCCTGATGACCGAACCGGCCGTGGCTTCGTCGGACGCCACCAACATCGAATGCCGCATCGAGCGCCAGGGCGATGAGTACGTCATCAACGGCCGCAAGTGGTGGTCGTCGGGCGCCGGCGACCCGCGCTGCGCCGTGTACATCGTCATGGGCAAGACCAACCCGGACGCTGGCCGCCACGAGCAGCAATCAATGATCGTCGTGCCGGCCGATGCGCCGGGCATCACCGTCATGCGCCCGCTGACGGTGTTCGGTTACGACGACGCCCCGCACGGCCACATGGAAGTCGACCTCAAGAACGTGCGCGTGCCGGTGGGTAACATCCTGCTGGGCGAAGGCCGCGGCTTTGAGATCGCGCAGGGCCGCCTCGGCCCGGGCCGTATCCACCACTGCATGCGCAGCATTGGCGTGGCTGAACGCGCGCTCGAGTTGATGTGCAAGCGCCTGTCGTCGCGCGTGGCGTTCGGCAAGGCCATCGCCCAGCACAGCGTGTGGCACGAACGCATTGCCGAAGCGCGCTGCATGATTGAACAGGCCCGCCTGCTCACGCTCAAGGCCGCGTACATGATGGACACCGTCGGCAACAAGGTCGCCAAGGCCGAGATTGCGATGATCAAGGTCGTGGCCCCGAACATCGCCTGCCAGATCGTCGACTGGGCGATCCAGGCACATGGCGGCGGCGGCGTGTCGGGCGACTTCCCGCTGGCTTCGGCCTACGCGCACCAGCGCACGCTGCGCCTGGCAGACGGCCCGGACGAAGTGCACCGCGCCGCCATCGCCAAGCTGGAGTTGGCCAAGCACCTGCACCTGAAAGACGTGGTCGACATGCCAATCACACGCGGCGCCTGACCTGCTGCACGGTTGTACCGTTCACTCCTTAACCCCGCCTTGAGCGGGGATTTTTTTGTCCGCGCCCATCGTCTGCGCGTTTTTTCGTTCTGTGCTGGAATGGAACACTTTTGCGGGCTGCTGGTGGCCTGCACGTCCCTTCTCTGCCAGAGGCCAAGGAGCCAACTCGATGATCGACGTCTATAGCTGGGCCACGCCCAACGGGCACAAAGTGCACATCATGCTGGAGGAATGCGAGCTGCCTTATCGCGTTCACGGCATCAACATCGGCGCCGGCGACCAGTTCAAGCCCGACTTCCTGAAAATCAGCCCGAACAACAAGATCCCGGCCATCGTTGATCAGGACGGCCCGGATGGCCAGCCCATCTCGCTGTTCGAATCGGGCGCGATCCTGCTGTACCTCGCTGGCAAGACCGGCAAGTTCATCCCCGAAGACGTGCGCGGCAAGTACGAAGTGCTGCAGTGGCTGATGTTCCAGATGGGCGGCGTCGGCCCGATGCTCGGCCAAGCGCACCACTTCCGCATCTACGCGCCGGAAAAAATCGAATACGCCATCAACCGCTACAGCAACGAGGCCAAGCGCCTGTACGGCGTGATCGACAAGCGCCTGTCGGAATCCAAGTACCTGGGCGGCGCGGACTACTCCATCGCAGACATCGCCACGTGGCCGTGGCTGCGCAGCTGGAAGAACCAGGGGATCGAGCTGTCGGATTACCCCAAGCTGCAGCGCTGGTTCGAGGCCATTGAAGAACGCCCGGCCGTGCAACGCGCGGTGAAGGTGCTGGCCAAGGAGCGGCCCGCCCTGCAGGACGACAAGGCCAAGGAAGTGCTGTTTGGCGCGACGCAGTACCAGCGCCGTTGATTGCGCATCTTTGCTTCAAGAAACAGGCCGCGCGATGTGATCTGGCGCGGCCTTTTCTTTTGGGCGCTATCAATGCAGCCATCAGGCACGAGGCCTACACTGGGCGCATTCGGATTCTCTTGGGGCAGTCATGGCGGCATCGGCCAAGCTTCGCGTTGGGGCGGTGATTTCGGTACTCGGTTATCTCGCGCTCGCGGCGTGGGGCTGGGGTGGCGTTGGCCCCCTGCTCGCAAATCCCGCGCGCGTGGCACTGGTGGTGGTGACGATCGCCCTCACGGTTGCCGCGCTGTTTGCCGGCGGCAACCTCAGCGCAGGTGAGCGCGAAGATCGATCCAACCGCTGGGTCCTGCCGGTGTTCGGCCTGATTGGCGTCGTCAGTGCCTGGCTGCCGGCTTACACGGATCGGCATGACCTCTGGTGCATCGACGGCGATGCCGTGCGGTGGCTGGGCGTCGTGCTCTACGCTGCAGGCGGCGCACTGCGGCTGTGGCCGGTGCACGTGCTGGGCAACCGGTTCAGCGGGCTGGTGGCAATCCAGCCGGGCCATACGCTGGTCACCGGTGGGATCTACCAATACGTGCGCAACCCCAGCTACCTCGGGTTGCTGGTGAGCACGCTGGGCTGGGGCCTGGGGTTCCGGGCGCTGGCCGGCGTAATGCTGACGCTGCTGCTGATTCCCCCGCTGGTTGCGCGCATGCGTGCGGAGGAAGCCCTGCTGCAATCGCAGTTCGGTGCACAGTACGACGCGTACCGCGCCCGAACCTGGCGCCTCATTCCGGGGGTGTATTGACGCGAACGCTCCGGTCTCAACTCGATAACGCAAAACACTGCACATCGGGCGCCGTGTACACCGTCGGATACGGTGCCCGCGGCCCGCTTTGCAACCGCAATGGTTGCGTGGCCAGCACTTCGGCTTCGTTGCGCTCACGGGTGCTCAGTGGCGCAGGCGGCGGACTCGGTAGTTGTGCTGGCTGATTCACGGCACAGCGCACCGGCTTTCCATCAGCCAGTTGCACATCCATCGTGTAGTACGGCCCGACGATAGCTGGCGCGCACGCGGCAACCGCGTACGCCGCCGCAATCAGTGCCACGCAATGCAGCGTCTTCATCACCCACCTCCGCAACGAGCATCCCTGCCAGTTTGACTCGCCACGTTGCAAGCGAGTGCCCGCCGCATCAAGCCGAGGCCGAAGCGTTCAGCATGCCCTGCCGCTCAATGAAGCGGATGACCTCATCCAGCCCACCCTGCGCCCGCAGGTTGCACATCACGAAGGGCCGGTCGCCACGCATCTTGCGCGTGTCGCTTTCCATCACCTCCAGGTTGGCGCCGACGTACGGAGCCAGATCCGTCTTGTTGATGATGAGCAGGTCCGACTTGGTGATGCCCGGGCCACCCTTGCGCGGAATCTTCTCCCCGCCCGCCACGTCGATCACGTAGATGGTCAGGTCCGACAGCTCTGGGCTGAAGGTGGCCGCGAGGTTGTCACCGCCCGATTCGATAAAGACCACGTCCGCATCCGGAAACTTGGAGAGCATGCGGTCCACGGCCTCCAGGTTGATCGACGCATCTTCGCGAATGGCGGTGTGCGGGCAGCCGCCCGTCTCCACACCCATGATGCGCTCCGCCGGCAACGCACCGGAGATCGTCAGCAGACGCTGGTCTTCCTTGGTGTAGATATCGTTGGTGATCGCCACGAGGTCGTAGCGCTCTCGCATGGCCTTGCAGAGCATCTCGAGCAGCGTGGTCTTGCCGGAGCCCACCGGGCCGCCCACGCCAACGCGCAGGGCTGGAAGTTTCTTGGTACGCATGATGTTCATGAACGAAAGAGTCTTGAGTATTGGGTCTCATGCCGGGCCGACAGCACACCCAGTCCCGGCGAGAACGTCGACAGTTCCGGCGGATGACACGCCGCGCGGCGTGTAGCTTCTTCCACCGCGTTTGCAACCGCGGCATGCAGGCCAAAGAGAATGCGCTGCCCCGCCGCCTGCCCCAGCGGCACGGCCTTCACGGCCGCCGCTATCTGGTTTTCCACCCACGCAAAGCAGTACGCCGTCACACCGTCGTGCGGGTCGACGCTCAGCGCGGCCGCCGCCGCCGCAAATGCCGTCGGAAACGCCACCGACGCACGTGCCGACAGCGCTGCGCGCAATGCATCATCGCCCCATTCCATCTGCTGGATCAGGCGACTGAGCGACCAGCCCATCTGCGAGGTCTCCAAGCGCAGTTCGCGCGTCTCGCGCGTGGCAAGAAACCACGCATCGCGCACGGCCACGGCATCGAAGCGACCGGCCTGCCAGTCGGCAAACTGCAGCAACCACAGCGGCGCCTCGCACGCAGCGAGCACGTCGAGCCCTTCGGCAATCCACTTCGCAGCGGATGCCTCGTCGCCCACATGCCGCACATCCACCGCCGCCTCCAGCCCCTGCGAGTAGCTGAACGCACCGACCGGCAACGCCGGGGACGCCAGGTGCAGCAAGGCGGTCAGCTGGGCCACGCTAGTCATGGTGGTGATGGCCGCAGCCGGGGCCGTGCACATGACCATGATCGTGGCTGTGGTCATGGCCATGGGAATGACTATGACTATGCCCATGGTCATGCGCGTGATCGTGATCGTGCCCGTGATGCTCGTGAAACAGCGCCTGCGCAGTGGCGTAATCCTCTTCGAAGGTTGCATCGTGACCATGGCGATGGCCACCGCCGTAGGCACCCGCCTCCGGCTCGAACGGCGCTTGCACATGCGCGACGGTCACACCCAGGCGCACGAGCATGTCTTCGAGCACCGGATCGGCTTCAAGCTGCAGGGCATCGGCGCTGACCTGCACGGGCGTGTGGCGATTGCCGAGGTGGTACGCAGCGCGCATCAGTGCGAGGCGGTTGTCGCTGGTCACGCGCAGCACCTGCTCCGGCGCGGCCTGCACCTCCACCAGCGTGCCGTCTTCTGCGACGAGCACGTCCCCACCACGCATGACCGTGCCGCGTGGCAACACCACCGCCACTTCAAGGCCATCGTCGAGCGTGGCACGCAGGCGGCTGCGGCTGCGTTCCAGAAACGGCAGCACCAGCTTGGGCGCACGCTTGACCAGCACGGGGGCCAGGCCATGCGGCGCGGGAAGATGTTTGTTGATCGAAAGCATTGTCAGGGCCTATTCGTACTTCAACTGCTGAACTTGAACCATGAGGTTCTGAACTTCATGGGCCGCCGTTCTGAACTTCAAACATGGAGTTCTGGACTCGGGATACCGGGTTCTGAACTTCAACCGTCGGGTTGCAGACTCCGATTTTGGGGTTCTGAACCCCATACCTTGGTGTTTCGGACTGCATAGCTCGCGTTCTGAACTGCAAGCATGGGGTTTTGGACTTCAAACTTGGAGTTCTGAACTTTGGATGTTGGGTTCTCGACTTCCAATGTTGGGTTCTGGGCACTAGTGGTACATCCCTGCTTTCTCCCCCTGCCGGGGGCGACTCACTTTCTTTGTCTTGCCAAAGAAAGTAAGCAAAGAAAGGCGCGCCCGATGCGGCGACTTCCCCTTGAATTTATGTCGCAAGGAGGGAGTGCAGGCAACTCGCTACGCTCAAACAGGCCTGCACTCTTTTTCCTCCTTGCAACAGAAATTCAAGGCGCCGCATAGGGCAGGGGTAAAGCACACCATCGTTTGCCAGTGCTCCACGTTGTCTTGCGCTGTCTTTGTCCCCTGCCTTATCGATCTCATTCACTCTGCTTGGCTGCCACGGTCCTCTCTTGCTCCGCGCCTCTTCCGGCTTGCCTCACCGCTTCCACTTGTTCACCGTCGGTTTGGCCTTTGACGTTCCTGCCCTTGATGGCGCCTTGGATTTTTGTAAGCGGGCGGAAAAAAGAGGGAGGCCTGTCTGAGCGCAGCGAGTTTGCCTCCCTCTCCGCCCGGTTGCAAAAACTCAAGGGGAAGTCGCCATCTCGGGCGCGCCTTTCTTTTGCTTACTTTTCTTTGGCAAGACAAAGAAAAGTGAGTCGGCCCCGGCAGGGGACGATACAAGGGATGGACCAAAAACAAAAAAACCAAAGCCCACCCCACCCCTCACTAGAACAAGAAATACCGCTGCGCCATCGGCAACACCTCAGCCGGCTCACACGTCAGCACCACACCATCGGCCACCACCTGATACGTCTCCGGATCCACACTGATATCCGGCTGCCAGTCGTTATGAATCATGTCCGCCTTGCTGACAGTACGCGTGCCCTTGACCACCGCCGTGGTCTTCGCAAGCCCATACTGTTCCGCCACACCAGCGGCAGCCGCCGACTGCGACAGAAAGCTCAACGACGTGCGCCCCAACGCCCCACCCGCAGCCCCGAACATCGGCCGATAGTGCACAGGCTGCGGCGTCGGGATCGACGCATTGGCATCCCCCATCGCAGCGGAGGCAATCATGCCGCCCTTGAGGATCAGGCTGGGCTTCACCCCAAAGAACGCCGGCTTCCACAACACCAGGTCCGCCCACTTGCCGACTTCAACCGAGCCAACTTCATGCGCAATGCCATGCGTAAGCGCCGGGTTGATCGTGTACTTCGCCACATAGCGCTTGACGCGGAAGTTGTCATGCCCGCCGCGCGCATCGTTCGGGTCACCCGCCAGCTTGCCGCGCTGCACCTTCATCTTGTGTGCGGTCTGCCAGGTGCGCAGGACGACTTCACCCACACGGCCCATGGCTTGCGAATCGCTGGAGATCATCGAGAACGCACCCAGGTCATGCAGGATGTCTTCAGCGGCGATGGTCTCGCGGCGGATGCGGCTTTCGGCAAAGGCGATGTCTTCAGCGATGGACGCATCTAGGTGGTGACACACCATCAGCATGTCGAGGTGCTCGTCCAGCGTATTGACGGTGAACGGCCGCGTCGGGTTGGTAGACGACGGCAGCACGTTCGACTCGCCGCACACGCGGATGATGTCGGGTGCATGCCCGCCACCCGCCCCTTCGGTGTGATACGTGTGGATCGTGCGGCCCTTGAACGCGGCAACGGTCGCTTCCACAAAGCCTGATTCGTTCAGCGTATCGGTGTGGATGGCAACCTGCGTGTCGGTGTCGTCGGCCACGCCAAGGCAGCAGTCGATGGCGGCAGGCGTGGAGCCCCAGTCCTCGTGCAGCTTCAGGCCGATGGCACCCGCGTCGACTTGCTCGCGCAGCGGGCCCGGCAGGCTGCCGTTGCCCTTGCCCAGAAAGCCGATGTTCATGGGATACGCATCGGCGGCCTGCAGCATGCGCTGCATGTACCACGGCCCGGATGTGCACGTGGTGGCGTAGGTGCCGGTGGCCGGCCCGGTACCACCGCCGATCATCGTCGTCACGCCGCTGTTGAGCGCTTCGTCAATCTGCTGCGGGCAGATGAAGTGAATGTGCGTGTCGACGCCACCGGCGGTGACGATCATGCCCTCGCCCGCGATGATCTCGGTGCCGGGGCCGATGACGATGGTCACGCCGGGCTGGATGTCGGGGTTGCCCGCTTTGCCGATCGCGGAGATGCGGCCGTTCTTCAAGCCGATGTCGGCCTTGACGATACCCCAGTGGTCAATGATGAGCGCGTTGGTGATGACGGTGTCGGCGCAGTCTTTGGACTCGCGCTGGCTCTGACCCATGCCGTCGCGGATGACCTTGCCGCCGCCGAATTTCACTTCTTCGCCGTAGATGGTGAAGTCGCGCTCGACTTCGACGATAAGGTCGGTGTCGGCCAAGCGCAGTCGGTCGCCCGTGGTGGGGCCGAACATTTCCGCATAGGCGCGGCGGGAGATTTTCAATGTCATGTCCGTGCCTCGATCAAAGCTTGCCCATCACACGGCCAGCAAAGCCGTAGACCACGCGATCACCGGCCAGCGCCACGAGTTCGACCGTGCGTTCCTGTCCCGGCTCGAAGCGCACGGCGGTGCCAGCGGCAATGTTGAGCCGGTAGCCGCGCGTGGCCTCGCGATCAAAGCGCAGCGCGTCGTTGACTTCAAAGAAGTGGTAGTGCGAGCCAATCTGCACGGGGCGGTCGCCGGTGTTGGCCACCGTCACCGTCAGCGTGGGGCGGCCCACATTCAATTCGAGGTCGCCGTCTTGCGGCAGGAGTTCGCCGGGGATCATGATTGCGCCTCTTGCCCTTAGACCGCAGCCACCAGCAGGCCCGCGCCGTACAGCGCCACGCCCACGCCCGACAGACGCGCCAGCCACGCCAGGCGCGGCTTGAGCGCAAACCCTGCGCCAATGCCCGCGGTATGCAGCAGCGCCGTCGCCACGGCAAAGCCACCGACGAAGTACGGGAACATGGCCTGTGCGCCAGCCGGGAATTCCGTGCCGTGCGCGTAGCCGTGGAACAGCGCGAACGCGCCACACAACAGCGCACCAGCCCACGTGGGCAGTTGCGCGCGTGCAGCGATCAGCAAACCGAACACCAGCAGCGATGCGGCGATCATTGGCTCGGCCATCGGCAGGGCCACGCCGCCCGCGCCAAGCATGGCGCCCATGACCATCAACGCGACAAAGGCGACGGGCGCCCACAGTGCATCACGCACCGAACGCGAGGCCAGTGCGCTCCACACGCCCACCGCCACCATCGCCAGCAGGTGGTCGGCTCCCGTCAAGGGGTGCAGGAAACCGGCGAGCAGGCTGCCCTCGGCGGTATGGCCCGGATGCCCCGGGTGCGCGAAGGCGATGGAAGCGCCAAGCGTAAGCGCAATGGCAACAGCAGGCCGGACGATGCGAGACAGGGTGTGTGTCATGGCAGGACTCGTTCTGTAATTGGCGATCAAACAATCGGGTGGTGAACGGTGACCAGCTTGGTACCGTCGGGAAACGTGGCTTCGACCTGGATGTCGGGAATCATCTCGGCAACACCGTCCATCACGTCATTGCGTGAGAGGAGCGTGGTGCCGTAGTGCATCAGCTCGGCCACGGTACGGCCGTCACGCGCACCTTCCATGATGGCGGCGCTGATGAAGGCAACGGCTTCCGGATAGTTGAGCTTGAGGCCACGGCCCTTGCGGCGCTCGGCCAGCAAGGCGGCGGTGAAGATCAGCAGCTTGTCTTTTTCGCGCGGGGTCAGTTCCACGAGGGGCTCTCTTCGGTGAGGGTCTATGGGAGTTCAGTTAGACGGCGCAGGGTCACGTCGCCCAGAGTCGCAGTGGACGGCCTGGCACACCATGCATCGGTTCACGCAGCGCCAGCCAGGTCTGTGACAGCAAGGCGCGCACATCTTCGGGCCGGCGTGCGAGCACGCGCAGCAGCAAAACGTTTGGCAGGCCGGGCGCGTCCTG
>NZ_JAELUI010000684.1 GCF_016429285.1 Ralstonia sp. ASV6
AGGTCGGGCCGCGCAAAGAGCGCCAGTTCCAGGCCGCCGATCTCCGGAAAACCGTCAGCAGCGCTGAGCACGCGATGCCCGGCTTGCATGCAGCTGGCCGGCAGCAGGCTCACGCCCAACCCTGCGGCTGTCTCTTATACACATCTCCGAGCCCACGAGACATGGCGCCTGATCGCGTATGCCGTCTTCTGCTTGAAAAGGGGGGGGGGGGGGGGGGGGGGGGGGGGGGGGGGGGGGGGGGGGGGGGGGGGGG
>NZ_JAELUI010000685.1 GCF_016429285.1 Ralstonia sp. ASV6
AAGTCGCGCATGATGGCTTGCGCCTGCGCGACCGGCAGCGCGTTCGGATCGTAATCGGGCAGGCAGGAAACGACGGAGGCGAGGGTGGTCATGACGTCGATGAGCTAGCGGCTGTCTCTTATACACATCTCCGAGCCCACGAGACATGGCGCCTGATCGCGTATGCCGTCTTCTGCTTGAAAAAGGGGGGGGGGGGGGGGGGGGGGGGGGGGGGGGGGGGGGGGGGGGGGGGGGGGGG
>NZ_JAELUI010000105.1 GCF_016429285.1 Ralstonia sp. ASV6
GTTCTCGGTGGCGGCTTCGATGACGAGATCGGCGCGCTTGAGGTCGTCATAGCTGGTTGAACCCTGGATGCGCGCGAGTGCGGCGTTCTTGTCGGCTTCGGTCAGCTTGTCCTTCTTGATGAGGCGGTCCAGGCTGCCCACCACAGTGGCAATGCCCTTCTGCACGGCGGCATCGCTGATGTCCACCATCACCACGTCCAGCCCGACCACGGCGCATGCCTGTGCGATGCCGTTGCCCATTGTTCCAGCACCGACGATGCCGACCGTTTGGATTGCCATGAACTGCTCCTCGCTAGGTAGTTTGGTAGGGGAATGAAACAGATTGCAGAGGATAAACGACCAGACGATCCCCGGAAAAGCCCCGCGGGCGGCAACGTCACATTCGTCAGGATCCCCGTATGATGACTGGCGTCGCGCCACCCTCACCTGCGGCGCAGGGACCGTACCTATGGACCGCTTTCTCAGTATCGAAGCCTTTGTGCGCGTGGCCGAAACGCGCAGCTTTGCCGAAGCCGCACGCCAGTTGGGTGTAACCAACTCGGTGGTCACCAACCGCGTGCAGCAACTTGAGCGCTTTATCGAGGCGCCGCTGTTCCACCGCAGCACCCGGCACGTGCGGCTGTCAGAGGTGGGCGAGACCTACTACAAGCGGTGCGCCGAAGCCGTCTGCATGCTGACGGACCTGACCGATCAGATGCGCGGCCTGCGCGCCACGCCGGCCGGCAAGCTGCGCATCCGCATGCTGCCCGGTTATGCGCTGAGCCACTTTGCCGCGCCGCTGGCCAGGTTTGGCGCGCAGTACCCCGACATCCAGCTCGACGTGGTGGTGGACGACAGCGTGGTCGACCCGATTGCCGAGGGGTTCGACGTGGCGTTCCAGATCTTCCCGCCCATCAACGATTCGCTGATCGAGAAGCGCCTGTTTGTGCTGCGGCGCGTGTTCTGCGCGACGCCCGCCTACGTTGAGGAGTACGGCCTGCCACAACAGCCGGCCGACCTCCTGCAGCATTCGCTCGCGCTGTACTCCGGCTACCCCACCCGCAAGCGCTGGGCGTTCTCGCAAGGCGGTGAAGTGCGCGCTGAACTCGACCTGCCCGAGCAGGTGCGCTCCAACTCCGTGCACCTGCTGCGCGACTACGCACTCACCAGTGCCGGCATCGCGTGCTTGCCCACGCTGGTGGTGAGCGATGACCTGATCGCCGGCAGGCTCGTGCCTGTGCTGGCCGAGTACGACCTCGCGCCGCTGCATTTTTCTGCGGTCTATCCCGCAACGCAGCGACAGGCCGTCAAGGTGTGTGCGCTGATCGACTGCCTGGCCAACCACCACGCGGGCGAGCTGACCTGGGACGTGCCCCTGCTCGCGCGCGGCTGGGTCCGCTAGGGGCTGGCGCTAGGGGCTGGCGAACCAGTTCCAGCGGCCGGCGCGGGTACAGGTTAGTCGCGCAATATTTCGCGAAGCAGCATGGATTGTTCGTCAATCGCGAAAACTGCACTCGCCGTTTTGGACGTTGTGCACGGAGCGCAGATTCCTATGATGGTTGGGCCGCCGATTGCCGTGGGTGCCGTGGGTTCTGCACGGCACCCGCATGACGCCCATGCGACAACCACACGGCGGCGCTCTCTCATTTGCATCACGCCCCCAACGGATACGGCCATGACGAACCCGAAGCTGGAAGTCCTCACCCCGCAGAACTGTCAACTGATCTTCATCGACCACCAGCCGCAAATGGCCTTCGGCGTACAGTCGATGGACCGACAAGCCCTAAAGAACAATACCGTTGGCCTTGCCAAAGCCGCGAAGATCTTCAACATCCCCACCACCATCACCACCGTCGAGTCGGAGAGCTTCTCCGGCTACACCTACCCTGAGCTGCTCGACGTATTCCCGGGCAAGGAACTGCTCGAACGCACCTCGATGAACTCCTGGGACGACCAGAAGGTGCGCGACGCCCTGGCGAAAAACAACCGCAAGAAGGTCGTCGTCGCCGGTCTGTGGACGGAGGTGTGCAACTGCACCTTCGCGCTGTCAGCCATGCACGATGCCGACTACGAGATCTACATGGTGGCCGACGCCTCGGGCGGCACCTCCAAGGAAGCGCACGACTACGCCATGCAGCGCATGGTCCAGGCTGGCGTGGTGCCCGTGACGTGGCAACAGGTGCTGCTGGAATGGCAGCGTGACTGGGCCCACCGCGATACGTATGACGCCGTCATGAAGCTGGTGAAGGAGCACTCCGGCGCCTACGGCATGGGCGTGGACTACGCCTACACGATGGTGCACAAGGCACCGCAGCGCACGGCCACGCCGCACGAGGCGCTGGCGGCCGTGCCTGCCCGCTGATCGCGCTGCCACCCAAGCCGCATCCCTGCCCTCGGGCGACGCCTGACCAGCAACACCGCTGTTGCACGCGCCGCCCGATTCGCCATCACCATCACACAGAGATCCACTCCCACCATGCAAACGATCACGACTCAAGACGGTACGCGCATCTTCTACAAGGACTGGGGCACCGGCCAACCGGTCGTCTTCTCTCACGGCTGGCCGCTCAACGCCGACGCCTGGGACGCTCAGATGCTGTTCCTCGTGCAGAAGGGCTTTCGCGTCATCGCGCATGACCGGCGCGGCCACGGCCGCTCCGACCAGCCCTCGAAGGGCAACGACATGGATACCTATGCCGACGATCTGGCGGCGCTGCTCGATGCGCTCGACATCCAGGGCGCCACGCTGGTCGGCCACTCCACCGGCGGCGGAGAAGTCGCGCATTACATCGGCCGGCACGGCACCAAGCGCGTCGCGCGCGCCGTGCTGATCGGTGCCGTACCGCCCATCATGCTCAAGACAGCCGCCAACCCGAAGGGCTTGCCGATGGAGGTGTTCGACGGCATCCGCAAAGGGGTGGCGGACAACCGCTCGCAGTTCTACCGCGATCTCGCCACGCCCTTCTTCGGCTTCAACCGGCCGGGTGCCAAGGTCTCGCAAGGCACCATCGACGCCTTCTGGGCGCAGGGCATGACCGGTGGCATTCACGGCCAGTACCTGTGCATCAAGGAATTCTCCGAGGTCGACTACACCGAAGACCTGAAAAAGATCGACGTGCCGGTATTGTTCCTGCATGGCGACGATGACCAGATCGTGCCGATCGACGATTCCGCCAAGCTCGGTGTGGAGCTGGTGAAGAACGGCACGCTCAAGGTCTACCCGGGCGGCTCGCACGGCATGTGCGTGACCGAGGCGGATAAGGTCAACGCCGATCTGCTGGCTTTCCTGTCGTCCTAAGCTGGGTGAGCCGGTGCACGGCGGCGCGCGTGCACCGGCCCCGATCACTGCCTGACAGGAGGCCTCATGAAGCCCTACCTCATTTCCATTGGCGTCGGCATGTTGGTCGGCATCATCTATGCGTTGCTGCACGTACGCTCGCCCGCGCCGCCTGCGATTGCGCTGGTCGGGCTGCTCGGCATGCTGATCGGCGAGCAGATCGTGCCGACCGCGCAGCGCCTGCTGGCGGGTGAACCGATCACGATGGCGTGGTTCCGCCACGAGTGCGTGCCCAAGATCACGGGGGCGCCGCCCAAGGCACCCGAGGCCGAACTTGCGGCCAACCCGGCCGAGCAAACACCGCGCAACCCGACCTGATGCCATGACGCGCCTTTCGCTCGAATCCACAAACGCGGCGGCACCGGCCGACACCGCACTGCACGCTGGCCTGCTGTTCTTGCGCGTAGCCGGCAGTGCGCTGCTCTTTACCGTGCACGGCCTGCCCAAGGTGCTGCACTACAGCCAGGAACTCACGCGCATCGAAGACCCATTCCACATGGGCGCCGCCCCCACGCTGCTGCTCGCGATCCTGTCGGAGACCGTGTGCCCACTGCTCATTGCATTGGGCGTGCTCACACGCCTGGCATGCCTGCCCATCGTTGCCACGCTGCTGGTGGCGATGCTGATCGTCCACCCCGACTGGTCACTCGCTGACGGGCAGTTCGGCTGGATGCTGCTCATCATCTTCGTCACCGTCCTGATTGCCGGACCGGGACGCTTCTCGCTGTTTCCCAAGTACTGACACCGACACCATGACTGCCGACCTCATCCTGCATAACGGCCGCATCCACACAGTCGACCGCGAACGCCCCACCGCCAGCGCCGTTGCCGTGCGCGATGGCCGCTTCACCGCCGTGGGCGACGATGCCACGGTGATGGCGCAGCGCGGCGCCGCGACCCAGGTGATTGACCTGCGCGGGCGTACCGTCATCCCCGGCCTGAACGATTCGCACCTGCACCTGATCCGAGGCGGACTGAACTACAACCTGGAGCTGCGCTGGGAGGGCGTGCCCTCGCTGGCCGATGCGATGCGCATGCTCAAGGAACAAGCCGCGCGCACGCCGTCGCCGCAATGGGTACGCGTGGTCGGCGGCTGGACAGAATTCCAGTTTGCAGAGCGCCGCATGCCCACGCTGGAAGAACTGAACCAGGCCGCGCCCGACACGCCCGTGTTCGTACTGCACCTGTATGACCGCGCGCTGCTCAACCGCGCCGCGCTGCGCCAGGTCGGGTACACCAAGGACACACCGAACCCGCCGGGCGGCGAGATCCAGCGCGACGCCAGCGGCGAGCCCACCGGCATGCTGATCGCCAAGCCCAACGCAATGATCCTGTACGCCACGCTGGCCAAGGGGCCGAAGCTGCCGCCCGAGTACCAGGTCAACTCAACGCGCCAGTTCATGCGTGAGCTGAACCGCCTGGGCGTGACCAGCGCCATCGATGCGGGTGGTGGTTTCCAGAACTATCCGGAGGACTACGAAGTCATCCGCGCGCTGTCGGCGCAAAACCAGCTCACCATTCGCATTGCCTACAACCTCTTCACGCAGAAGCCGAAAGAGGAACTGGCCGACTTCAAGCACTGGACCGGCAGCGTGCAATACCGTCAGGGCGATGACTTCTTCCGCCACAACGGCGCAGGCGAGATGCTCGTCTTCTCCGCTGCGGACTTTGAAGACTTCCTGCAGCCGCGTCCTGACCTTCCCGAGACGATGGAGCAGGAGCTGGAGACCGTGGTGCGTCACCTGGTCGCGCAGCGCTGGCCGTTCCGCCTGCATGCCACGTACGACGAATCGATCTCGCGCATGCTCGACGTATTTGAGCGCGTGAACCGCGACATTCCGTTCAACGGCCTGCCGTGGTTCTTCGACCATGCGGAGACGATCTCGCCGAAGAACATCGAACGCGTGCGTGCGCTCGGCGGCGGCATCGCTATCCAGGATCGCATGGCCTTTCAGGGCGAGTACTTTGTCGACCGCTATGGCGCTGCGGCCGCCGAACAGACGCCCCCCATCAAGCGCATGCTGGCGGAAGGCGTGCCGGTGGGCGCCGGCACGGATGCCACGCGGGTGTCGAGCTACAACCCGTGGACGTCACTGTACTGGCTGTCGAGTGGGCGCACGGTGGGTGGCATGGCGTTGTACCCGGAAGGGCTGCCGCGCGAGGTCGCACTGGAGCTGTACACACACGGCAGCGCGTGGTTCTCGGCGGACCAGGGCAACAAGGGGCAGATCAAGGTCGGGCAGCTCGCCGACCTGGCAGCGTTGTCGGCGGATTTCTTTAGCGTGGACGAGGCTGACATCAAGACCATCGAATCGGTGCTGACCGTGGTGGGTGGGCGCGTGGTCTACGGCGCTGCGGAGTTCACCGAGTTTGGGCCGCCGCCGATTCCGGTGCTGCCGGAGTGGTCGCCCGTCTCGCGCGTGCCCGGGCACTGGCGTCCGGCTGCGCCGTTGCAGCAGCAGGTACACCACTGCGCCGGCGCGTGCACGGTGCACGGCCATGCGCACCAGAAGGCGCGCACGGCCAACGTACCGACCACCGACTTCCGTGGTTTCTGGGGCGCCTTCGGGTGTTCGTGCTTTGCCTTCTGAAGCCGCGGCGACTCCGGCGGTCGCACCGCCGTCAACGCGCTTCCCGATCGCGCAGGGCAGCCTGCTGGCGTTCGTTGCCGGCTATGTCGACGTGGTCGGCTTCTCGGCGCTGTTCGGCCTGTTCACGGCGCACGTCACGGGCAACTTCGTGATGATCGGCGTGGAGTTGGCCGGCTCCGGTCAGGGTGTGCTTGCGAAGCTGCTGGCGTTGCCGGTGTTTGTGCTGGCCGTGGCGTCGACCAAGCTGGCAGTGGCGGCGCTCACGCGGCGCGGTGTGGCGCCGGTACGGCCACTGCTGCTGGCGCAAGCCGTGCTGCTGGCGACGTTCATGGTGGCAGGCCTGCTGGCACTGCCGATTCAATCGGCCGATGCCCCGGCCACCATCGTCGTTGGGCTGATCGGCGTGGCGGCGATGGGGGTGCAGAACGCCAAGGCGCGCATCGTGCTGTCTGAGCATGCACCGACCACCATCATGACGGGCAACACGACGCAGATCGTGATTGATGTGGTGGAGTTGCTGTCGCCTGACAGTACGCAGAAGGATGGTGCTCGTACGCGCCTGCGGAAGATGCTACCGCCGTTGGTGGGGTTCGCTATTGGCGCGGTGCTTGGGGCGTTGGCGTTTGGGGTGGTTTCGTTTTGGTGTGTGGTGCCGCCGGTTTTGATTTTGTTATGGCTGGCTTGGATGCAGCGGTAGATGGTTGGTTTTTTTGTTGGTGGTTCATCCCTTGTTTCATCCCCTGCCGGGGCCGACTCACTTTCTTTGTCTTGCCAAAGAAAGTAAGCAAAGAAAGGCGCGCCCGAGATGGCGAAAGACTCCTTGAATTTATGTCGCAAGGAGGGGAAGGGGAAAACTCGCTGCGCTCAAACAGTTTCCCTTCCTTTTTCCTCCTTGCAACAGAAATTCAAGGCGCCATCTAGGGCAGGGGTAAAGCACACCATCGATTGCCGGTGCACTACTTCGTCTTGTGTTCATGACGACTCACCGCCGGCCGCTAACCTCGTACTCGCATTCCCCCTCGCGCATCACGCATCAACCGAGTTCCAACGCTCACCTTCGTTCCCCGTCGGTTTGGCCTTTGACGTTCCTGCCCTTGATGGCGCCTTGAATTTTCGTAAGCGGGCGGAATAAAGATGGGGAACTGTTTGAGCGCAGCGAGTTTTCCCCATCTCCGCCCGGTTACGAAAATTCAAGGAGGGGGTCGCCATCTCGGGCGCGCCTTTCTTTTGCTTACTTTTCTTTGGCAAGACAAAGAAAAGTGAGTCGTGCCCGGCAGGGTACGAAAGGGGATGCACCACCAACATCAAAACCAAAACCCCAACTACATATTCCGCCGATACTGCCCCCCCACCTCAAATAGCGCATGGGTAATCTGCCCAAGCGAACAAACCCGCACCGCCTCCATCAACACAGCAAACACGTTCTGATCCTCAATCACCGCCCGCTGCAACCGCTGCAACATGGCCGGCGCATCAGCCGCATGACGTGTATGGAAGTCCAGCAACCGCGCAAGTTGGCTCTGCTTCTCTTCCTCGCTTGAACGCGCCAGTTCAATATGCGGCGGCACAATGTTCTCAGCCTCCGGGTTGCGGAACGTATTCACCCCAATGATCGGCAGCGAGCCATCATGCTTGCGCTGCTCATACAGCATCGACTCTTCTTGAATCTTGCCGCGCTGGTAGCCCGTCTCCATCGCCCCCAACACGCCGCCGCGCTCGGCAATGCGCTCGAACTCCTGCAGCACGGCCTCTTCCACCAGGTCAGTCAACTCGTCGATGACGAAACTGCCCTGGTTCGGGTTCTCGCACTTGGCCAGCCCCCACTCGCGGTTGATGATGAGTTGGATGGCCAGCGCGCGCCGCACGGATTCCGCCGTGGGTGTTGTGATGGCCTCGTCGTAGGCATTCGTGTGCAGGCTGTTGCAGTTGTCGTAGATGGCGATGAGCGCCTGCAGCGTGGTGCGGGTGTCGTTGAACGCAATCTCCTGCGCATGTAGAGATCGGCCTGATGTCTGCACGTGGTACTTCAGCTTCTGGCTGCGCTCGTTTGCGCCGTACTTGTCGCGCATCGTCACCGCCCAGATGCGGCGGGCAACACGGCCCAGCACGCTGTACTCCGGGTCCATGCCGTTGGAGAAGAAAAACGACAGGTTGGGCGCAAAGTCATCAATGTGCATGCCACGCGCCAGATACGCCTCCACATAGGTAAAGCCGTTGGCCAGCGTAAAGGCCAGCTGCGAAATCGGGTTCGCGCCGGCTTCGGCAATGTGATAGCCCGAGATCGACACCGAATAGAAATTGCGCACCTGGTGGTGCACAAAATATTCCTGAATATCACCCATCACCTTGAGCGAAAACTCGGTCGAGAAGATGCAGGTGTTCTGCCCCTGATCTTCCTTGAGGATGTCCGCCTGCACCGTGCCGCGCACGTTCTGCAGCACCCATGCGCGGATCTTCGCCTCCTCGTCTTGTGTCGGCTCGCGGGCGTTGTCGGCGCGGAACTTGGCGAGGTTCTGGTCGATGGCGGTGTTCATGAACATCGCCAGGATGGTCGGCGCGGGGCCGTTGATCGTCATGGAGACGGACGTGTTCGGGCTCGTGAGGTCAAAGCCGTCGTACAGCACCTCCATGTCATCCAACGTGGCGATCGACACACCGGAATTGCCGACCTTGCCGTAGATATCGGGACGCACGGCCGGGTCTTCGCCATACAGCGTGACGGAGTCGAACGCGGTGGACAGGCGCTTGGCGTCCATGCCCTCGCTGACGAGCTTGAAGCGCCGGTTGGTGCGGAAGGCGTCGCCCTCGCCCGCAAACATGCGCGTTGGGTCTTCATTCTCGCGCTTGAAGGCGAACACGCCGGCGGTGTAGGGGAAGCTGCCCGGCACGTTCTCACGCATCAGCCACCGCAGCACTTCGCCGTCGTCTTCGTACGGCGGCAGCACGACTTTGCGGATGGTGGTGCCAGAGAGCGTGGTGTGTGTGAGCGCGGTGCGGATCTCCTTGTCGCGGATCTTCACGACGTATTCGTCACCGGAATACGCGCGGCGCAGGTCGGGCCACATGGCGAGCAGCTTGCGCTCGGTGGCGCCGAGTTGAGCATCGCGTTCGGCGGCCTGCTTATCGAGCGCTGAGAGCGTCTGCACGCTCGCGCCCGCGCGCTCCAGCATGAGCCGGCTGGCCTGCAACTGCTGACGCTCGCGCGCGAGGCAGCTTTGCATCTGCACGCGGCGGTGATAGCCGCGCACCGTGTCGGCCAGCTCTGCCAGATAACGCACGCGTGCGGGCGGCACGATTGCGTCGTGGCTGGTGGAGCAATGACCGGCCGGGCGCGGCAGTGTGCGTTCGGCCAACGGCATGCCGCGCGCCGTCAGCAGGTCTGCCAGCGCGTGGTACAGCGCCGTCACGCCGTCATCGTTGAAGTGTGATGCCTGCGTGCCGAACACCGGCATGTCTTCGGGCCGCGCGTGCCATTGCTCGCGGTTGCGCTGCACCTGCTTGGCCACGTCGCGCCACGCATCCTGCGCGCCCTTGCGATCGAACTTGTTGATCGCCACCAGATCGGCAAAGTCGAGCATGTCGATCTTTTCCAACTGGCTGGCAGCGCCAAACTCTGGCGTCATCACGTACAGCGACAGATCGACATGCGGCACGATGGCCGCATCGCCCTGGCCAATGCCGGAGGTCTCCACGATGATCAGGTCGAAACCCGCCGCACGGCACGCGGCAATTGCATCAGGCAGCGCGTCGGAAATCTCGCGGCTGGCCTCGCGCGTGGCCAGCGAGCGCACGAAGATGTGCGGATGGTTGATCGCGTTCATGCGGATGCGGTCGCCCAGCAGCGCCCCGCCCGACTTGCGCCGCGACGGATCGATCGAGATGACCGCGATGCGCAGCCTGTCCTGCTGGTCGAGCCGGAAGCGGCGGATCAGCTCATCGGTCAGTGACGATTTACCGGCACCGCCCGTGCCCGTGATGCCGAGCACCGGCGTATGCGTCACAGCGGCGCGCTCGTGCACGGCCTGACGCAATGCCGGATCGATGCGGCGCGATTCCAATGCCGTAATCAACTGTGCCAGTGCGCGGCGATCGCCGTTGACGATGGGCTCCAGCGTGGTCGGCGCATACGTGGAGAGGTCGATATCGCAGCGCTGCACCATGTCGGCAATCATGCCGGCCAAGCCCATGCGCTGGCCGTCTTCGGGGCTGTAGATGCGGGCCACGCCGTAGTCCTGCAGTTCGCGAATCTCTGTGGGCACGATCACCCCGCCGCCCCCGCCGAACACCTGGATGTGTTCGCCGCCGCGCGCACGCAGCGCATCGATCATGTACTTGAAGTATTCGACGTGGCCGCCCTGGTAGCTCGACACGGCAATGCCCTGTACGTCTTCCTGCAGGGCAGCATTGACCACCTCGTCGACGGAGCGGTTGTGCCCGAGGTGGATCACCTCGCAGCCCATCGACTGCAGGATGCGCCGCATGATGTTGATCGACGCGTCATGCCCATCGAACAGCGAGGCGGCTGTCACGAAGCGCACCTTGTTGCGCACCGGGGCGGGTTCGCTGGCGGGCGTTGGATCGGCCGCGCGGGCAGCGGAAAGATCGGTCATGTCTCCACCTTCGTTGAGTGGGCGCCGGCGTTGAATGTGTTGTGGGACGCACAGGGTGCGGCATGCCGGTCGGAGGATCGAACAGACAGTATTTTCGGGGTGGACGGGAACGTCAACCATCCCGGCGCGACGGGCGCTCGTCAGCCGATTCCTATTTTTCGGACCGATCCGAGCCGCCTTTCGGACCAATCCGACAGAAACGTCAGGCCGCTTCGCCGAAGATTCCCATCACACAAAACTTCACGGGAAATCGCGTCGGGGCCCCAAGCAAGGGCCGGGCGAGCCTTTGGCTCGGACGTGTTGGCGTCATATGACTCTCTCTTCTTTGATCACCAAGCTTCGCGGCATTGCCACCGCTGCGGCGCTCCTGGCTGGCGCATCGCCTGCCGTTGCCGATATCTTTGAACCCGGAGACGAAATCTCCGTCCAGGCCAGCGTGTACAACATGCACTACAGCCGGGATGACCACTACATCAAGTACTCCCCATTGCTGGGCGTTGAATGGCGGCGTGACAACGGTTGGCTGGTGGGCGCGGCGGCGTTCCAGAACTCGTTCGGCCAACCCTCGCAACTGGTGTACGGCGGGTATCTGTGGAACCTGGGCAATACCAACTTCTACGGCAAGCTGACCGGAGGCATCCTGCACGGCTACAAGGGTGAGTACCAGAACAAGGTACCGCTCAACTACAAGGGCTTCTCGCCAGGCATCCTGCCGACGCTGGGCTACAAATACGGGCAGATCCGTACGGAAGTGCAGTTCTTCTGGACCAGTGGCTTCATGGTCACGGTTGGCTACTCGTTCAAGTAGAGCACCACGCCCCGCTTGTTTGCGCAAACCCGCACACGCATGAGTGCACGCAACCCGCGCACGAAAAACACAACGACCCCCTCCTTCCTTGGGGCAAGCCCCGTCTTGCGCACAATCGATACATATCGCTAGAGTCGGGCTTTGGTCGGAAACGGGTCCGGCCACAGGGGGATATTCCAATGCCAAGCCGCGCAACGATGCGCTGGTGTCTGACCGCCATGCTGGCGTACTCCGGCCATGCGCTGGCGTGGGACTACACGCCTGGCGCCATCCCGGGGCTGATCAGCGTGCTTGGCTTTCTGACCGCACAAACGCAGGCGCTGGACCGTGCCATCCAGCGGTTTCCCAGCCAGCGCGAAGAGTTGATCCGAGCCCGCAACCAGTTCGACAACACCTTCCCGCAAGCGCTGGCGCGCACGCGCCGCCTGATCGCCGGGATTCCGCTCACAGATGATGAACGCCAACTGTTGATCGAGCGTGCGCTCGACCTGCACCAGCCGAGCGTGGCCGTCTCTACGCAGACCCCGGAGACCACGCATGCCCTGGCCCAACGCGTGACAGAGCGCGCCCAGGGTAGCCAGGACCGCCCGACGCTGCAGACGTTACTGGCGGTGGTCTACGACGACCGCCCTGCCGAAGAGCTGTCCAGCCGTTTCACGCAAAGCATCACGCTCTCTGACTGGCCGAACGCCAATGGTGCGAACCTGACGCTGCGCTTGCCGTTTTCCTGGGAGCGCGTGCCGCCCACCCCGCCGCGCAAACCCGATCCGGCCCGCGTGGCGATTGGCGCCTGGGCCAACCAGGGCGGCGCAGGGTTGTCGCGCATCGAGCTGATCGTGCGCCCCACCGAAGGCGAGCCCGAAGCCGTATCCGATAACCGCGAGCCCCGCTGGATGCGCGATGCCATCCGGCAAGCCGTGGCGCTGCCGTGCCGGATGACCGGCTGGGGCGTGCAATCGTTCGGCGGGCGCATTGGCGTCTGGGCCAGTTACATCGGCGATGCCCCCGGCCCGCACGCACCGCGCGCTACGAGCAACACGTTCATCGGTCGCGTCTACATGGTCCCGACCGACGGTGCACTCGTGATGCTGCACACGCAGTCGCCCGCCGCATCGCCCGAGCAGGCCGGCGTCTTGCGGCAGCGCTATGAACCACTCTGGACGGCGGTGGCCACCTCCTTCGCCGTGGCGACGCCCAAGCCCTGACGGCGGACGCACCATCTGCGCGCATACCGTGCGCCATCAGCACCAAATAAAGGCATAGACGCACCGAAACCGGGCTCACCCAGGGCCGGCACTCTGCCGACGGATCGGGCGCACGGCTGTGGTGCGCCAATTCACACGTTTGCACACAGTTGGAACAGCTTTTGCATCTGTCGGCGGCTTTTGCGTCATTTGAGGGCATTCTGCACTTGAACGGCGCTGGTCCCAACCCGCACGACAACCATAATGAACACCATCAAAACCGGGGGCGACGCGCTCTTCATCCTGCTGGGCGCGATCATGGTGCTTGCCATGCATGCCGGATTCGCATTCCTTGAGCTGGGTACCGTCCGCAAGAAGAACCAGGTGAATGCGCTGGTCAAGATCCTGGTCGACTTTGCCGTGTCGACCATCGCGTACTTCTTCATCGGCTATTCCGTAGCGTACGGCGTCAACTTCTTTACCGGCGCCGATGTGCTCGCGCAGCAGAACGGCTACGAGCTGGTGAAGTTCTTCTTCCTGCTGACCTTCGCCGCGGCCATCCCGGCCATCATCTCGGGCGGCATTGCCGAGCGCTCGCGCTTCGAGCCGCAACTGGCGGCAACCTTCGTGCTGGTGGGCTTCGTCTACCCGTTCTTCGAGGGCATCGCCTGGAACCAGCGCTTCGGTATCCAACATTGGCTGCAGGCGGTGACGGGCGCGGAGTTCCACGACTTTGCCGGCTCGGTGGTGGTACATGCGGTGGGCGGCTGGATTGCCCTGCCGGCGGTGTTGCTGCTGGGCGCACGCCACGGCCGCTATAAGGACGACGGCCGCATCGCCGCGCATCCGCCATCGAACATCCCCTTCCTGGCTGCGGGCGCGTGGGTACTGGCGGTGGGCTGGTTCGGCTTTAACGTGATGAGCGCGCAGACGCTGGACAAGATGAGCGGCCTGGTCGCCATCAACTCGCTGATGGCCATGGTGGGCGGCACGCTCACCGCATGGTGGATGGGCAAGAACGACCCGGGCTTCTCGTACAACGGCCCGCTGGCTGGCCTGGTGGCCGTGTGCGCGGGGTCTGACGTAATGCATCCGCTGGGCGCCCTGGTGACCGGCGGCATGGCGGGCGTGCTGTTCGTGTGGATGTTCACCCGCGTGCAGAACGTCTGGCGCATCGACGACGTGCTTGGCGTGTGGCCGCTGCACGGGCTGTGCGGCGCATGGGGCGGCATTGCGGCCGGCATCTTCGGGCTGAAGGCATTGGGCGGCCTGGGCGGCGTGTCGTTCTGGGCGCAGGTGGCGGGCACCGCGGGCGGCATCGTGATCGCGCTGATCGGCGGCACGGTGGTGTACGGCGCACTGCGCAAGTTCGTGGGCCTGCGGCTGGATCGCGAGGCCGAGTTCATGGGAGCCGACCTCGCCATCCATCGTGTGTCGTCCACGCCAGAAAGCGAGACACACTGGTAACACCAGCGGAGGCGGAGGGCGTGCCGGCAACGTCCGGCACGGTCCAACACGGAGGGCGCTCTTCCACTAGAGTGAAAGAGCGCCCCGCACCTGCGGGGCTGCATTCTTCGACGCAGGAGCACCGCATGCCCGATACCGCACTCGCATCCCCCATCGTTGTTCAAGCCAATCCGCGTCGCGTTACGGTCACGTTCAATGGCCACACCATCGCCGATACGCGGGCTGCGCGCATATTGCGTGAGCGCTCGCTTCCGCCCGTGCTGTACATCCCGCGTGACGACGTGCGGATGAACCTGCTGGAGCGTACCCAGCATCACACCCAGTGCCCGTACAAGGGCCAGGCGTCTTACTACACCATCGTGGCCGGCGACGAACGCGCCACCAATGCGGTCTGGACGTACGAGCACCCCATCCCGGCCGCTGAACAGGTCGCGGGCATGCTCGCGTTCTATCCGAACATCGTGACCATTACCGAGGAATGAGCGTTGGGCGTTGACACGCCGGTGTCACGCGCGCGGCGCACGATACGCGCGTTCCTCTTCTCACGGATCCTCATCCGTGAAAGTTAAGTGCCCGGTGCCTTCCACCGGGTATTTTTTTGGGCAGACGCCGGTGCTATCCTCGCCCGATCATGCTGGACTTCCGCACCTACGGCCTGGCCGCTCCGCCTCACGCACACGACTTCGTGCAAGTCGTGATGCCCGCGCGCGGCGTGCTGGAGATGGACGTGGACGGCCGCGGCGGCTGCGTCGACACACACCACGCCGCGCTCATCCCCGCCGATGCCACGCATGCCTTTGAAGCCGCCGGCACGAATACCTTCATCGTGCTGGACATCGCCGCGCAAGCGGTTGAAACGCCTGACCTGCGTGGCCTGGCCGACCGCGTGTTCTTCCCGCTCACGCCCGGGCTGCGCGCGCTGACGGCGTGGCTGCAGAGCGCGCATGCGCCATCGGCCGGTCCCGTGGTCGATGCCACGCTGGCGAATGCGTGGTCGACTCTTGCACTGGCGACGCTGGCCGCGCATCCGGCCAATCAAGCGACGCAGCTGCGCGCCCGCACCGACGCGCGTGCCGAGCAAACCTGGCGCACCATCGACCAGCGCTATGCCGATCCGCTGACCCTCGACGAACTTGCCGCCGATGTGGGCCTGAGCACGCGGCGCCTTGCAACGCTGTTCCGAGCTGCGTATGGCACCACCCTGCACGCGCGCCTGGCTGCGGTACGACTGCACCACGCGTTGTCGCTGCTCGAAACCAGCGCGCTGCCCATCGCCGAGATTGCCGCGCGCACGGGCTACTACGACCAGAGCGCGCTCACGCGTCACCTCAAGGCTGTGCACGGCGTGACGCCCGCGGCTGTGCGGCGCGGCTGAATCGCCCCTCTCGTTTCCATTTCCGTTTCTGCCAAAGCACGGCCGTCTTCACCAAGACGCATCGCACGCGCACGCGCAGAGTGCCGGTTCGATTGATCTTCCGGACCAGGCTCCACATGGCTGTTAGCGACACCCACACCGCAACACACCTCGCACCGACGCAGCACGACGCACGGCGCGACCACCTCATGGGACTGGGCTGTGGCGTGGCCGCGGGCGCCCTGTGGGGGATCATCTTTGTTGCGCCCAAGATGCTGCCGCAGTTCTCGCCCCTGGCGCTGTCGGCGGCGCGGTATGTGCTGTATGGCGTGCTCTCTCTGGCGCTGGCGTTGCCCGTGTGGCGCACGCTGTGGCACAAAACGACGCGGCGTGATTGGGGGGCGCTGCTGTTGCTATCGCTGCCGGGCAACCTGCTGTACTACCTGTGCGTGGCGGGCGGCGTGCAGCGTGCAGGCGTGGCGCCGGTGTCGTTGATTGTCGGGCTATTGCCGGTGACGGTCACACTGGCGGGTGCGGCGGAGCACGGTAGCTTACCGTTGCGGCGCTTGGCGCTGCCGCTGCTGATGGCGGTGGCGGGGGTGGTGTGCATCTACCTGGATGCGCCGGCCATGCATGCGGATGCCGGTGGCAGCGCGTACCTCATCGGCCTGCTGATGGCGGCTGGAGCGTTGGCATGCTGGACGGTGTATGCGGTGTGCAATGCGCGGTATTTGCGCAAGCGCCCGCAGTTCACGAGTCGTGAATGGTCATTGCTGACGGGCATTGCAACGGGGGCGCTGTCATTGGTGCTGGCGGTGCCGGCGTTCCTGATGCCGGGGATGGCGACGGCGTCTGCTCAGCCTGCATCGGCGTGGATGCTGTTCTGGGTGATCAATGCTGGGGTCGCGTTGGGGGCTTCGGTGCTTGGCAACAGCCTGTGGAATGCAGCCAGCCGGAAGCTGCCTTTGACACTATCTGGGCAGATGATTGTGTTTGAGACGGTGTTTGCGCTGCTTTATGGGTTTATCTATGAGGCTCGCTTGCCGCATGGGTTGGAAGTGGTGGCTGCGCTGTTGTTGGTGGGTGGGGTGGCGTTGGCGGCGCGGCGGCATGCTTAGTTTTTGCGCTGGTGGTGCATCCCGTGTTTCATCCCCTGCCGGGGCTGACTCACTTTCTTTGTCTTGCCAAAGAAAGTAAGCAAAGAAAGGCGCGCCCGAGATGGCGACCCATCCCTTGAATTTGTGTAAGCGGGCGGAGACGGGGAAAACTCGCTGCGCTCAGACAGTTCCCCGTCTTTTTTCCGCCCGCTTACACAAATTCAAGGCGCCATCTAGGGCAGGGGTAAAGCACACCATCGATTGCCTGTGCGCTACTCCGTCTCGCCCCCACTGGTCGCCGCTAGCCGTTAGCCTCGCACCTCGCGTTAGGCGCCCGCACCCGCACCCGCACCCGCACCCGCACCCGCACCCGCACCAACCGAGCCATGTCGCTCACGCTTGTTCCCCGCCGGTTTGGCCTTTGACGTTCCTGCCCTTGATGGCGCCTTGGATTTTTGTTGCGGGGAGGAAAAAGGAAGGAGCCTTGTCTGAGCGCAGCGAGTTTGGCTCCTTCCCCTCCCCGCGACAAAAATCCAAGGAGGCTTTCGCCATCTCGGGCGCGCCTTTCTTTGCTTACTTTCTTTGGCAAGACAAAGAAAGTCAGTCGGCCCCGGCAGGGGACGAAACGGAAGCAAACCACCAACACAAAACCCAAAACGCAAAAACCAAACACCCCTCGTTTGACGCCCCAAAATTTTCATGGATAACTGTCTCTCCCAACCCCAAAAACCAGAGACCCCACCATGACCCTCCACACCTGGCTGGCCTTCATTGGCGCCAGCATCATCATCCTGCTGATCCCGGGCCCCACCATCCTGCTGGTGATTGGTGATTCGCTGGCCAACCGTGGCCGCTCGGCGTGGAGCACGGTGGCGGGCGTCGCCGCCGGTGACACCACCGCCATGGCCGTCTCGCTGGCTGGCGCGGGCGCCCTGCTCGCCGCATCCGCCGCGGCATTCACAGCGCTCAAGCTCATCGGCGGTTCGTACCTCGTCTACCTGGGCATCAAGTCCATCCTCAGCGCCCGCCGCCTGCGCGACAATGCGCCCGAGGCCGCCATCCCGATGCAGCAAAAGTCCGCCGGCCGCCGCTTCCTGTCCGCGTGGACGGTCACCGCGCTCAACCCCAAGAGCATCGTCTTCTTCGTCGCGTTCGTGCCGCAGTTCATGTCGGCTGACCAGACCTTCCTGTCGCAAAGCGTGATCCTGCTGCCGACTTTCGTGTGCCTGGCCGCCGCCAATGCGTCGATGTACGCGCTGGCCGCCAAGCTGCTCGCCAAGCGCCTGACCAGCGTGGCCGCGCAGCGTCGCTTTGGCTACACCGGTGGTGCGGTAATGGTGGGGGCCGGCACGCTCACGCTCGGCATGCAGTCGGCCTGACCTGTCCACCTGAACACAACACACACGAAAAACTCACGATGCACCGCAGCTACCTCCGCGCCGCGCCCACCCTATCCGATGGTGGGCACGGCCACCACCGCGTCACCAACATCGAGCTGTTCTTCGATCTGGTGTTCGTCTTTGCGGTGACGCAGCTCTCGCACCTGCTGATCGGCAACTTCACGCTAGAAGGCGGCGCGCAGGCGCTGCTGCTGATGCTGGCGGTGTGGTGGGTGTGGATCTTCACCTCGTGGGTCACCAACTGGCTCGACCCCGAGAAGCTTGCCATCCGCATCCTGATGCTGGTGCTGATGACGGCGGGGCTGCTGCTCTCGGCATCGCTGCCGCAGGCGTTCAGCTCACGCGGACTGGCGTTTGCGCTGGCCTACGTCTTCATGCAATTCGGGCGCACGTTGTTCTTCCTGTGGGCCGTGCGGCATGAGTCGCTGAGCATGCGGCGCAACTTCCAGCGCATCGGTGTGTGGCTCGGCATCTCGGCGGTGCTGTGGCTGGCGGGCGGGCTGTCGGACGTGCCGGTGCGCTGGGTGTGCTGGATCGCCGCGCTGGCCATTGAATGGATCGGCCCGTCCATGGGCTTCTACACGCCGGGCCTGGGCCGCTCCACCACTGACGACTGGAACGTGGAAGGCGGCCACATGGCCGAGCGCTGCTCGCTGTTCGTCCTCATCGCGCTGGGTGAGTCCGTAACGGTGACGGGCTCGACGTTTGCCGGGCTCGACTGGAACGCAGCCAACATTGCGGCGATGGCCGTGTCGTTCATCGGCAGCCTGGCCATGTGGTGGCTGTATTTCGACACGATTGCCGAGCGCGGCGCACACACCATGTCGCACTCGGCCGACCCGGGCCGCCTGGCGCGGCTGGCGTACACCTACATCCACGTAGTGCTGGTGGCGGGCATCATCATTGGGGCGGTGGCCGACGAGTTTGTGCTCGCGCATCCGGTGGGCCATCCGCATGCGGGCGCGGCGCTGGCGGTGCTGGGCAGCGCAGGGCTGTATCTGCTGGGCAACCTGCTGTTCAAGTGGGCGATCTTCGGGCGGGTGCGCCCGGCGCACGTGGTCGGGCTGGTCGTACTGGGAGCGGCCGGGCTGCTGGTGGCGGATGGCCTGTCCGCGCTGGCTGTGTCAGCGCTGGCAACCGGGGTGCTGTGCGTGACCGCTGCGTGGGAGAGCTACGCGCGATCGTGTGAGACGCCCGAGCCCGCACAGGTGCACGGCCACTGAGCCAAGTGGCCACCCAGAAATTCCGATTTCTGGTCATTACAAAAGGCCACTCACGCACCTACTCTGTCAACCAACACGACAGAAACACGAGGGCCCCGCCATGATCGACCTCTACACCTGCGCCACCCCCAACGGTCTGAAGATGGCGCTGTTCTTTGCCGAGACCGGTTTGCCGCACCGCGTCATCCCCGTGGATATCAGCCGGGGGGACCAGTTCAAGCCCGAGTTCCTCGCCATCTCGCCCAACAACAAGATCCCGGCCATGGTCGACCACGACCCGGCCGAGGGGACCGAGCCCGTGGTGCTGTTTGAATCGGGCGCCATGCTGCTCTACCTGGCCGAGAAGACCGGCCAACTACTGCCCACAGACCTGCACGGCCGCATGGAAGTGCTCAAGTGGCTGTTCTGGCAGGTGGGCGGCCTGGGCCCGATGGCCGGGCAGATCGGCCACTTCAACGTGTATGCGCCCGAGCGCGTGCCCTACGCCATCGACCGCTACACCAAAGAAACCAACCGCCTGTACGGCGTGCTCGACCGCCGTCTGGCCGATCGCCCGTACATTGCCGGCAACGACTACACCATCGCCGACATCGCGGCCTACCCGTGGATCGTGCCGCACGCAGGGCACGGGCAAGACCTGGGCGACTTCCCGCACCTGCAGCGCTGGTTCAAGGCCGTTGGCGCACGCCCGGCCACCGAGCGCGCGTATGCCGGCGTCGAGCGCGCCTACTCGCGCCGCCGCGAAGACATCTCCGACGACGAGCGCCGCGTGCTGTTCGGCCAGACCGCCGACACTACCGCGCTCTAGTCCCCTGCGGAGCCACAGGCTCCGCCCCTCCTCCCGCTTTCCTCTTCTGACAGGAGCCGACCATGCCGGCATCGCTGTGGTGG
>NZ_JAELUI010000686.1 GCF_016429285.1 Ralstonia sp. ASV6
CCCCCCCCCCCCCCCCCCCCCCCCCCCCCCCCCCCCCCCCCCCCCCCCCCCCCTTTTTCAAGCAGAAGACGGCATACGCGATCAGGCGCCATGTCTCGTGGGCTCGGAGATGTGTATAAGAGACAGGGCCATCTTCGTGCGCTCGGTCACCACACGCAGGCGCGCCGCCTGCCCGAGGCCCATGCCGCCGCCCATGGTGATGCCGTCCATCAACGCGACGATCGGCTTCGGGAACTGATGCAGCGCGTAGTCG
>NZ_JAELUI010000687.1 GCF_016429285.1 Ralstonia sp. ASV6
GAAGCCCCAAACGGCACTTCTTTGCCCGATGGCAGTGTCAGTGCCACCAAGGCGTTGCTTCCGTGCGTGGCGTCAAAGCGCAGGAAGCCGATGGCGCCATCCGTCAGGACGACGCGCTGTACAGGATCTGTCTCTTATACACATCTCCGAGCCCACGAGACATGGCGCCTGATCGCGTATGCCGTCTTCTGCTTGAAAAGGGGGGGGGGGGGGGGGGGGGGGGGGGGGGGGGGGGGGGGGGGGGGGGGGGGGG
>NZ_JAELUI010000688.1 GCF_016429285.1 Ralstonia sp. ASV6
CTACCAAGGCTTCAAGGTCTACCTGTTCGACGGGCCGCACTACGTGTCGCCAACGCTGGTGGATGGCCTGCTCAAGCACCCGATGCGCAGTACGCCAGGATTGGCGCTGGACGCGCCACCTAAGGTCTGTCTCTTATACACATCTCCGAGCCCACGAGACATGGCGCCTGATCGCGTATGCCGTCTTCTGCTTGAAAAAGGGGGGGGGGGGGGGGGGGGGGGGGGGGGGGGGGGGGGGGGGGGGGGGGGGGGG
>NZ_JAELUI010000106.1 GCF_016429285.1 Ralstonia sp. ASV6
GAGACAGGCGTCAGGCGTGAAGCTGGGGAAGCCCGCTTCAGCGGCAGCACGGTGTGCGAGGCGCACCAACACATCGGGCAAGGGTGGCCATGGCTGGCTGGTCAACGGATCGTGCGTGGTGTAGCGATAGCCGCGGCGGTCTGATGTCCAGCCCAGCGAGCCGCTGTTGGTGAGCGCCACTGACATTTCCAAACCGCCCGGCGTGACCATGTGGCGAAACGCTGCCCGCTCAACGATGGCCTCCACCGCGCAGAGCAACGCCGGCGCGTCAGCCAGGGCAAAGCCGCGCAGTACGAACGACGCTGGCCCGAGCACAATGCGAGCGTCGTCAGCGTGTTCTTGGTCGGCAAAGAGATCGCCGGTTGTCATGCGTACTGCCTCATAGAGCATCGTGGAAGATGATGCCTACAGTATGCCGCTGCCCGGTGTGCAGGCGGCTCACGCCGTGGCGCATGTTGACGCGATACACGCCGCGCGTGCCCTGTACGGGCCGGTGGTGCACGGCAAAGATCACGGCATCGCCTTTGCGCAGCGGTACGACTTCAGGACGCGACTGCATGCGCGGGCGCTGCTCGGTCATGACGAATTCGCCGCCCGTGAAATCGACACCAGGCTCGGATAACAGGATTGCCACCTGCAACGGGAAGACGTGTTCGCCGTAGAGGTCTTGGTGCAGGCAGTTGTAGTCGCCGGGGCCGTATTGCAGGATCAGCGGTGTTGGGCGCAACTGGCCGGCCTCGTGGCAACGGCGCAGGAAATCGGCATGCGCAGCGGGGTAACGCACGTCGATGCCCATGGCCTGGTTCCAGCGATTGGCGATGGGTGCGAGTTGCGGATACAGCGTAGTGCGCAATTGCGCGATGAGGTCGGGCAGCGGATAGGCGAAGTACTTGTACTCGCCGCGGCCGAAGCCGTGGCGTGCCATGACCACGCGTGAGCGATAGAGCGTGTCGCGCGGGTAGAGGGCGGTGAGCGCATCGCATTCGTCGTGCGTCAGCAGGCCGGGCAGTACGGCGCTGCCGACGTCGTTGAGCGCGTCTTCTGCGGCGTACCAATCCATGGTGTCGACGTGTGTGCGGGTCATGCGTGGTGCTCCATGTCGAGCAATGCGCGCTTGCGTGCGACACCCCAGCGATAGCCAGCCAGGCCGCCGTCAGTGCGCACGACGCGATGGCACGGAATGGCGATGGCCAGCACGTTGGCCGCGCATGCACTGGCAACGGCGCGCACCGCGTTGGGCTGGCCGATGCGCTGGGCGACTTCAGTGTAGGTCGTGGTGCTGCCCGCAGGGATGTCGCGCAGTGCCTGCCAGACCCGGCGTTGGAACGGTGTGCCGCCAATATCGAGGGCGCCGTCAAAGTTGCTGGACGGCGCATCGGCCAATGCAATGGCCCGCGCCAATTGTGTGGCGAGTGCGGCATCGTCGCGCGTCAGTACGGCATCAGGAAACGCCGCGGCGAGTTCCTCGCGTAGTGCTTCAGCCTGGTCGCCGAGCAGCAAGGCGCAAATGCCACGGCCACTGGCGGCGGCCACCAGCACTTGGCTGAGCGCGCTCGTGCCGATGGCGTAGCGCAGCGTGGTGGGGGTGTTCATGGTTCGCTCCATCAACGTGGTGATTGATGTAGCGAAGGGTAGGCGCCCGGCGCGCACGCGACACTCCGGGGCTTGCGGTCAAATTCGGGGCCGAATCCGGAGCGTCTGGCCTTACGCTGCCAGCGTTGCTGGCATGGGGATGGCGGCCATCTTGCCGAGTGCGTCGCCAGTGGCGCGGCAGATGCGCCACTCGGGCAGCACGTCAGCGCCCATGGCTTCGTAGAAGGCGATGGACGGCGCGTTCCAGTCGAGCACGCTCCATTCAAAGCGGCCGCAGTCGCGTTCCTGCGCCAGGCGCGCGAGGTGAATCAGGAGTGCCTTGCCAATACCCAGGCCACGATGTTGCGGCTCGACGAACAAGTCTTCCAGATACAGGCCGGGCTTGCACAGGAACGTCGAGAAATTGTGGAAGAACAGCGCAAAACCGACGGCTTGACCATCGACTTCCGCCAGCACCGCCTCGCAATAGGGGCGTGGGCCGAACAGCATCGTCGCGAGCGCCTCGGGCGTAGTCTGCACGAGGTGCGTGAGCTTCTCGTACTCGGCCAGTGCGGTGATCAGGCGGACCAGTGCGGCGCAGTCCTCCAGCGTGGCCGGGCGCAGCGTGAAGGTGGTGGCGGTATCAGCGGTTGTCATTGTGGTGATAGCGATTCCAATGAGGTTTGGACCAGGCGCGCGACCTGGTCGACGTAATCGGGGGCGAGGCAATCGACCACGTGCCGCTCTGGTGTGCTGCGCAGCCACGTGATCTGGCGCTTGCAGAGTTGGCGTGTGGCGGCGATGCCCTGTTCACGCAAGGCAGCCATGTCGATCTCGCCATCCAGGTAGGCCCATGTCTGGCGATAGCCCACGCAGCGGATGGACGGGAGCGTGGGCGACAGGTCGCCTCGTTTGCGCAGCGCTTCCACCTCGTCGAGCAGGCCGCCGGCGAGCATGGCATCGAAGCGCTGGGCGATGCGTGCATGCAGCACGAGGCGATCCGACGGCTCCAGCGCAATCGTCAAATACGGCGCAGCGGCATCGTGCTGCTGGAACGCATTTGCACCGACCTCGCGCGCGAGCAGCGCCGACATCGGCTGGCCAGTGAGCCGATACAGCTCCAGCGCACGCTGGATGCGTTGCGCATCGGTCGTATGCAGTCGCGCAGCGGTGATGGGGTCGACCAATGCGAGCTTCGCATGCAGCGCCGGCCAGCCTTCGCGTGCGGCTTCGGCATCGATCTCTGCGCGGATGGCCGGATCGGCACCGGGCAGATCGGAGAGCCCCTGCGTGAGCGCCTTGTAATACAGCATCGTGCCGCCAACGATGAGCGGCAGCTTGCCGCGCGCGCGGATGGCGTCGATCAGCGCGTTCGCATCGTTGGCGAACTGTGCGGCCGAATACGCGTCCAGCGGATCGATGATGTCGATCAGGTGATGCGGCGCGACGGCCTGCTCCTCGGGGCTGGGCTTGGCGGTGCCGATGTCCATGCCGCGATATACCAGCGCGGAATCCATGCTGATGATCTCGACGGGCCAGCGCTCGGCGAGCTTCAGCGCAGCGGCGGTTTTTCCCGATGCGGTGGGCCCAAGCAGGCAGACAGCGCGGGGCGCGTTGACAGAAGACACGGTCATCACACGCTCACTGGCCGCGCAGGAACAGGCGGTCCAGGTCGGCCACGGTCAATTGAATCCACGTCGGGCGGCCGTGGTTGCATTGGTCGGCGCGTTCGGTGGCTTCCATCTGGCGCAGCAGCGCGTTCATCTCGTCCAAGTTCAGGCGACGGTTGGCGCGTACGGCGGAATGGCAGGCGAGTGTGGCGAGCAACTCGTTCTGGCGCTCGGCCAGCACGCGCGAACCGCCATAGGCCTGCAGGTCACGCAGCACGTCGCGGGCGAGGGCTTGCGCGTCGGCTTTCTGCAGCAGCGTCGGCACCGAGCGCACGGCCAGCGTCGTCGGCGACACGGCGGAGATGTCGAAGCCGAGCAGCGTGAGCGTGTCGCGGAATTCCTCAGCGGTGCCGATCTCCACCGGGCTTGCGGCAAACGTGACCGGAATCAGCAGCGGCTGCACTTCGACGCGTTTGGCTTCCAGTGCCGTCTTCAGTTGTTCGTAGAGGATGCGCTCGTGCGCGGCGTGCATGTCGACCAGCACCATGCCGCGCGTGTTCTGTGCCAGCACGTAGATGCCATGCAACTGGGCGACCGCGAAGCCGAGCGGGTGGGCATCGTCATCGGATTCCGTTTCGGCGGTCGGCATGGCCGGTGCTGTAACGGGCGCCTCGACGATTGCGGTGCCGCCGTCGAACAGCGTGTTGGCGCTTGGTACGTCGGCCATCCACGCGGGGCGGCTCGATGGCATTGGCGTGCTGTCACCGCGCATCATCGACAGGTATTCCGCACGCGGCTGCGCGATGCCGAGCGACGTTTGCCGCGCAGCCATCTGGTTAATCCAGCGCGTGGTGTTGTCGGCAGGTGCAGGTGTGGCCGCAGCGCCTGGCGCATCCGCAATGTCCGTGCGCAAGCTGTCGCCTTGCTCGCCAGCATGGCGAGACAGCGCGCGCTGCACTGCGTGGTATACGAACTGGTGCACGGCGCGGCTGTCACGGAAGCGCACCTCGATCTTGGACGGATGCACGTTCACGTCCACCGCTTCGGGCGGCAGCTCCAGGCACAGCACGTAGGCAGGGAAGCGGTCGCCATGCAGCACGTCTTCGTAGGCGCTGCGCACGGCATGCGTGAGCAGGCGGTCGCGCACAAAGCGGCCGTTGACGTAGAAGAATTGGTGGTCCGCCCGGCCGCGCGAGGCGGTCGGCAGGCCGGCAAAGCCGAAGAGGCGCAGCTCGCCCGCTTCCTCTTCGAAGGGCAGGCGCGCGCGCGCGAATTCGGTACCGAGCACGGCCGCCGTACGACTGTCGGCCTGCGTGGCGTTCCAGTGCTCCAGCGGCTTGCCGTTGTGATGCACGGAGATGGCCACATCGGGCCGCGCCAGCGCGGTGCGGCGGATCACTTCCATGCAGTGACCCAGCTCGGTCTGTTCGGTCTTCAGGAATTTGCGGCGCGCCGGCGTGTTGAAGTACAGATGCTGCACATCGACCGTGGTGCCGACGCCGCCCGAAGCCGGCTGCGCGCGCCCCGTTTGCGCGACGATTTGCGTGGCGTGCGTGTCATTGGCCGTGCGCGAGGTGAGCGTCAACTCCGCTACCGAGGCAATCGAGGCCAGCGCCTCCCCACGGAACCCCAGCGTCGCCACCGATTCCAGCTCTTCCAGCGAGCCGATCTTGCTGGTCGCATGCCGCATCAGCGCGACGGGCAGTTCCGCGGCGGGAATCCCGCCGCCGTTGTCGGTGATGGCGATCCGCCGCACGCCGCCTTCTTCCAGCTTGATCTGGAGCTGCGTGGCGCCCGCGTCCAGTGCGTTCTCCAGCAGTTCCTTGACCACGGAGGCCGGCCGCTCGACCACCTCACCGGCCGCGATCTGGCTGATCAACTGGTCGGGAAGCGGACGGATGGGGCGGCGGGTGGTGGAGTCGGAGGCGGAAGTCATCGACGCATTATAAATGTCACACCCTGTGCGGCGCAGGGACGCAAGCCCCTGATGTCCCCACAGAGGGCTAGGGGAAATCTAAGTCGCATCCGGTATCATTCCCCGCTCGCTTAGGGGGATGGTTTGGATATCGTGATGCAATTGCTCGACATCGTTCTGCATGTCGACAAATCGTTGGGCCTGCTCATTCAGCAGTACGGCGCGTGGGTGTACGTGCTGCTGTTCGCCATCGTGTTTGCCGAAACCGGTCTGGTGGTGCTGCCGTTCCTGCCGGGCGACACGCTGCTCTTCATTGCCGGCGCCATGTGCGCGACCGGCCAAATGGATACTTGGCTGCTGATCGTGCTGCTGGTGATTGCCGCCACGACGGGCAACACTGTCAACTACTTCGTCGGCTCGTGGATCGGCCCCAAGGTATTTGACGGTCACATCCGCTTCCTTGATCACGAAGCACTGATGAAAACGCACGGCTTCTACGAGCGCCACGGCGGCAAGACGCTGGTGATGGCGCGCTTCATTCCGGTGGTGCGTACGTTTGCGCCGTTCGTGGCCGGTGTGTCGAAGATGACGTTTGCCAAATTCCAGCTCTTCAACATGATCGGCGCCGTGCTGTGGGTCGGCTTGCTGGTGTTGGCGGGTGATCTGTTCGGCAACGTGCCCATCATCCGTGAGCATCTGAACACGATCGTGCTGATCGGCCTGGGCGCGGCGATTGTGCCGCTGGCACTGGGCGGGCTGTGGAAGCTGCTCAAGCGCCGCCGCGGCGCGGTGGCGCAGAAGTAAGCGTCAATTCAAGTTCTTGCTCATGGCGCGCAGCGTTGGCATGCGCTCCTTGAGCTTGGCCGTATCGGCCGCGTCGGGCCGGGCGTCCACGTACGCTTCCAGGTCTTCCAGCGCGGGGCGGAAGCATTCCAGATTGGCGTAGGCCAGCCCCCGGTCGCGCACTTCTTCAATGGAATCGGGCAGAAGAATCACCAGCCGCTGCTGCACCGCCAGCAGCCGCTGCCAGCGCGACTCCTGTAAGTAGATCGCCTTCAGGTTGCGCAGCAGGCGCGCGATGATCTCGCGGTGCGTAGCCACTTGCAGAAACACCCCCAGCGGCACCGAGTTCGGGTCTTCGATGCCTTCCTTCTCCAGGTACGGGTCGAGCATGTCCTGCAACTCTTCCTTCGACAGCGTTTGCCCCGTCAGCGGATCGAGCACGACCTCGCCCGCAGGAATGCTCATGCGCACCAGGAAGTGATTGGGGAAGGACACGCCCTTGAGCGGCAGGCCGATCTGCTGGCCGATCTCCATGAGCAGGACCGCAAGCGAGATCGGAATGCCTCGTCGGCTTTGCAGCACAGCGTTCAGGTAGGAGTTCTCGGGGTCGTAGTAATCGTTGGCATTGGGCCCGAAGCCCAGCTCGCGGTAGAAGAACTGGTTGAGCAGGCGCAGGCGCTGGATGGCCGGCGTGCCGTCGGCCACGCGGTTCTTGATCCGCGCGACCAGCACGTCGATGGCGGCCAGCTCTGCCTGCAGGTCCAAGTCCGGATACGCGTCCTGTGCGATGGACAGGGCGGTTTCGGTAAGGGGAATGCTGTCGTCGTCCGCGACCAGGGCAGAAAAATAATCGAGGACTTTGGTGGTCATCAGATCGCCTTCTTTCTGAACGTGGAGAACCTCAAACCGGTGAGCCACAGTGTACCGAAATACACCACTGCGCACAGAACCAGGCTTGCCCCCAGCAATGCGATGCGCACGAGCGGCTTGCTGCCCAATCCCACCCAATCAAAATTGTGTGCAAGCCAGAGCAGCAGGCCGACCAGCAGCAGCACGGCCGACGTCACCTGCGCCAGGAACAGCCCCCAGCCCGGCAGCGGGTGGTAGTAACCGCGGCGGCGCAGGCCGAAAAACAGCAGCGCTGCATTGATGGTTGCACCAAAGCTGATGGACAGCGCCAGCCCGGCATGGCCGAACACCGGCACGAAGAAGTAGTTGGAGAGCTGTGTCACCACCAGCACCACCAGCGCGATCTTTACTGGCGTGCGGATGTCCTGCCGCGCATAGAAGCCCGGCGCCAGGATCTTGATGACGATCAGGCCGACCAGCCCGACGCCGTACGACGTCAGTGCCTGCCGGGTCATCTCGACGTCCATGCCCGTGAATTTGCCGTAGTGGAACAGCGTGGCCGTGAGCGGCGCCCCAAAGACGAACAGCCCCACCGCCGACGGCAGCGCCAGCAGTACCGTCAGTCGCAGGCCCCAGTCGAGCAGGGAGGAATACTCTTCGCGATGGTCTTCCGCGCTGGCCTTGGACAGGCTCGGCAGCAGGATCGTCCCCAGCGCCACGCCCAGCAGCGCGGTCGGGAACTCCATCAGCCGGTCTGCGTAGTTCAGCCAAGACACGCTGCCTGCCGGCAGGCGCGAGGCGATGTTCGTATTGATGATGAGGCTGATCTGCGCCACCGATACCGACAGCGTGGCTGGCAGCATCTGCTTGAGCACGCGCCGCACGCCCGGGTGATGCCACGCCGCACGCACGTTGAACGACACGCGCGGCAGCATCCCCACCTTGCGCAGCGACGGAACCTGAATCGCCAATTGCAGGATGCCGCCCACCATCACCGCATAGGCCTGCGCGTAGATGGGCGTCTCAAGAAACGGCGCCACAAACACCGCCGCCACGATGAACGACAGGTTTAACAGCACCGGTGTGAAGGCGGGCACGGCAAACTGCCGCCACGTATTCAGGATGCCCGAGGCCAGCGCCACCAGCGACACCAGGCCGATGTACGGAAACATCACCCGCGTCATGAAGATCGCTGAGATATAGGCCTGGCTCTCGTGTTCCTTGAAACCTGTCGCTACGGCGGTGACGATCAACGGCGCGCCGATCACGCCCAGCGCGGAGATCACCACGAGGAACCACGTCATCACCGTGGCCACGGAATCGACCAGCGCCCGCGTTTCGTGTTCGCCCTGGCGGTTCTTGAATTCACCCAGGATCGGTACGAAGGCCTGCGAGAATGCCCCCTCGGCCGAGAGTCTGCGCAGGAGGTTGGGGATGCGGAAGGCGACGTTGAAGGCGTCGGTGTAGACCGAGGCACCAAAGGCACGGGCGATCAGCGTTTCGCGGATGAGCCCGGTGATGCGCGAGAGCATCGTCAGGCCGCTGATCGTGGCGAGGGTTTTGAGGAGATTCAAGATGAGTGCGAGGTTGGGCGCAGCCCCGTCAGCCACAACGGAGCGATGGCGGTCAGACCGGCGGCGCCATGCGGGGTTCGCGGCTGGCGTCACGGACTGGCGCAAATGCGGCCGTATTATAGGGACTGCCCCGCCACCTGCCTAAAAGTGCAGCAAGAGGCGCAATGAGACACCGTTCGGGGGATTTCACAACACGGTTTGCATCTGGCATCGGAATCTGCGTATAATTGCCGTTTCTCACGCTTTCGCGCGCTTCGGCCTTCCGTGTCTCCCGGGGCGCTTGCAACAGTTTTCTTCAGGATATTTTCCATGGCAAACACCGCACAAGCACGCAAGCGCGCACGCCAAGCCGTTGTTCAGAACGCCCACAACTCGGCACTGCGCTCGCGTCTGCGCACCGCTATCAAGACCGTCCGCAAGGCCGTGGCTGGTGGCGACAAGGCAGCAGCCGCTGCTGCATTCAAGACCGCTCAAAGCACGATCGACAGCATCGCTGACAAGAAGATCGTCCACAAGAACAAGGCTGCACGCGCCAAGTCGCGTCTGTCCGCTGCCATCAAGGCAATGGCTGCCTAAGTTCGTCAGCTGATGTCGGCCTGGCCGGCATCGTGCGTCAGATAACCTGTCGCACTCGGCGGTAAAAAAGCCTGTCTTCGGACAGGCTTTTTGCTTTGGTGCGCCATGAAAAGTGCCTGGCGCGCCGCGGTGCTTGCTGTGCGTTAGGCTGGCGTGCCCTCGTCGGGCAGGATGCAGGCTTCGACCAATTGCAGGTTGTTGTCGTGCGCGAAGTTCAGCACGAAGTCGAGCGCCTTGGGTTCGATTTCGCGCAGGCGCTCGTCGACGAAGACGCTCTTGATGCCGCCCGACATGACGGGGCGCACGTAGGGGGAATAGGTCAGGCGGGGGTCCCCAGTGTCACCGGCGGGGCGGAACTGCGCCATCACGCCGCACAGCCGATCGGCCCAGTCGCTCGGGCGGAAGGTCTTTCCGTCACGGGTGACGCCCTGGATAAAGAATTGGCGAGGGTAGGCTGCCATGGACTGCGTGGGGCTTGTGGAGATTTGCAAACGGCTTCGACCGCACGGGTGCCGCAACGTTCGAACGGGGTGCACTTGTGGTGCGGATGATGCGCTTGCTCGGTTGCCGATTCATGAATCAGACGAACCGGCTTGTCGTGCCGGTTTGCGGACGATCGAGGCATCCGAGGCAGCCAGTATTATATCTTATATAAGACTTTCATCGGCCTTTCACCCGCGCCTTTATGGTAGCGCGAACCGCCCGGCGGGAACTCGCCAAACTGGCGGCGATCCCGTATGATGGATTGAATCTTCACCAGACAAGGCGGCTAGGGCGACGTGCCACGGGAATTTTCCGGTGCGTCATCTGCGGGCCGCCTTCGTTGTTTTATGAACCCACCAAGCTCGATCAAGCACTACCTGCAGTTCAAGGACTTTTCGCTGGAAGAGTACGAGTACCTGCTGGACCGCTCCGCGATCCTCAAGGCCAAGTTCAAGAACTACGAGACGTGGCACCCGCTGCACGACCGCACGCTGGCCATGATCTTCGAGAAGAATTCCACCCGAACGCGCCTGTCGTTCGAGGCTGGTATCCACCAGCTCGGCGGCCACGCAGTCTTCCTCAACACGCGCGATTCCCAACTGGGGCGCGGTGAGCCGATCGAAGACGCGGCGCAGGTCATCTCCCGCATGACCGACATCATCATGATCCGTACCTTCGGGCAAGAGATCATCGAGCGTTTTGCCGCCCATTCGCGCGTGCCGGTCATCAACGGGCTGACCAACGAATACCACCCGTGCCAGGTGCTGGCCGATATCTTTACCTTCATCGAACAGCGCGGCCCGATCAAGGGCAAGACCGTCACGTGGGTGGGGGATGCCAACAACATGGCCTACACGTGGATTCAGGCGGCCGAGATTCTCGGCTTCCGCTTCCATTTCTCTGCACCGAAGGGCTATCAGCTGGATCCGGCCATGGTGGCCGATTCCGCGCGTCCGTTCGTGCACGTGTTCGAAAACCCGCTTGAGGCTTGCGAGGGCGCCCACCTAGTGACCACCGACGTGTGGACCAGCATGGGCTACGAAGCTGAGAACGAAGCACGCAAGAAGGCCTTTGGCGACTGGATGGTCACCGAGGCGATGATGCAGCGCGCGCAGCCCGATGCGCTGTTCATGCACTGCCTGCCCGCGCACCGCGGCGAGGAAGTCGAAGCCGCCGTGATCGACGGCAAGCAGAGCGTGGTGTGGGATGAAGCGGAAAACCGACTGCACGTGCAGAAGGCGCTGATGGAATACCTGCTCTGCGGGCGCTACTGAGCCCCGCAGCGAATTCAGAAGCCATATAAAAAGGCCGCTCCGATTGATGTCGGAGCGGCCTTTTCGCTTTGGGCAGCAGGCAGTTACTTCTTGCCGCCGTCGAGCTGGGGCAGTGCGTTGCTGGTGCCCAGCGACAGCAGGCCTGCCTTGGCGTAGATGGCCAGCTTGTCGCGCGTGTCCATCAGGTCTAGGTTGCGCATGGTCAGTTGGCCGATACGGTCTGCAGGGCTGAACGGCGCGTCTTCCACCTTTTCCATCGACAGGCGCTCGGGCGCGTACGTCAGGTTGGGCGACTCGGTATTCAGGATCGAGTAGTCGTTGCCGCGGCGCAGCTCCAGCGTCACGGTGCCGGTGACGGCACGGGCCACCCAACGCTGGGCGGTTTCGCGCAGCATGATGGCTTGCGGGTCGAACCAGCGGCCTTGGTACAGCAGGCGGCCCAGACGCAGGCCGTTGATGCGGTACTGCTCGATGGTGTCTTCGTTATGGATGCCGGTGACCAGGCGCTCGTAGGCGATGTGCAGCAGTGCCATGCCTGGGGCTTCGTAGATGCCGCGGCTCTTGGCTTCGATGATGCGGTTTTCGATCTGGTCGCTCATGCCCAGGCCATGGCGGCCGCCGATGCGGTTCAGCTCCAGGAACATCTCGACCGGGTCGGCAATTTCCTTGCCATTCACAGCAACTGGGCGGCCTTCGTCGAAGGTGACCGACACTTCCTCAGCCTTGACCTCAACTTCCGGCTTCCAGAACGCCACGCCCATGATCGGGTTGACGATGCGGATGCCGGCGTTCAGGAACTCCAGATCCTTCGCCTCGTGGGTGGCGCCCAGCATGTTGCTGTCGGTCGAGTAGGCCTTCTCGGCGCTCATCTTGTAGCCGAAGCCTTCCTTCGTCATGAAGGCCGACATTTCGGCGCGGCCGCCCAGCTCGTCGATGAAGGTCTGGTCCAGCCACGGCTTGTAGATCTTCAGGGCCGGGTTGGTCAGCAGGCCGTAGCGGTAGAAGCGCTCGATGTCGTTGCCCTTGAAGGTCGAGCCGTCGCCCCAGATGTGGACGTCGTCTTCCTTCATGGCGGCCACCAGCATGGTGCCCGTGACGGCGCGGCCCAGCGGCGTGGTGTTGAAGTAGGTGATGCCGCCGGTGCTGATGTGGAACGCGCCGGCCTGGATGGCGGCGATGCCTTCGTTGGCCAGTTGCGGGCGGCAGTCGATCAGGCGTGCCTTCTCTGCACCGTACTCCATCGCCTTGCGCGGGATGGCATCGTAGTCTTCCTCGTCGGGCTGGCCGAGATTGGCGGTGTAGGCATAGGGCAGCGCGCCCTTGTTCTTCATCCAGCGCAGGGCCGCGCTGGTGTCGAGGCCGCCGGAGAAGGCGATGCCGACCTTCTGGCCGACGGGAACGTGTTGCAGGATGGTTTCCATGGTCTTTCTCTAAAAAGTCTTTCCGGGCGGGTTCAGGCGTAGTGGCAGATGTAGTGGTAGGCCTCGGTCACGCGAATGTCGAACTTGGAGTTCGCGGGAACGTGGAAGCTTTCACCGGCGCCGGAGGTCTTCCACTCGTCGGTGCCCTCGAGCTTGTATTCGCAGGAGCCGCCCACGCATTCCATGATCTCGGCGGCGGCCGTGCCGAAGGTCAGCGTGGCCGGCAGTACCACGCCCACGGACTTCTTGGTGCCGTCAGGCAGGGTAAAGCTGTGGCTGACGCACTTTCCGTCAAAGTACACGTTGGCCTTGGTGGTCAGGCGGACGCCGTCAAAAGTCTCGGTGGTCATGGAAGGGATCGCGAAAAAAACGTGGTCTAGGGTCGAACCTGCCATTTTAGGGCATATACGCCATGATCTACCGGTATCCTGGGTGATTCGAAGCGCGCTACGGGGCGAACGCTTCCAAAAAAATGGGGGAATCATGCAGAAGCCGCACGGCAAGCACATCAACCTCGCGCTGCAGGGCGGTGGCGCGCACGGGGCGTTCACCTGGGGCGTGCTTGATGCGCTGCTCGAAGACGGGCGACTGTCGTTCGAGGGCATGAGCGGCACGAGCGCCGGTTCGATGAACGCCGTGGTGATGCTCGACGGCTTGCTCGAAGGCGGGCCTGAGCGGGCGCGTGAAAAGCTGCATGCGTTCTGGCTGGCGGTGTCGACGGCCGGTTCGCCGCTTTCCACCGTGGGCGAGAGCGCCAAGGCGTTGCTTTCCGGCAAGCCGCTGTTTCCCGATAGCTGGCCGGTAGCCGACTGGATGCGCATGTGGGACAGCTGGATCAGCGCCACCTCGCAGGGCACGCACTACAACCCGCTGCGCGACCTGCTCGCCAGCCACGTCGATTTCGAGCGCCTGCGCGCCTGCCCCGACACCAAGCTGTTCCTGGCGGCCACCGACGTCAATACGGGCAACGTGCGCGTCTTCAACACGCCGGAGATCGATGCCGAGGTCGTTCTGGCCTCCGCTTGCCTGCCGTATTTGTACCCGGCCATCGAGATCCACCGCCACCACTATTGGGACGGCGGCTACATGGGCAATCCGGTACTGTTTCCGTTCTTCTACGAGACCAAGACGCAGGACATCCTGCTCGTGCACGTCAACCCGATCCTGCGCAAAGAGGTGCCCGACCAGCCGCACGAAGTGATGGAGCGCCTGAACGAGATCACCTTCAATGCGTCGTTGCTGCGCGAGATGCGCGCCATCGCGTTTGTGCAGAAGCTGATTGCCGAGGACTGGCTCAAGCCCGAATACCGCGATCGCCTGAAATACATCTACCTGCACGCCATCCGAGCAGACAAGCCGCTTGGCGACCTGTCGTCATCAACCAAGCTGGTGACGGACTGGAGCTTCCTGACCATGCTCAAGGAGCGTGGCCGGCACGAGGGCAAGGCGTGGCTGCGCAAGCATTTCGACGATGTCGGCAAGAAGGGGACCGTCGACATCCAGAAGGAATACCTGCGTGGCGAAGAGATTTAGATGACGATGGGTTCCGGTTCGATGCGCACGCCAAAGCGCGCATAGACCGTGTCCTGAATCTCGCGTGCCAGCGTCATCAATTGCACGGCGCTGCCGCCGCCCCGGTGCACCAGCACCAGCGCCTGCTTTTCGTACACACCAACAGCACCGCTCTGCCGGCCTTTGAAGCCGCATTGATCGATCAGCCAGCCGGCGGCCAGCTTGTAGGTGCCGTCCGGCTGCACATAGCCGACCAGATTCGGGAAACGCTCGGCCAGCGCATGACGCGTGGCGGCATCGACGATGGGGTTCTTGAAGAAACTGCCCGCGTTGCCGATCTCGGCCGGGTCGGGCAGCTTGCGGCGGCGGATGGTGACCACCGCGTCAAAGATGTTCTGTGCCGTGGGCGTGTCGATGTTCTGTGCCGCCAGCTCGCGCGCCAGCTCTGCGTAGTGCGTGTCGGGTTGCCAGTCAACGGGCAACGCGAACGTCACCTCGGTGATGATGTAGCGATCGGTGCCGGCGCGTTTGAAAAGGCTGTCGCGGTAGCCGAAGGCGCAATCGGCGGCGTTCAACGTGACGAACTCGCCGGCGTGGCGGTCGTAGGCACGCAGGGCGTGGAAGCGGTCTTTGATCTCGACGCCGTATGCGCCGATGTTCTGAATTGGCGCGGCACCGACTGTGCCGGGAATCAGCGCGAGATTTTCCAGCCCAGGCAAGCCATTGGCGACGGTGTGCGCGACCAGGCCGTGCCACGATTCGCCGCCGCCGGCCGTGACGGTGTGGACCTCTCGGCCATCGATCGTTTCCCGGCCCGTCTTGATGCCCGGAATCTCCATCAGCAGCACCAGACCGTCAAAGTCGCGCGTGAGCACGATGTTGCTGCCGCCGCCCAGGACCAGCACCGGCAGGCCCTGTACGCGCGGGTCGGCCAGTGCCGCAGGGATGTCCTCCGGCGTGCGCACGTGCGCGGCGTAGCGGGCGGTGGCCTCAAAACGGAACGTGTTGTGCCGGCCTAGGGGATAATGCGTGTCGAGCAACGCCATGGCGCAGGATCTGCTGGAAAAGCCGAGATTATAGAAGCCATGGCGCAGGCCGCACCCGCTGCCGGGCGCCGCCGCAACCCGAATTCAAGTCTGCAAGGAGAACACAATGCCGTCGTTTGACGTGGTATGCGAAGCCAACATGGTGGAAGTGAAGAACGCCGTGGAACAGGCCAACAAAGAGATTTCGACGCGATTCGACTTCAAGGGCTCGGACTCGCGCGTCGAGCACAAGGAGCAGGAACTGACGCTGTTTGCCGATGACGATTTCAAGATTGGCCAGGTGAACGACGTGCTGATGAACAAGCTCGCCAAGCGCAACGTCGACGTGCGCTTCCTGGATTACCAGGACAAGCAGAAAATCGGCGGCGACAAGATGAAGCAGGTCGTCAAGATCAAGAAGGGCGTGTCGGGTGACCTGGCCAAGAAGATCGTCAAGACGATCAAGGACAGCAAGATCAAGGTCCAGGCCAGCATCCAGGGCGATGCGGTGCGCGTGACCGGCGCCAAGCGCGATGACCTGCAAAGCGTGATCGCCATGCTGCGCAAGGAGGTGAACGATACACCGCTGGATTTCAATAACTTCCGCGACTAAGCCGAGCCGCGCTCCCAAAAAAACGCCCCGAATGTCCGGGGCGTTTTTTTGTGTCCGCATTCTGCTGTTTTCGGCAGGGCAGTCGTGAAATGCTACCGCTGCAAGCGAAGCCTGATGACGCGCTCGTCCAACCTCGGGTGGCGGACCTCAAAGGTGCGATGGCGGAGGTAAAGAGGTCCGGCTTTGCACCAAAAAGGGGCAAGCGCGGACCTTTGAGGTCCGACGCCGGAGGTGCGAGGTTCAACGTCGGACCTCAAAGGTGCGCGTGCGGAGGTGGAGAGGCCCGGCGTTGAACAAAAAAGCAGCAACGGCGGAGGTGGCGAGGTCCGGGCCTTCACCTCAAAGGTGCGCGCGCGGAGGTCGGAGGTGCGGTGATGGAGGTTGGCGGGGCGGCGCCTGGAAGCGCCGTAGAGCACGCGGGCGAAACCGCGTGCGCGCACAGGCGCCCGCATCTTGCCGCGAAGATCAACTCGCCGCCACCGCGCGCGGCTGCGTCAGCATTTCAGGTTGCAGAATCTCATCCAGCGCTTCCTGGCTGAGCAGCCGTTTGTCCAGCACGAGCTGATACACGCTGGCGCCGCTCGCCAGCGCTTCTTGCGCGATGGCGGTGGCGTTGGTGTAGCCGATGTGCGGGTTCAGCGCGGTGACGATGCCGATGGAGCGCTCCACGTTATCGCGCAGGTGGTCGACGTTGGCGGTAATGCCGTTGACGCACTTGTCGGCCAGCGTCAGGCAGCCGTTGCGCAAGTGCACGAGGCTCTTGAACAGGCTGTGCGCAATGACCGGCTCGAACGCATTGAGCTGAAGCTGCCCGGCCTCGGCGGCGAAGGTAATGGTGACGTCGTTGCCAATGACCTCATACGCGATCTGGTTGACCACTTCCGGAATCACCGGATTCACCTTGCCCGGCATGATGCTAGAACCGGCCTGCATGGCTGGCAGGTTGATTTCGCCCATGCCGGCGCGTGGGCCGCTGGAGAGCAGGCGCAGGTCGTTGCACGTCTTCGATAGCTTGGCCGCCATGCGCTTGAGCACGCCGGAGATATGCATGAACGCGCCGACGTCCGGGGTGGCCGCCACCAGGTCCTGCGCGGTGATCAGCGGGATGCCGGTGATCTGCGACAGATGCTTGCGCGCGGCTTCTGCGTAATTCGGGTGCGTGTTGATGCCGGTGCCGATAGCGGTGGCGCCCAGATTGATCTCCCGGATGGTCGATAGCGCTTCCAGCAGCCGCGCCTGATCTTCGGCCAGGCTGACCGCATAGCTGCCAAATTCCTGGCCCAGCGTCATCGGCACGGCGTCTTGCAGTTGCGTGCGGCCCATCTTCAGCACGTTGCGGAATTCGTTGGCCTTGTGCTCGAACGATGCGCGCAACACGTTCATGGCTTCCACCAGTTCGAGCACCAGCACGTGCGTGGCGATGTGCAACGCTGTCGGATAGACGTCGTTGGTGCTCTGGCTCATGTTCACGTGCTCGTTCGGGTGCAAGTGCTCATAAGCGCCGCGCGCGTGGCCGAGCTGCTCGAGCGCGAGGTTGGCGATGACCTCGTTGGCGTTCATGTTGGTGGACGTGCCCGCACCACCCTGGATGACGTCGACGACAAAGTGCGCGTGCGCGACGCCCGCCTGTACCTGCTTGCACGCGGTGACGATGGCATCGGCGCGGGTTTTGTCCAGCAGGCCCAGCTCGTGGTTGGTCAGCGCGGCGGCGGCTTTTACGGCTGCCAGCGCATTGACCAATTGCGGATAGACCGAGATGGGCGTGCCGGTAATCGGAAAGTTTTCAAGCGCGCGCAGCGTGTGCACGCCGTAGTACTTGTCGTTGGGGATGTCGCGGTCGCCGAGCAGGTCGTGTTCTATGCGAGTGGCCATGGCTGGATGTATCTCCAAGTGGGGCGGTTGTGCGCCGAATGCACCAAAAGAAATGGCCCGCGATGAACGCGAGCCAGCTCGGGTGATACCGGAAATGCACGGCGCCTTCTGTGAACAACTGGCAAGAGTGGTTCAGGCAGGCGGAATCGTCCTGATGCGCGGCAAAAAGACGCGTCCCCGCGTTGCACGGGGACGACGCACGCTATGCGTTACTGCGACAGCTTGGTCACCTTCAATGCCGGGTCTCCTGCGATGGCGGCTTCCGAGAACGGCAGCCGGTTCCAGCGCTTGGCCGAGAACGCACGCATCTGGTCAAACGCATGCGGCGAGTCCGGATCGCTCGATTCGCCATAGGTCAGGATGGCGTCTGCCACCGGCCCATGATCGTCGAATGTGACGGTCTGGATGTAGCTGGTGCCGAAGAACACCTGCAGGCCCTTCGGCCCGATCGGCAGGCTCGACAGCTTGTTGAGCACGCCCTCGTATTCCTCACCGCCATGCAGGGCGATGTCGCCGCCCGGTGCATGTGCCACCTGCACGGTGCCCAACGGCGCGTCCAGCGCAAAGCCGGCGGTACGCACTGCGCCCACGGCATCCTTGAGCGCCTTGAACACCGCCGTGCGTACCGTCGCGTCACTCATGCGCAGGCTGCGTGGCGTGTGGACGGGGTCGGCCGGATTGAAGTCGACGGCGTAGACGTGCGGGATGTCCTTGGCGCGCATCCAGAATTCGCGGAACAGGTGGGCAGCGCGGGCGTCGACGTTGTCCGTGAGGTTCCATTGCGCAAGGGCGGCGCAGCCGTCGCGTGCATCCGCGTCGAGATTGGGCGTGGCCTTGCATGCGGCCAGCAGATCATCACGCACGAGGTGGCCGGCCAGGTTGGCATCGCGGAAGATCATCGCCTGCAGGTTCGGCAGGTTGACGCGGTTGCCGGGCAGGCCGTCGCTGCCTTCCAGCCGGCGGCCGATCTCGATCAGGCCGATGCGGGTGCGCAGGCGCTGCGGCACGTCGATCGAGCCCATGACCGGGGAGTAGCCGGTCATCTTCTGCGCCGGATTGCTCAGCCACGAGCTGTCGTTGCTGTTGGCAACGTAGTCGTCGCGCTCCAGTACCGGCATGCGTGCTGGTGCCACCAGCCCCGGCACCGGGGATGCCGGATCGACCTGCCAGTTGCACGTGCTGCGCGAGCCATCAAGCAGCACCAGCCCCACGCCGTGGAACAGCTTGTCGGCCAGGGGCGACGGGGCGCAGCGTTTGAGCGATTCGGCGGACACATCCGGCGTGGTCGACACATCGGCAAACATGGCGCGGCCGTTGCGGTCGGTGGCAATCGTGTTGACCCAGGGGATACCGAGGTTGCCGATCGCCTGGCGAATGCCCGCCACGTCCTTCGCTTGCGCGATGTGCAGCCACGTGTCGATGGAGCGCGTGTTGTTGCGGTTCGCATCACGCAGCGTATAGGCCTTCTGCGTGGTCCACGGCATGCCACCCGCAGGCATCGACAGCACGGGGCCGTACACCGTGTCGTAGAACGTGTGCGTGCGGTGCTCGATGCGGCCGTCCGGCAGCTTCACGTCAAAAGCCACGGTGCGCGTGGTCATCTTGTGCGGCGTGCCGTCGATCAGGTAGGTGGTCGGGTCGCCCTCGGCGAGCTTCAGTTCGAACACCGTGAAGCGGCGGCCGGTGGATACCGTGTGCGTCCACGCCACGTCCTTGTTGAAGCCGATGCTGACGACGGGGAAGGCGGCAATCGATGCGCCCATCACGTCCAGCTTGCCGGGCACGGTCAGGTGGACCTGATAGAAGCGGTTGGTGGTCGTCCACGGAAAGTGCGGGTTGCCGAGCAGCACGCCGCGGCCGTTGTCCGTGGCGGCCTTGCCGAAGGCCCAGCCGTTGGAGCCGATGGGCATGTCGCGCAATTGCAGATCGCGGTCAAGCGCAGCGGTGTCGATGGCATGCGGTGGGATCGCTACGCCGGAGACAGGCGTACCACCCGGCGGCTGTGCCGCAACAATGCTCTGCAGCATGGCGCCAGCACTGGCCTGGATGGCCTTCTCTTCGCCCATCAGCATCATGTCAGCCAGCGTAAGCGGGCGCACCCAGGCCGCGTTGCGGCAGGCAGCGGGGCGGTTTGCGGCAGGCGTGTCCTTCAGATAGCGGTTGTAGCCGGCGATGTAGCCGCGCAGCAGTTCCCGTGCTTCGGGCGACATCTGCGCGTAGCCCGCGCGCAGGCCGGCCTCATCAAAGGCGCCCTTGAAGAACGCATCGGACTGTGTATTCGGCACCGGCTTGAACGACACGGTGACGGTGCCTTCCGGCCCGAACGTCTTCGAGCGCTCACCGTTGACGGTGACGACCTGATCGGCCAGCAGGCAGACGTTGTCCTGCGCGTAGGCATAGGCCATGCCGAAGCCGAGGCTGGCGTAGTCGTTGGCGCGGATGTGCGGAATGCCGAAGGCGGTGCGGCGGATCTCGGCCGAGAGGCCGGTGTCCGAAGGTGTGGCCCAGCCGCTGCCGGTT
>NZ_JAELUI010000689.1 GCF_016429285.1 Ralstonia sp. ASV6
TCGAACAATTGTTCGAACCGATTCGCTCGCCGGACACGACATGGGCGGGAGCTAACGTTGCGCTGTTTTGCCTACGGCTCGCGCAAGCCCGCGGAGACCTAGCCAGCTACGCGCTGACCTATGAGGCTGTCTCTTATACACATCTCCGAGCCCACGAGACATGGCGCCTGATCTCGTATGCCGTCTTCGGCTTGAAAAGGGGGGGGGGGGGGGGGGGGGGGGGGGGGGGGGGGGGGGGGGGGGGGGGGGGGGG
>NZ_JAELUI010000690.1 GCF_016429285.1 Ralstonia sp. ASV6
GGGGGGGGGGGGGGGGGGGGGGGGGGGGGGGGGGGGGGGGGGGGGGGGGGGGGGGGGGGGGGGGGGGGGGGGGGGGGGGGGGGGGGGGGGGGGGGGGGGGGGGGGGGGGGGGGGGGGGGGGGGGGGGCGGGGGGGGGGGGGGGGGGGGGGGGGGGGGGGGGGGGGGGGGGGGGGGGGGGGGGGGGGGGGGGGGGGGGGGGGGGGGGGGGGGGGGGGGGGGGGGGGGGGGGGGGGGGGGGGGGGGGGGGGGGG
>NZ_JAELUI010000107.1 GCF_016429285.1 Ralstonia sp. ASV6
TGCGGCCGTCTCGGCGGGCGAAGCCGGTGCGGCCGTTGCGGCCTGCGCCGTTGTCTGCACAGTTTTCAGCTGCAGGCGCGCGCTATGCACGCGCATGGTGATGAGCGAATCCGTGTCGTCATCAATCGGCTTGAGAGTGCCGAGCATGTCGATCACGCGCTGCGGCTCGCCCTGAGCCAGCCAGATATCGGCAACGATGGTCTGCATCGAACGCCGCACCGCGGCGGTGGCATCGGTTTGCTTGAGCGCCTGCGCAAGGTCAGCGTTTGCTGCCTCCGACTTGCCTTGCGCCGCGCGTGCATAGCCGCGCAACGTCCAGGCCATGATTTCCGTATCGTCGTAGGCAATGGCGTCATCCATGGCCCGCTCTACGCCAGGCAGATCGCCCGTGGCCAGCAGCCCGTCGATAAGTTGCAAGCGGTAGTCGAAACGCGCCGGCGCATAAACGACCGCCTGGCGTGCCAACTCGATGGCGCGCGCTGTATCGCCCGACTGGCGCGCGTTGAGCGCCTCCTCCGCCACCTTCATACCCAGGCCAACACCAATGAACTCGCGGCGGATGCGCAACGGCTCGCTGTCGCCAAACTGGCGGACGGCAGCCATATCGGCGTTCCACGCAGCGGCGTCATCGCCGGCCGCGCTGGAGGCGTCGATCAGCAATAGGCGAAAGCGCTTCAGATCGGGGCGCAGCGCAGTGACTTCGTTGGCGTAGCGCGCGGCACCGGCAAAGTCCTTGGCGTTGTATGCCTTGTAAGCGTTCTGCGCGGCCTCCAGCGCGTCGCCGGTCAGCAGCGGTCCGCCCTCCCCGTCCTTGGCCTGCCCATGCCCGGCCGCGTTGGCAGGTGCCCGCAAGGCGGCAACGCGCCTGCGCTGTTCGGCAAGCTGCCGGTCCGGGCCAAAACGCGCGGTAGCGCCATTGAGCACGCGCTCGGCTTGCGCATACTGCCGTTGCGCCGCCAGTGCGTCCGCCAGCAACAGATGGAGCGACATGACGTCGGGCCGCTGCCGAATCGCCTCGCGCGCCAGTGCGACGCAACTGCTGTACGCGCGGCGCTTGCAGGCATCGTAGGCCTGCTGTGCGACGCGATAGGCGGCACCCGCCAATGGCAAGGGCTTGGTGTCATGCGCTTGGGCATGCAGCAGCGTGGGGGCGCACAGTGCGCTCGCCAACGCGGCCGTCACCAAGCGCGCCGGAAGACGTTGCTGGAATGCGCGTGCGGGTATCACGTTCGGTTGCCTCATGCCGCTGCCGCCAGCACGCCGCCCAGGCGGTGCTGCTCCTTGATCACGTCGTCCAGTGCCTCGGGCGAGATCACGCCGCGGCTCACCATGTAGTCGCCGATACGGCCGTCGCGATGCGGGCTGTAGTCGCGCAGCGTGGCATCGAATGTTTCGCGCAGCACATGGCCACGCTCGATCAGCAGATCGCCCAGCAGCGGCACGCCACGCGCCGGGGCGGTACCGTCTGCCTGAGCGGCATGCGGCGCAAATGCGCCTGCGTCAACCACGCTCATGCCGCGCAACTGGCGCAGGCCCATGGCAATTTCGCCTTCACGCACGATCCGCTGCACCACGTCGCGCTGCAGTTCGGCTGCCACCTGCGCAAGCTCCGCGTCCTGCAGTGGGCTGGCGACCAGCACCACCAGGCGTCCGGCAGCGTCTTCGCCCTGCGGCAGCACGCGGTGGCGGATCACAGTGTCAAGCGGTAGCAAATGCGCATGCGCGCGCAGTTGCTCCAGGTCGAGTGCTCCGCGCTCCAGGTCCGCCTGGAAGGCAATCGCCTCGGCCAGCGTTTCGTCGTCCAGCCAGCCTTTGGCCATCAGCACACGGCCCAGGGGCGCCTGGCGGGCATGCGCGTCCTGCAGCGCCTGGTCCAGGTTCTCCTGCCCGATCGCCTGCCACGTCACCAGCAGTTCGCCCAACCGCGGACGCTCGCCGGTAAAGCCGTCTTCCGACGGGAAATCGTGCATGGTCTTGTCCCATGCCAGCCGCTTGCCGGTCACCAGATGGGTCAGGAACATCTTCCAGGCCCGCGATACCGCCATGAAGTTGATGAAGTTGCCGACGATCATGCGCGGCACCGACAGCACACCGTGCTCCCACCCATAGAGCTGCGTGACGAAATACACCCGCTGCACCACACGCAGCGTCAGCGCGATGGCGTTGAACCACAGCAGCGTGCCCAGCCATTCATATTTCGACAGCGGCGAGGCAATCAGCTCGGGCATCCATCCAAACTGGTCTGCCACCGCAAACAGCAAAAACTGCACGATGAGCACGTAGGCCAGAATGCCGACAAACGCGGTGACGATGCCCTTGCGGTCACGCGCGAGCAGGTAGCGGTTGGCCGGCCCGCCCGTCCAGCCGGTCTGCTTCCAGCCCTGCAGGCCGATGCCCAGCGCCCAGCGCGCCCGCTGCCGGTAGGCCGTGCGGAAGGTATCGGGAAAGAACTCGCGCACGCACAGCGGCATGGTGAGTGTGAATTCGCGCTCTGGCCCCAGGCCGAACCACGATTTGCGACGCATGCTGAACTGCACAGGAAAGCGTGCAAAGATCGACTGCATGCCCATCTTGCCCAGCCGCGCGCCCACGTCGTAGTCCTCGGTCAGGCTTTCGGTATTGAAGGGCTGGTTGTCTGTCTCGGCCGCAAGGGCCAGCAGCGCGCGCCGCGAGAAGCACGTCCCGACGCCGGCCGACGGCACCGTACCTGCCAGGCTCTCGCGCACCACGAGGTCCTTGCCGTGCCACTCGGCAAATTCATCCATGTAGGTGCCGGCCACCAGCTCGAACCAGTTCCGCTCCAGCGATGCCACCGGCAGCTGGATCATGTCCTTGCGCGGCAACAGGTAGTTGTAGAAGCGCAGCTCCAGCGGATGCAGCACGTCCTCGCTGTCATGCAGCACCACGCCGGCAAACTCGATGTTGTGGTCGCGCTCGTGCTTGAAGATGGCCTGGATGACCCAGTTCAGGCAGTCGGCCTTACAGGTCGGGCCATCGTGCGGCACTTCCACGCGGCGCAACTGCTTGTAGCGACGGCGCATGCGCTCCACTTCATTGATGGTTTGCGCGTCGTTCTGGTACGTGCCGACAAACACCATGTAGCTGCGGTAGTCCATCACGCCCACCATGTTCTCGATCATGGCTGCGATCACGTCGTACTCCAGCCATGCCGGCACCATGATGGCGATCGGCTGTTCGGCACGGGCCTTGAGCTGCTCGGCCGTCAGGGGCGTGTACACGCGCTTGACCGTGAAGAAGCGATAGACCTCACGTATCCAGTACCACACGTCGATGAACAGATCGTCGAGACTCGAAATCAGGATGAGCACCGCCACCACGATGGCCAGCAACTCCAGCCCGTGGTAGTACTGGGCCAGCAGGTGGCCCGCATACCATTGGATGACCTCGAACGTCACGACTTGGACTGACGACGCCGGCGTGCGTAGCCCGCCACCGCCAGCAGGATCAGGAACACCAGCACCACGACGCCCGGCCCTGCCCACGACCAGAAGCTCTTGGTCAGGCGCGGACGATCGTCATCGCTGGGCAGCACTTCACCAGGGTGCAGCGTGTCGAACACGCGGGCGATGCCGTCACTGGCCACCACCGCCACGTCGCCGCGCGACAGGCGCAGCGTGGCCGGCAATACCGGCGCCACCGGCCCGACTGTGCGGTAGACCACGCCCGTCGCACTGCCCGCCTTCGCCACCTGGACGATGCCGAGGTTGGTCAGGCCCGAAACATCGGCCAGCAGCTTGTCGGAGGCTGTCGTCAACGTCAGGCGATCTTTTGACAGCACGGCACGGCCGGTCTCGTCGCGCAGGGGCACGTCGATTGCCAGGAAGGTGTCTTTGGGCGTAGCCGCCTCGTTATCCGCAACCGCGGTGAGCTGGCTACGCGTGGGTGCGATCCCGGCGGCGTTGGCCAGGCGTGCAACGCGTGGCAGCGTTGCCGCTGCATCCCCCAGATAGGCGGCCGGTACGATCACGTTGGCCTGCGAGGCAAAGCGCGCAACCATGCCGGTAAAGTCCGGGTCCAGGCTGGCGGTTTCCAGCGTCACGTGGCTGCTCGGCAGTACGGCCACCGGATAGCCTTGCAGACGGGCCCGGCAGCCGTCTTCAGGCGGGCGCTGGAACAGCACGCGCAACAGGTTCGATGCCCCCAGCGCGTAGCGCGGAATGCGCGCCGTAATGCGCTGCACACGGCCGTTCTGGTTGAGCAGCTCCGAGCCGATCAGCATGCCGTTGAAATAGACTGACGCGACCTGACCGCTCACACTGGCCGACGGCGCTGCCGCAATGTCGAGCACCACTTCGCCCGGCAGCTTGCCCTGGCCGGAGACGGTGCTCAGGTCAAAGCTGGCATCCCACGTGGCACGCCCCAGCACCTCCATTGTCCGGGGCTCGCCGCCCAGCAGCGACAGCGCAACCTTGTCGCCATACGCGTGCGGTGCGCCTTCCAACTGGTGCACCACGATTCGGTTGGAGGTATCGATCGGCCGCCATGCCGCAGCCAACGCGGCCACCCCGCCAACATCGCCCGTCACGATCACGACTTGCCCCGGCAGATGCGCAAGCCGGACTTCACCTGCTGCCAACGGCTCAGTGATGGGCGCCCAGGTCTGCGCACGCCATTGGTCAAAGGCTTCGGCACCCGGCGCGGAGACTGCGGCAACCTGCGCGCGCAATGCATCCAGCGATGCCTTCAGGCTCGCGCGCAACGCGTCATCCGCCACCACGATGTCTGGCGCGAATGCCGAGCGCGACGCCAGCAGCACGAACGCGCCCACCTCCGCCGGGTTGGTCAGCTTGCGCTGGCCGCCAGCTGCCAGCGCGGCAAATGCCGGCGCCGCCTGCAATGCCTTGGGCACGCTCACACCGGTCAGGTCAACCGTATCCCCCACAACAGGCCACGCACGCACAACAGGACGCTTGTTCTCTGCCTGGAGCAGCGCGATCGTTCGCCAACTCACGTCGTACGCCGGCGCAGCCACCTTGTTTGCGCTCAGCGCGACGGTCGGTGCCGTCGGCAATGCGCTCCACGCGGTGCGCAAGTCCTTGACCGCAGCCGGATCAAAGCGATAGACGAGCCGCGACGTGGGGGTGATCCGCAGCACGTTGCCGATGGCGGTCTGGTCGGTACAGATGGTGTCGTTGATGACGGACGACCACTGCAGCCCCAGACGGACGAAGCCCGTGGGCCGCGGGCCGCCATCAACACCAAGGCTGGCCGTCGCATCACCCTGAAACTGGGTAAAGCCGCGCGCCAGCACCGGTGCGCCGTCCAGGGACACGAGCATGGTGGTGCGACCGCCGTCTGCGCGCATGTAGCTGCCGTCAAGCTGGAGCGTTGCATCGGAGATCGGCAGGTTGGCGGGCACCGGCAGGTACAGCTCGCGGATGGCATCCGGTGCCTGCAGCACCAGCGGCTCGCGCATGCCAACATCGGCCAGCGACAGGCTGCGCGTCACGACATGCCCCTGCGAGAGCTGAGCCAGTGCCGCGCCAATGTCGTCCGGCGCAGCCTGAGCACCGCCCGCGACCAGCATGGCAACCGCAAACGTTGCCAGCGAAGCGCGTGTCATGCCGCGAAAAGAACGTTCAGAATTCACGTCGATAGTCTCGCAATGATTGAGGGTGCGTTACCGCAGCAGGGGTTCAGGGGCAGCCACGGCGATGGGAGGATGCCCAGCGCCGTCGGCGTTGAATTCCTTGAACGGCTGCCCCGTCAGTGCAGCCACGATGCGGGCCGATGCGTGACCATCGCCATAAGGGTTGGAGCGGCCAGCGAACGTCTCGCCGACTGCCAGGTAATCCAGCACCATGCGCGCTTCCCGCACAATCGTTTCGCGCTGCGTACCGACCAGGCGTACCGTACCAGCTGCAATCGCCTCCGGACGCTCCGTCACGTCACGCATCACCAGCACCGGCTTGCCCAGCGCAGGCGCCTCTTCCTGGATACCACCCGAGTCAGTGAGGATGAGCGCCGAGCGCTGCATCAAGCGCACGAAGGTCAGGTAGTCCAGCGGCTCGATCAGGTGCACGTTGGACTCACCACTGAGTGCCTGCCGAACCGGTCCGCTGACGTTGGGGTTGAGGTGCACCGGATAGACGATCTGCGCGACATTGCTGCGCGCAAGATCGCCCAGCGCAGCGATGATCTCCGCAAAACCTGCCCCGAAGTTCTCGCGGCGGTGGCCGGTGACCAGCACCACTGGTTGCTGCGGATCGAGAAACGCCAGCGTCTGATCGAGTTGCGCACGCAGTGCGGCGTCAGCATCGATGCGCGCGGCGCTCAGATAGAGCGCGTCGATCACGGTATTGCCCGTCACGATGATGCGCCCCGACAGCGACTCCGCCAGCAGATTGATCCTGGAGCTGTCGGTTGGCGCAAACATCAGGTCGCTCATCACGTCGATCACGCGGCGGTTCATCTCTTCAGGCCATGGCTGCGCGAGATTTCCGGTCCGCAGGCCCGCTTCCACGTGCCCGATCGGGATCTGCCGGTGGAACGCGGCCAACGCGGCGGCACAGGCAGTGGTGGTATCGCCGTGCACCAGCACGCGGTCCGGCTTCTCAGTGGCAAGCACTTCGTCAATCGAGGCAATCAGCCGCGAGGCAAGACCGTTGAGTGTCTGGTTGCCGGTCATCAGCGCAAGGTCGTGATGCGGCTGGACACCAAACAGGTCGAGCACTTGCGACAACATAGTGCGGTGTTGCCCCGTCACGCAGACGATGGACTCCACGCCCGGCGTCTGCTCGAGTTGCTTGACCACCGGTGCCATCTTGATGGCCTCGGGCCGCGTACCGAAGATGGAAAGGATCTTGGTTGACATCAGGATTCGTTCTCTCGCTCTTGCAAATGCATCGCTACGGTCGGCAATGGCCGCGAAGCGAAACAGCCACGGTTCTCAATCCAAGCGGGGCGCGACATTACAGGGCACCAGCGTTCGCATGCAACGCCAGCGGCCATCACCCGGCTCACAACGACTTCAGCAGAAAGGTTGAGTGCGGGCGTGCAGAGATCACCCACGAGCGCACGTAGCGCTAAATCACCTATCCGAAATGCTTGGCCCAATCACCAATCGATCGGTTGACTCGACCACGTACAGCCCGCTGTGCAGCGCCAAGGGCAGCAACACCACGCCGGGCGCGCAGCGGCGCGCGCCAAGTCAACCCTGGAGCACAGCGCTCCTGGGCCTGGAAAATGTCAGCAGAGAATCAGGTCGGGCCGAACAGGAAGTCAGCCCGCGTGCCGTAGCGGCACGGGTGTGTTGGCAGAGGGGACGTCGTCCCTTTCCGTGTGATGGAAGTGAGCGCAGCAATCCCTTGCCAGGATTCGCTGCGCATCACCATCGTGCGTTGTTTCATGACCTTCCCCGTCACCAATAGAACAGACCAACATCGTCCGACCACCAACCCAAGGCTTAAACCTTTTTATTGATTTGATTACTTATTTTTCTTGTTCTCATCCCCCCCATGCCCGCGCACCAGCGCGTCTCGGTGGGTACAGCGATGCGCATACTAGCCCAAGACCCCTGACACGTCTCCACCAACCTGTGGGGAGTACTGGCTTTCCAACAATTGTTGATTATTCAGTTAGCGTTTCTTCACAGCCGCTGGATACCGATCAAGTTATGAAGCAAACAACATATTGAGAAAGCACTAAGATATTTGTTTGACAGCGACGACCGAAAAAGCACAATCGCGTGCATTGCCGCCTTTTAATTCCCCAAAGCACTGCCCGCGTCATTTCGTCGCAATTCGCACTCAATACCAGGAGAGATGGCCGCCGCTCCACACGCCATTCCCGACCGCGCGCTGCCAGCAGCGCCGTGAGCAACCTGCACGCGCACGCAACGCGACCAACACCGGGCTCCTTATCATCCGTTCTTGGAATACGGCGCTATCCTGATCAACTCACGGCGAGTGCCGTGTATGCCCAAGAACTCCGGGCAACACAAGATATTTGCAGCATGCCAACGCTCATTATTGTGGTGCGGAGCCGCTTTCCATCACCACGCGCTCTTCCAAATGAAGTGATACCCCCGAATTACCTACACCACCCCACGCAAGGCATTTAATATCTAATTAGCCATCAAAACATGGCGAATGCGCCTAAATTGCTTGCCATGGCATGATTGATGAAGTGGCCCACACCGCACTACCAAAGCAGATGTACACACTTCTCAAGCGATTTCAAATGCGCTAGCACAGATTGAATTTTACAGGAATGCAAAAGCGATATCAGCCTGCCGCACCCACCCATTCGGGGGGTCTGAATTCAAATACCTTTGATTGAACGACAATTTGTTTTGATTGAACGTCATCTCACATTGGCAAACAGCAACTGCAGAGCCATGCTCAGATGACCCACCCGCATACCGTGGCGCGCCGCAACCCGGGCAACCGCCGACATGACATTGGTCGTAGCCAGCCGTGGCTGTTTGGTCGGGCGCGCACCTGAGGATCCGGTACCACCCTGCGTGCCTACGCTGCGCCTCCGTCTCTGGCCAAGGGTATTTCCCGCGTTTCATGTGCGGCATCAAGCGCAACGGATTGACCAGCCGTTATAACCAACCCTATATTGCGCTAAACGCACCCGCCGGCCCCTTCACCCTCAACGCCCGCCCCCCCTGGCACACCACGCATCCGCATGACCGATTCCGTTTGGACGCCCCTGCTGCTCTCCCTCAAAGTGGCCGGCTGGGCAACCGCCCTCAACCTCATCCTGGGCGTAGCCGCAGCCTACGCGCTGGCGCGCACGCGCAGCCGCCTGCGTGACCTGATCGACTCTGTGCTGACGCTGCCGCTGGTGCTGCCACCCACCGTGCTGGGCTACTACCTGCTGGTGCTGCTGGGCCGGCGTGGCACGATCGGCGGATGGCTGGACAGCATGGGCATCCAGTTGGTCTTCACCTGGCAAGGGGCGGTCATTGCCTCGACGGTCGTCGCGTTTCCGCTGGTCATGAAGTCAGCGCGTGCCGCATTTGAAAGCGTCGATCACCAGTTGGAGAATGCTGCCCGCGTGCTCGGCCTGCCGGAAGCCGCCGTGTTCTTTCGCGTGACGCTGCCACTGGCTGCGCGCGGCATTGCAGCCGGTGTCTTGCTGGCGTTCGCGCGTGCACTGGGTGAATTTGGTGCCACGCTCATGATTGCCGGCAACCTGCCTGGCCGCACGCAGACGCTGTCGGTCGCCATCTATGAAGCCGTGCAGGCCGGCGACGATGCCACGGCCAACACGCTGGTGTTGATCACCTCGCTCACTTGCATCGTCGTGCTGGTGGTTGCCAGCCGCCTGCTGCAAGGCCGCGCACCCAGCCTGCAGGAGCAACCGGCATGAGCGCCAATCCCGCTGCGATGGTGGATCTCGTCATACAGAAAACACTGACGAGCGCTGCGCGCGTGTTCTCGCTGGACATTGCCGTGCGCTCCGACAGCCGACGCGTGGTGCTCTACGGCCCATCTGGCGCCGGCAAGAGCCTCACCATGCGCGCCATCGCCGGCCTGATGACGCCTGACCGAGGCCGCATCGTGCTGAATGGCCGCACGCTGTTCAACCACGCAGATGGCGTCAACCTCAGCACGCAGGAGCGCCGCGTCGGCTACCTCTTCCAGGACTACGCCCTCTTCAACTACCTGACGGTGGCGCAGAACATCGGCTTTGGGCTCAAGCGCGGGTGGTTCAATCCGCCTCGTCGCCTGAATGGTCAGCACGACGCACGCGTGCAGCAGTGGATCGAGACCTTCGAACTGGAAGCGGTGGCCGCCAACTATCCGACGCAGATCTCCGGTGGACAGCGCCAGCGCGTGGCGCTCGCCCGGGCGCTGATCGCCGAGCCCTCCATGCTGCTGCTCGACGAGCCCTTTGCCGCGCTGGACCCGGCATTGCGCACGCGCATGCGCTCGGAGTTGTCGGCACTGCAGCGGCGGCTGGATGTACCGATGCTGATGATCACGCACGATCCGGCGGACGTGGAGATCTTCGGTGACCACGTGTTCGAACTGCGCGATGGCCGTGTCGTGGCCGATGCGGTGCGCTCGCCCGAAGCGGCGCCACTGTCGCCGTATCCGCACTTGACGGCGGTTGCGAACCGCCAGTCCTAGAACACGCCCAGCGCCAGCCCTGTCGCCAGGGCTTCGCCCAGTGCGCGGCAACGCTCCAAATCTTCTGCACCGATCTGCTTGGCGGCCAGGATGGCCTCGGGCGCCTGCGCGTGGGTACAGACGATGATCGGCTCGGCCACGGGCCTGAGCCGCCAGCCGGTGGCGATGCGTTCGATCTGCCGCGCAGCGTTGTGCCCATCGCTGCCAGCGCAGACCAGGCAAGCGTACGGGCGACCATTGATGCGGTCGAGCACGGGGTAGTAGCTGCGGTCAAAGAAATCCTTGAGCTGACCACTGATGGCGGCCAGGTTTTCCGGTGTGGCAAAGAGGTAGCCATCGGCTGTCAACACGTCGCCGGGGCCAGCCTGCGTCGCTTGGAGCAGGCGTACCGCAACACTGCCCTCCGCGGCGGCGCCGGCCTGCGCGGCTTCCGCCATCTGCCGCGTGCCGCCCGTCATCGAGTGATAGACGATCAGCAGCGTCTTGAGCGCGGCCATGAGGCTCAGGCCAAACCGAGAATCACACTCGACGCTTCGAACACCGCCACGGCTTCCACACCTTCAGCCAGAGCCAGCGTTTCGACCGCCGTGCGCGAGAGCATGGCCACCAGCACGGTTTCTCCCGCAGACGCAGCGTTCGCATCCAACAGGCGCAAACGCACCTCGGCCTGCACCGCGCCGTCGCGAATTTCCGTTACCACGCACGGCAACTGGTTTTCCGCAGAGAGCCGCCACTCGCCCATACCATCGCCCATTCGGCGCAGCAGCATCACGGCTGGCGCCTTGATGAGCGCAACAGCCTGCACGCCCGGCACCAGCCCCAGCGTCTGCGTACTTTCCTGCGTGATGGTGGCCACCACGGCCTGACCGCCGGGCAAGCGCAGCGTGACCGCATCGTTGACGGCACCAGGGGCCACGGACTCCACCGTGCCGAACAGCGTATTGCGCGCACTCGTGCGCAGCATCAGGCGGCGCAGCACGCTCAGGTCTTCGCTGGCAGCCTGGGCTGCAGCATCCAGACGTTCAACAAAGCGGCGGTGCTCGGCCTCCAGCATGCGGAAGCTGTCGATCAGCCGTTGCGCGCGCGGCGTGAGCACGCTACCGCCGCCACCCTTGCCGCCCGTGGTACGTACCACAAGCGGCTCGCCGGCCAAGTTGTTCATGGTGTCGATGGCGTCCCAGGCGGCCTTGTAGGAAAGGCCTACGGCCTTGGCACCCGCCGTGATGGAGCCTGTCTGCCCAATGGCGGACAGCAGTTCGATTCGGCCGTGTCCGCCCCAGTTGTCTTCACCGGCGCGCAGCCAGATGGTGCCGTCGAGTTCCAGCATGTCGTCTCGTCGTGGATGGAGATTGCAACATGCGGATGTTAACGCCGATTCGGGTCACATCGCGCCGATCAGGGGCAGATCGGCGCATCGTCGGGCGAGGCAAGCTCAAGCCGCCATCAGGTGCGGCGTCCGCACATGCATCAGCACCGAACGCGAGAGCAGCAGCCCGCCCAGGAACCCGAACAACGCGCTGAACAGCGTCATGAAACCGGCGGATTGCAACACTTCCGGATGCATCGCCAGCATCACGTTGTAAGCGTAGCGGGCTGTGAACAGGCCCAGGATCACCACCATCGGCACCCAGCTGCCGGGAACGCGCACGGTGGCGGCCGATTCGGAGACGGCGCCGCTGGGTGGCATCAGGCGCGTCAGCAGGAAGGCCAATGCAATGGCGGCCAGCCATGCAGCCAGCGCAAGCGCGCTGCCGTGGCTCGCCATCACCACACCGTAGAACGAGTACGCAGCCACCACCAGCGGCAGCACGATCAGGCGACGGCGCGACACCACGCGGGGCTGCGTCTGGCGCAGGCCAAACGCAATCAGCACGACAAACACCACGAACACCCAGGTGGGCGTGTGCGACACGATGGAGGTGATCGATTCGAGCATGGCGGTCTCCCTGTTGGAATGACGCCAGCTTAGGCGCCGCATTCCGCACATGGGAGCAGTTTGCGACGAATGGCAGGAAGGCTGGCGCGAACAGTCAGCCTGGATGGCCAACCGAGCGCTCAGCCAAGCGCCGCGCGCACGCCGGCATCCACCACTGAAAGGTGTGCTCGCAGCAGCCGGTCAAAGCCTTCCGCCGTGACGGGCTTGCCGATGTAGTAGCCCTGGATTTCCTGGCAGCCAGCCTTGGCGAGAAACTCCACCTGATCAGCGTCTTCCACGCCTTCCGCCGTAACGGTCATACCCAGGGCGCGTGCCATGGCGACGATGGCCTCGGTCAGCGCCACCGAATCCGGATCATGCGGAATGCCCGTAATGAACGAGCGGTCGATCTTCACGTTGCTGATCGGGAAACGCTGCAAATACGACAGCGACGAGTACCCCGTGCCGAAATCGTCGATGGAAATACGGATGCCCTGCGCGGTGAGCGCGTCGAACATCGGGCGGACTTCGTCTGCACCGCCCATCAGCAGGCTTTCGGTAATTTCCACTTCCAGCGCGGTGGGTGGCAGGCCGGTCTCGGCCAGCGTTTGCTCGATCATCGGCACCACATCACCGGCCTGGAACTGACGCGCTGACAAGTTGACCGCCATGCGGAAGTCATAGCCCAGTGCCTCGTACCACGTCACCGCCTGTTCGCATGCACGGCGCAGCACCCATTCGCCAATCGGCACGATCAGGCCGGTCTCTTCTGCCACCGGAATGAACTCGACCGGCGAGATGGCACCCAGCTTGGCGCTGTTCCAGCGCAGCAGCGCTTCGGCACCAACGATCCGATGGCTGGCCAGGTCGTACTTGGGCTGATAGACGAGTTGCAGTTCGTTGTTCTCGCGCGCGTCGCGCAGCGCATTCTCCAGCAAATAGCGGCGCTGCAGGCGGGCGTTGAGCTCGGCCGTGTAGAACTGTGCACGGTTGCGGCCATTCTGCTTGGCACGGTACATGGCCGCATCGGCCGAGCGCAGCAGGTCCGAGCCGGAAATGCCGTCGTGCGGATACAGCGCCACGCCAATCGATACGCCCAGGTAATAGCGCCCGTTGACGGTATCGAACGGCTCGCGCATGGTTTGCAGCAAACGCTCGGCCAGCAGCGCAATGCGCTTACCTTCGACGCGCTGCTCGATCAGGATGACGAACTCATCGCCGCCCAGTCGGGCGATCACGTCGCCAGGGCCGATGCAGTCGGTCAGGCGTGCGGCAGCGCTCTGCAGCAGCGTGTCGCCGCAGGCATGGCCAGCGGTGTCGTTCACGCTCTTGAAGCGGTCCAGATCCAGGAAGAACAACGCGAGCTCGCGGCTTTCGTCACGCACGCGCTCGATGGCGTTTTCCAGGTGGGAGATAAAGAAGCTGCGGTTGGTCAGGCCCGTCAGCGCGTCATGCGCCGCAAGATGGCGCAGGCGTTGCTCGGCGCGTTTGATGTCGGTGATATCGGCGAACGACAGCATGATGCTGCTGGGCACCGGCTCGCCCTGGCGACGGATCGGGATGATGTTCTCGCGAATCCATACCAACTCGCCGGTCTTGAGCAGAAGCCCGTAGACCCGCCCCAAAATCGGCTCGCCACTGCGCTTCACGAGCTGCGAAGGCAGGACATCGTGCGCGATCTCGTTGCCATCTTCGTCGATCACGCGTTGTAGTGGGTCCAGCCGGTTGCGCCCGACCAGTTGTCCGGCACGCACGCGCAGGATGCGCTCGGCGCTGGCATTGGCTGCCAGCACCACGCCATCCAGATTCTGGATCAGCACGCCCTCGTTCAGGTGCGAGATCGCCAGGCGATAACGCTCTTCGCTCTCGGCCAGGCCGCGCTCGATGGTGTCTTTCTGAATGGCGACGCCAGCCAGGTGGGTTACATCGTCGAGGAAATTCAGCTCTTCTTCGCTGGGCAGGCATGGCTGGCGATAGAACAGCGTGAGCGCGCCCAGCTTGTCACCACGAGAAGAGCGAATCGGCAACGCCCAGGCCGCCGCAAAGCCCGCAGCCAGTGCCGCGGTGCGCTCATGCTGCCAGCGCGGGTCGGTTGCGATATCGCCAATGAGGGCGGCACTGCCCAGGTAGACCGCGCAGCCGCATGCACCAGCATCGGGGCCGACGGGCGAGTTCTCCAGCGTCGCCGCGTAAGCCGCGGGCAACGTGGGCGCAGCAGCGATGCGCAGGGTCTGGCTTTCGTCCTGTTTGTCGGCATCCAGCAGCAGCACCGCCGCCATGGCATTCGGGTAGACCTGCTCGACGTACAGGCACAAGTGGCGCAGCACCGTCGACAGCGTCGCATTGGAAGCGAGTTGCGCTAGCACAGCGTTCTCCGAGGCGAGCAGGCGGCGTGCTTGCAAGGCTTCGGCACGGGCCTGTACGGCGTGGCGCTCAAGCGCGTGGCGCGAGCCGGCCTCGCGCAGCACCAGCATCACAGCCGGTTGACCCTCGTGCTCGCACGCGGCGGCTTCACTCGCAACCAGCACATGGGTGTAGTCGGCACGCACCAAGCGGTGCTCGACGGGCTGGGCCCCCAAGCCTCCGCTCACCATGCGCGCCAGACGCGGCACGGCCTGGCCCACGTCATCCGGGTGGATCAGCCCGGCAAGCTGTGCACCTTCAAGCTGCTCCGGCGCCTGCGCATTCATCAGACGCGCAGCGGCAGGATTGGCCCGCACGACACGCCCTTCCACCGTCAGCAGCACGGCATCGGACGACAGGCGCGCCAGCGCATCGAAATCCGTGCCCGCAGCCTGCTCTTCGGCTGCGATCTGCGCCGGGGTAACAGGTGCCGTTGCCGGGTGTGACATGACCTCCGGGGCCAGCTCCGCGGCAACAGGAAGGGCTCCGGCATCGGCCGGATGGGAACGGTTCATCGGGGATACGGTTGCTTGGTCAGCGACTGCAGTGGAAAGCGCAGCCTACACACGTTTCGACCCTATCCACAACGGCAAGCCGGCAGAAAACTGAAGAGCGCTCTGCACGATCACCTGAGCGCGGGCACCATCGCCAAAGAAAAACCCGCGCTCAGTTGACGAGGCGCGGGTTGAAATCTCTGGACCGTGTCGATCTGTTCCAGAGAGGAGAACCGACCCATGAAGCGCCGGGCACATAGCTGCCCCGGCATCGCTTCCATGCTTTAAATAATAGTGTCCCGCCCAGAAAAACAAAGAGCGGAAAAGGCAGGGTATTCCATCCCTTTTTATAATCCACCCCATTTTTTCGGCGCCTTTTTTTTGGGCACCGCACGAACCGCGTTGCTGCTTGCCCCGTCTGCGTGCGCTGGCGATCTACGATGCACCGCACCGTGATACGGATGGTGCATATAAATCTCCCCGGCATATTGGTTGGTCGAAACACGCACGTGAATGTTCCGCGCCGGGCTCGACATCGGTCGATTATGTCGATTGCGTGAATCATTTGCGCAGGGTGAATCACCTTCAGACGGACGATGGGGCAGTTTGCCGCGTCAAGTTTCGACACGAAGTGCCGTTACACTCCAGTGATCCCGCCTGCCCGCATTGCTTTACAGGCGCATTCTGACCCCCGTGCTTTGACCGTCATGCCGTCTCTTTCCCCCACGTCCCGATCGCCGTCGGCATCACCTGTGTTGCGGCGTTCCACGCGATTGCTGATTGCCGTAGCGACACTGGCCGCGCTGGTGATACTGCCGCGCGCGCATGCCTCAGCACAGCCGAGCGTGCCGCGCAACGCAGCTACCACCAGTGCACCGGCTGCTGCCGAGCCCCCCGCACCGACCTCGACTACGACCGCCAAGAACAGCAAGGAAGGCAAGGCCCCCACCTGTCAGGCCATCATGCAGCGCCTCTCGGGCAGCCTGGCAGGCACGCCCAGCCGGGCCGACAAGCCTGGCGCTGTGATGGTCGACTTCGAAAAATCCGGCGTGACCATGGCCTGCAGCCACTCCGACGCCGTCGCCATTCCGGTCCCCGGCAACGCCAAGCCGCGATGACCAGCACCGCAATCGCGCGCGGTGTGCTTGCCGGCATGCTGGCCGCACTGGCCATGACCGCCTTCAGCGTGATCGGCGCCGAACGCTGGATCACGCTGCCCGATCAACCCGATAGCTATGCGTCGCTGGATGCCGGCAGCATCCAGCGCATGCCCAGCGGCCCCGTCAGTGCCTGGGTGCGCGTGGAGGCATCCAATCGCGCGGGCATGCGTTCATTGCAGCGCATGTTCGGCGCCTTCCGCGGCGACATGGCCGATTTTCTCTACACCGTCGACTGCCGCAGCCGGCAGTTCTCTGTCTCTCGTGCCAAGTTGTACCAGGGCGCCATGACCGTCATCGAGAAGCAGTTCGCCAACGACGCCAACTGGCAGCGCGTGGATGGCGTGGGCCTGGCGGGTGCAGTGGCGCACGAACTCTGCCCAGGCTAGCGGCCGAGGCCGCCCCTCACCGGCGGCGCGATCGTTGGTAACATCGACGCGTGCGCCCCACCCTCGACCCCACTTCGCCTGACCCACGCGTGACCGCAGACGCCAGCGTCTTCGGCACGCTTGCACGCGGGTCGCGCGCATCGCTGGAGCGCGTTGCCAATCTGGGCGATGGCGTAACCGCTGCCATCTGGTGCAACGAGCACGACGAGGCGCGCTACGTCCAGCCGGGCCACCACACACTGTCGGTGTACCTGCAAGGCGGCTACACCACGCACCGGCAGGATTTGCCGAACTTGTTTGGCGCGCCGGGCCGTGTGTGCATGCTGCCGGCCGAGCACGAGTCGGCCTGGGTGATCGAGCAGCCGATGCGCTTCGTCCATCTGTACTTCGCACCCGACGCATTGGCCGGGCATGCCGTACGTCTGCTCGACGCCGAGCCGCGCCTGTTTACCCTGCACGACCGCACCTTCATTGAAGACGCGCGCCTCGCGCAATCGTGCGCACGCATCGCTCAACTCGACTGGACCGACCTGGACGACCGTATGTGTGCCAACGCGCTGGCCAACGATACGCTGTCATATCTCGTACAGACACAAGGCCGCACGCGTGCGCTGGCGGTGCGCGGCGGGCTGGCGCCGCACGTGTGCCGCCGCATTTCCGCACGCATTGAAGCCGAGCTGGACGCGCTGCTGTCGATTGGGGAGCTGGCGGCCGAAGCCAATCTGTCGGAATTCCATTTCGCGCGGATGTTTCGCGCATCGTTTGGAGTCGCACCTCACGAGTGGGTTCTGCAGCAGCGCATTGCGCGTGCACAAGACCTGCTGCGATCGACCACCCTGTCGCTGGCAACGATTGCCGAGCGCTGCGGCTTTGCCAGCCCGAGCCATTTCAGCCGGCGCTTTGCCGCTCAACTCGGGGCGTCGCCCTCGCGCTATCGGCAGGCTTGGCAAGGCAAGTAGCTCGCCTGTCGTGCGCACCAAAAACGAACGACCGTATTTCAGCAACCGCTGAAGAGTGGCGCCCGGCCTAGCGTTTTCCACGATAGAGGTGTCGTGTGCAGTGCAGTAGTTTGGAAGTGGGTTCCCCATGGAGAGCACCATGTTTACCCATATCCTTTTGCCGACCGACGGCTCCGAGCAATGCCGCAAGGCAATCGACGGCGCATTGAAACTCGCGCGCGCCACAGGCTGCCGCCTGACCGCTTACACCTGCATCGAAGAATTCCCCAACATGGCGTATTCCGCCGGGGTGGGCGAGTGTCCACACGCGCACTACATGGAGCAGGTGCAAGGCCACGCGAAAGACTGTATCGACCGCATTGCCGAGCGCGCCCAGGAAGAAGGCATCCAGTTCGACAGCGATGTCTCACAATTTGCCGAGCCCTACCTTGGCATTCTGGATGCGGCGAAGCGGCACGCGTGCGACGTCATCTTCATGGCATCGCACGGGCACCGTAGCTTGATGGGCCGATTGCTGATCGGCAATGAAACGCGCAAGGTGCTGACCTACGCGCATGTGCCCGTGGTGGTCTACCGCTAGCGGCGGCAGCCCCACCGGCAAGCCTGATTACATTGCCGCCAGTTCCTGCGCGGGTGCATCTTCGCCCTGCTCAAGCTCGGCCATGCGCCGCGCTTCGCGATCAGTGACTTGCTTGCGCTGTTCAGGCGTCAGCACCTGCATGATCTTGGCGCCGGCTTGCGCGCGCAGTTGGGCTTCGCGGGTAACCGCGCGGCCCAGCGCTTCGGACAGCGTGCGAACGCGTGCTTCATCGTACTGGCCGGACATCACCATCTGACGCAGGTCACGACGCGCATGTGCGACGGCCTTGTGTTGCTCGCGCTCCTGCGGCATCTGCGCATACTTGATGGCGAAAATCTTGTCGCGCTGTTCTTCGGTCAGCTTCAGGCCACGCAGGAAGAACTCGCCACCGTGGTGGCGCCCCATACCGTGCGGCCCCATCGGGCCCTGCCCGTGCTGCATCATGCCCGGCCCATGCCCAGGCATCGGCGATATGGGTGTTGCGTCGGGGGCGGCAGTCTGGGCCAGCGCAGCACAAGACAAGAAAAGCCCGGCAGCAACGGCAACCAGGCGGCGGGAAGTCACAGCGATCATGATGAGGCTCCTGATGAGAATATCGGCCGAACACGCCAGCCATATGCTCACTGTAGCCATCGGTGTCGCACCAAAGGTGGGCAAACAGAGGAGTTTTCTTTAACGCCTGTTACGCCACAATCGGCATGCAGCCGCATCAAACACATCAAGCGTCGAGCCGATACCCCACACCGTAGACGGAGTGGATCATGTCGGTGCCGGGGCTCAGCAACTCCATCTTGCGGCGCAGATTCTTGACGTGCGTATCGACCGTGCGGTCGGTCACGATGCGGTGGTCGTCGTAGATCTGCTCAAGCAGATTTGCGCGCGAGAGGATGCGCCCCGGCGCACCGGCCAATGCCGCGAGCAGGCGGAACTCCACGGGCGTGAGATCCAGGCGCTGGCCCCGCAGCGTGGCGGAATACGCGGAGCCGTCGATCACGAGCGCGCTCTCGGGCAGGCCGCCGCCGCGCTGCGCGCGCCGCAGAATGGTCTTGATGCGCGCGACCAGTTCACGCGGGCTGAAGGGCTTGCAGATGTAGTCATCTGCACCGAGTTCGAGGCCGAGCAGGCGGTCGATCTCTTCCACGCGCGCCGTCACCATGACGATGGGGACCTCGCTGAAGGTCCGCACTTCACGGCAGATTTCCAGACCGTCCTTTCCGGGCAGCATCAGGTCGAGCACCACCAGTTCGGGCATGGCCTCGCGCACGCGCTGCACCGCGTTCGTACCATCGGCCAACCACTCGGTTTCATAGTGGGCGGCACGCAGATAATCGATCGTCAGTGCGGCCAGCTTGGGTTCGTCTTCAATGATCAGAATCATGGTCAGCAAGCGGATCAAGCAGATCAAGAATGGGCAGGCGGATGATGATCCAGAGCCCGCCCAGCGGCGAGGGCCTGGCCTCAATGGTGCCACCATGCGCGGCAACAATAGTCTGACACAGGCTCAGGCCCAGCCCTGCGCCGCCCTGCGCACGACTGCGAGA
>NZ_JAELUI010000691.1 GCF_016429285.1 Ralstonia sp. ASV6
CCCCCCCCCCCCCCCCCCCCCCCCCCCCCCCCCCCCCCCCCCCCCCCCCCCCCCCCCCCCCCCCCCCCCCCCCCCCCCCCCCCCCCCCCCCCCCCCCCCCCCCCCCCCCCCCCCCCCCCCCCCCTCCCCCCCCCCCCCCCCCCCCCCCCCCCCCCCCCCCCCCCCCCCCCCCCCCCCCCCCCCCCCCCCCCCCCCCCCCCCCCCCCCCCCCCCCCCCCCCCCCCCCCCCCCCCCCCCCCCCCCCCCCCCCCC
>NZ_JAELUI010000108.1 GCF_016429285.1 Ralstonia sp. ASV6
CAGAATGGCGGCAGCCGGCGCAAAGAGGCCCAGGCACAGTACCGGCAACGTCGTCAGCAAGCCCGCCGTGGCGCCGGACAACCCCGTGCCAGCGGCCACTTGCTTGAGCACGGGTGACAGGCTGGACAGCGCCGGCCGCAGGTTCACGCCCACCAGCACCAGCCCAACCACGAGCAGGATTAGCGCGCTGGCCGAACGTCGTTCGGCGGCATGATGGGTGGGGGCAGCAGATTGTGTTGGGGGCGGTGATTGGGACATGACAGGACAGGCGTGCGAGCAAGCTGCCGATTGTAGGGCGCGCGCAAGATTGGTGCATGCGCATCGCCCGATCCTAATGATGATGTTGCTGCTATTGCGCGCGGTCGATGCGTTTGGCGAGGTCGGCCAGCACGTCGGCGGACGGTGCGCCGCGTTCGGCCGCCAGTGCCAAGGCGCGTCGTGTGAGGGCGGTGTACAGCGTCGCATGATCTGCGCCGAGTGCGTCGAGCGCACGCAAGTGCTTGTCGATCACGCCGCCGTCACCGCGCGAGACAGGGCCGGCCAGGGCGCCAGCCAGACCGCGCGCACGTGCAGCGGCCAGCGTGCCGTCCACCAGCGGCCACATAGCATCGACGGCAGCGTCGCGATCGATACCCGCAGCCTGCCACAGCGTGGCCGCCTCATGCAGCGCGCACAGCAGGAAACTGGCCGCGTAGTTGGCTCCCGCGTGATACAGCGCGCGTTGCCCGGGCCGGACCTTCAGCGGCGTGCAGCCGAGCCGTTGGGCAAGATTCGCGAGCGCCGCATCATGCGGGGCGTCTGCCTCGATGGCGATGGACGCGCCGCCCAGGCGCTCCGCGTCGTCCGGCAAACCGGCAAAAAGGAAGAGTGGATGGAAGCTGGCGGTATCTGCGCCGGCCTGGCGTGCGGCGTCCAGTAGATCGCGTTCGCCAGCGCCGCTGCAATGGACGACGAGCTGCCCGGGGCGCCAGCGCACGCCTGCTGTGATGCGGGCAATCGCGTCATCTGGCACGGTGATGAAGACCCAGTCCGCCGCATCGGCCACACCTTGCGTGTCGAGCGCCCTGGCGCCCGTTGCCTGCGCCAGCCACGCAGCATTGGCGTGCGTGCGGCTGGCCACCGCAGCGCTATGCACGCCGGCACGATATGCGCGCGTGGCCAGCGCCCGCGCCAAGCGCCCTGCGCCAATCCAGCCGATGGAAACGGGCGCTTCGATTGCTAAAGAGGACATACCGGAACCCTGCGTCAGAACGGGCGGATCATAAGCCCGTCGCCTCCTGATATTTGCAATTAACTGCCGTGATTTTTTCCCAAACGTGAACATGCATGCAGGAGCCTGGAGTGGGCTGAGTGACGGCCAGACTCACTGCTGGCGCGCACTGTTCGCTGAGCATCACCTGACCGCTCTTTGTGGGTTGCCTGAGCGCGGCATCGCCCTCGGGGTGTTTCCAAGGCGCTTGACTAGGCATAATTCCGGCTGCTTTCCTGAAGGACGCATTCATGAAAACAGGTCGACACGCCAGGGGCAAGCCCTCCGGCGGTCTTGCCCAACGTTGTGGACGATATGCACCGCTGGTGCTGGCGATGCTGCTGGCCGGTTGCGCTGTCGGGCCCGACTACCGCGCGCCGCAGTTGAGCGGCACCGAAGCGCCGCAAGGCTGGCACGCCACGCTGCCGCACCACGGCAGCCGCATGGCGCTGGCCCACTGGTGGGAGCAGTTTCACGATCCCGTGCTGACGCAGCTTGTCGAGCAGGCCGACACCACCAGCCCGACCATCGCCCAGGCGGTGGGGCGCGTGCGTGAGGCGCGCGCGAGTGTCTCCACCAGCCAGGCGGCGTTCTTTCCGACGCTGAAGGGCAGTGGTTCGGCGTCGCGACAGGGCGGGTTCGGCAGCAGCGAGTTCACTGGCGGATCAAGCTTTGGTGGACTGCCCGGGGGCACGCTGAGCCCAACGCTAGGGCTGGGCACGATCACCACGCTGGCAGCGCAGGCCGATGCGTCTTGGGAGCTCGACCTGTTTGGCGGTAAGCGCCGCGGCTTGGAGAGCGCCGGCGCGCGGTTGACCGCCAGCCAAGCCGATTGGCACGACGCACGCGTGACGCTGGCGGCGGAAGTCGCCAACACCTACTTGCAGCAGCGCGAGTGTGAAGCGCTGGTCGACATTGGCGCGACGACGCTCGCCTCGCGGCAGGAGACGTTGTCGCTGACTGAGCGCAAGTTCCGCGCGGGCTTTGTCGCGCCGGCTGACTATGCGCAGGCGCAGGCCACCGTGGCCGATGCTGTCAATGCATTGGAGAGCCAGCGGGCGCAATGCGCGCAGGGCATCGACAAGCTCGTCATGCTCACCGGGCTGGACCACGACGCCCTGAATGCGCTATTGGCCAAGGCAAGTGCGCAGATTCCTGTGCCGCCCGATGCCGGCGTGCCTGCGGTGCCGGCACAGGTGCTGTCGCAGCGGCCCGATGTGTCGTCGTCTGAACGTGCGGTGGCTGCGGCCAGTGCTGACATTGGCGTGGCGGTGGCGAGCCGCTTGCCGTCACTCACGCTGGCGGGTTCCATCGGTATCAACACGTTCCGCGTGAGCGGGCAGTCGTTGACGAGCAAGTCGTGGTCGTTTGGTCCGTCGCTGTCACTGCCGATTTTTGAAGGCGGTGCGGGCGCGGCGCGTGTGGAAACCGCACGTGCGCGCTATGACCAGGCGCTCGCCAGCTATCGCGGCAAGGTACGCCAGGCCGTGCAGGAAGTTGAAGATGCGCTGGTACGGCTGGACGCCGCTGACCGCCGCCTCGACGCTGCCACCACCGCCGACGCGCAATACACGAAGGTGCTGGAGGCGGCCAACGCACGCTATCGCCTGGGTGCCGGCAGCCTGCTGCAGCTTGAGGATGTGCGACGCACGACGCTGCAGGCATCGCAGTCACTGGCGGCTGTGAAGCTCGAACGCGCGCAGGCGTGGGTCGCGCTGTACAAGGCCGCGGGCGGTGGCTGGCGCGCAGAGGATGCTGACGCCACTGGCAACGCCCAATCGAATTCTTCCAATGCTCCCGCGCCAGCCGCAGGGGGCCAGTTGCACAACGGAAACGCTTCATGACAGGACAACGTGTTTGGATGACTGGGCTGGCCGTGGTGCTGGCCAGCGTGCTGGTGGCGTGCGGCAAGTCTGCATCCGAGGGTAAGGAGACAGCTAAGGCGCAGCCGACGGCCAAGCCGGCATTGACCGTCAACGTGGCGCATCTTGCGCAGCAGGTATGGCCGCGTGCGGCTACGGCCAGCGGTGCGGTGCAGGCATGGCAGGAAGCTAGCATCGGCGCCGAAGTCGGCGGGTTGAAACTGGCGGAGGTGCTCGTCAACGTCGGGGATGTCGTCAAGCAGGGCCAACTGCTGGCGCGCCTGTCGGATGAGACGGTGCGTGCCGACGTTGCTGCGCAACGGGCCACGCTGGCTGAGGCCGAAGCTTCTGCAGCCCAGGCAGCAGGCGAAGCCCGCCGTGCGCACGAACTCGACAAGAGCGGCGCCATTAGCCAGCAGGATCTGGTGCAGTACGACACGCAGGCCAAGACGGCTGCGGCCAAGCTGGCTTCGGCGCGTGCGCAGTTCGACAGCCAGCAATTGCGCCTGCGTTACACGCGGGTGGTGGCGCCCGATGACGGTGTGATCAGCGCGCGTTCGGCCACGGTGGGGGCGGTAGTGTCATCCGGCACCGAGCTCTTCAAACTCATCCGCAAGAACCGCCTGGAGTGGCGCGCCGAGATGCACGGCGACGTGCTGCCGCGCGTGCAGCCCGGCCAAGCCGTGCGCTTGAAGCGCATGGATGGCGGCATCGTCAACGGCCGCGTGCGCCAGATTGCTCCCACAGTGGATGCCAATACGCGCAACGGTCTCGTGTATGTCGATCTGCCGCCCGAAGCCGGCAGCGCAGGCGTGAAGGCGGGCATGTACCTGTCGGGCGATGTGCTATTGGGCGATGCGCCAGCCAAGACGCTGCCAGAGACCGCGGTGTTCTCGCGCGATGGTTACGACTACACGATGGTGGTGGGTTCTCAGGGCCGCGTGCGTCAGACCAAGGTCGTGCTGGGCCGCCGTCAGGATGGTCAGGTGGAGGTCACGCAAGGGATTGACCCGAACGATGCGGTGGTCGCCGCTGGGGCGGCTTTCCTGAGTGATGGCGACCTCGTGCGCGTGGCCGCAGCCGGAGCCCCCGCATCCGCGCCGGCGGTATCGTCGCCAGCAGCAGGAGCCAAGCGATGAACTTCTCTGCCTGGGCGATCCGCAAGCCCATTCCGTCGATCCTGCTGTTCATCCTGATCACGGTGGCGGGGCTGGTGTCGTTCAAGATGCTGTCGATCCAGAATTTTCCGGACATCGACTTTCCTGCTGTGTCGGTTACAGCCAGCTTGCCGGGCGCCACGCCCACGCAGATGGAGACCGAGGTCACGCGCAAGATCGAAGATAGCATCGCCAGCATCGGGGCCATCAAGCACATCACCTCCACCATCAACGATGGCAGTTCGACCACGATGGTCGAATTCCAGCTGGAGAAGGACGTGCAGGAAGCGGTGAACGACGTGCGCGACGCGGTCAGCCGCATCCGCGCGCAACTGCCGTCCGACGTGCAGGAGCCGGTGATTTCGCGCGTGACGTTCGCCAGCCTGCCGGTGCTGACCTATGCCGTGGAAGCGACGGACATGGACGCGGAGGACCTCTCCTGGTTTGTCGACAACACCGTCAACAAGCGGCTGCTGTCTGTGCACGGCGTGGCCAAGGTTACCCGCCAGGGCGGGGTGGACCGCGAGGTGCGTGTGCAGCTCGACCCGGTGCGCCTGCAGGCGCTGAACGTGACGGCGGCGGACATCAGCGCACAAGTGCGCGGCATGCAGCAGGAGGCGCCGGGCGGGCGCGGCAACATCGGCGGGCAGGAGCAGGCGGTGCGTACGCTGGGCACCGTCAAGAGTGCGCGCGAGCTGGCGCAGATGGACATCCCGCTGCCGGACGGTCGGCGCATCCGCCTGTCGGACGTGGCCGACGTACGTGACACCGCAGCCGAGCCACGTCAGATGGCGTTGTTCGACGGCAAGCCGGTTGTGAGCTTCCAGGTGTTCCGCTCACGCGGCGCTAGCGAGATCTCGGTTGCCAAGGGCGTGCGCGAGGCCATTGCCAAGCTGCAGGCCGAGCGTCCCAACGTGCATGTGACCGAGGTCTACAACATGGTCAAGCCGGTGGCCGACGCCTACACCGCCTCGATGCACGCGCTGTACGAAGGCGCCATCCTGGCCGTGCTGGTGGTGTGGCTGTTCCTGCGCGACTGGCGGGCGACGTTCGTGTCGGCGGTGGCGTTGCCGTTGTCGATCATCCCGACGTTTGCGGCCATGCAGCTGCTGGACTTCACGCTCAACGGCATCACGCTGTTGGCGCTCACGCTGGTGGTCGGGATTCTTGTCGACGATGCCATCGTGGAGGTGGAGAACATCGTGCGTCACCTGCGCGACGGCAAGAAGCCGCTGGAGGCGGCGACGGAGGCCGCGCAGGAGATTGGCCTGGCGGTGATTGCCACCTCGCTCACGCTGGTGGCGGTCTTTCTGCCGACCGCCTTCATGGGCGGGATCTCGGGCAAGTTCTTCAAGCAGTTCGGGTGGACGGCCTCGCTTGCGGTGCTGGCGTCGCTGCTGGTGGCGCGGTTGCTGACGCCCATGATGGCGGCCTACATGCTCAAGCCGCAGGACGAGCCCAATCGCGACAGCTGGATCATGACGCGGTACCTGCAGGCGGCGCGCTGGTGCCTGGTCCACCCGTGGAAGACGGGCAGCATGGCAGCAGCATTCTTTGTGGTGTCGGTCGCCATCATCGGGTTGATTCCAGCGACGTTCCTGCCGCCAGAAGACTGGGCGCAACTGCAGATGACGGTGGAAAGCCCACCCGGTAGCACCATCGCCCAGACGCGCGACAACACCGAGCGCGTGCGCAAGATCGTGATGCAGCACAAGGAGGTCCGTCACGTCTATACAGCCATCGGTTCTGGCGTGATGGCAGGGGTGCCCGGTTCCAACGGCGGTGAGGTGCGCAACGGCACGCTCACCATCTCGCTCACGGACAGGCATGACCGCCATATCAAGCAGCAGGAGGTGCAGCGCCAGTTGCGCGAGATGCTGGAGGGCGTGCCGGGTGTGCGCATTTCGTTTGGTGCGGTGGGCTCGGGTGAGCAGTTGCAGGTGGTGCTGACCGGTGATGACCCCGCCACGCTGCAGCAATCCGCCCGCGATGTGATGCGCGATCTGCGCATGGTGCCGGGCCTGGGGGCGATTACGTCCTCGGCGAGCCTGCTGCGGCCCGAAATCATCATCCGCCCGGACTTTGCGCGTGCTGCGCAGCAAGGCGTGACAGCCGCCGCCATTGGTCAGGCCGTGCGCGTGGCTACGGCAGGCGATTACGACGTCAACCTGCCCAAGCTGAACCTGCCGGAGCGGCAGGTGTACATCCGCGTGGAGCTGGACCCGAAGGCGCGCAACCAGATCGAGACGATCCGGCAGTTGCGCGTGGCGGGTCGCAACGGCGCGGTGCCGCTGGAGAATATCGCCGACATCTCCATTGCTAGCGGCCCGGCGCAGATCGACCGCTATGACCGCAGCCGCAACATCACCATCAGCGTGGGGCTGGAGGGGCGTGCGCTGGGCGAGACCAACATGGCAGTGGAGGCGCTGCCGTCCATCAAGAACCTGCCGCCGGGCGTGCGCCGCATTGCCTCGGGCGATGTGGAGGGCATGCAAGAGTTGTTCAGCAGCTTCTTCCTCGCCATGTTTGCGGGCGTGCTGTGCGTGTACGCGGTGCTGGTGCTGCTGTTCCACGACTTTACGCAGCCGGTGACGATTCTGGCGGCGTTGCCGCTGTCGGTGGGCGGGGCTTTCGGGTTGCTAGCGCTGTTTGGTTTCAGCTTGTCGCTGCCAGCGCTGATCGGCTTGCTCATGCTGATGGGCATCGTGACCAAGAACTCGATCCTGCTGGTGGAATACGCCATTGTGGCCCGGCGTGATATGGGCATGTCGCGCACGGATGCCATTATCGATGCGTGCCACAAGCGCGCCCGCCCCATCGTCATGACCACGGTGGCCATGACAGCAGGCATGGTGCCGATGGCACTGGGCCTCGAAGGCGACGCGGGGTTCCGCGCGCCAATGGCGGTGGCCGTGATCGGTGGCCTGCTGACCTCCACGCTGCTGAGCCTGTTGGTGGTGCCTGTTGTGTTCGAAAAGGTGGACGACCTCAAGGAATGGACGCTGCGCAAGTTCCGTGGTGCGCGCCATCATGGGCATCAAGTGGAACCCGCGTCGGAGCCCGGTCAGCGCTAGGTGTAGCATCGGGCAGTCTGCCGGAGCACTCAAGAACAGGAGACCGCCCATGCCTGATGCCGTGCTGTTCCAGACCGATGGCCCGGTCTGCACGATCCTGCTCAATCGACCCGCATGCCGCAATGCGGTGGATGGGCCAACCGCAGCCGCACTGCTCGCCGCGTTCGAGCGCTTTGAAGCCGATGATGCGCTACGCGTGGCCGTGCTGGCCGGCACGGGCGGGCACTTCTGCGCTGGCGCCGATCTGACCGCCGTTGGCGATCCTTCAAGACGCAATCATCTCGACCCAGAGGGCGGGGCGCCTGGTCCGATGGGGCCGTCACGCATGGCGTTGTCCAAACCGCTCATCGCGGCGGTGAGCGGCTACGCCGTGGCGGGTGGCCTTGAGCTTGCGCTGTTGGCCGATCTGCGCGTGATGGAACGCGATGCCGTGTTCGGCGTGTTCTGCCGTCGCTGGGGCGTGCCGCTCATCGACGGTGGCACGGTGCGCTTGCCGCGCATCATCGGCATGGGCCGCGCGCTGGACATGATCCTGACCGGCCGTGCTGTGCCCGCCGACGAGGCGCTCGCCATGGGGCTGGCCAATCGCGTGGTCGAGCCTGGCGAGGCGCTTGCCGTTGCACAACAGCTTGCCCGAGACATTGCCGCGTTTCCGCAGCAATGCATGTTGACTGACCGGGCGTCGGCGTATGCCCAGTGGGATCTGCCGTTGGCAGCGGCGTTGCGGCAGGAAGGTGCGCGAGGTACGCCAATCGTGTTTGCCGAAGGGGTGGAGGGTGCGGCGCGATTTGCCGACGGTGCCGGACGGCACGGTCAATAACCGGATTGCGCGTTGATCACGATTTGGCATTTAAAAAGTCAACCCGAAATCCGTGGGGAATGCGGGTTGATCCTTTATCACCTTGACCCGCTAAAACAGCCGGTACAATCCGCGCTTTGCTGAAAATAATCGACGCATCGACGCTCGAATAAGGCAAGTCCAGGGGCAGTGTGGGGGTGGTTCGCTACGACGTACAGCGTTGCGGACATTGTCGACACGCATATCCGCGCGGGGCCTCGCCAGGCCGTCGCGCGGAGCATTGCGGGTGGATCCAACTTTTCTCTCTGTTTTCCATCAAGCGCGGGCCATGCCGTGCCGATACTGCCTGGGCGCATTCCGCAAAGACTCGAATTAATATTTTAGAAAATCAGATTTCATATTTTTTTAAGGGAGAAGTCGAATGAAGCAAACCTCGAAGTTGATGTTTGCCGGCGCTGCGGCGTTGGCACTGGGCATGCTCGGCGGCTGCGCGACCGAATCGTCGCAAGCATTGCCGGTTGCCAAGGTGGAAAGCGCGAGCCGCCCGTACGTCGGCGTGCGCGCTCCGATTGCCGTGGGCAAGTTCGATAACCGATCGGCGTACATGCGCGGCGTGTTCTCGGATGGCGTGGACCGCCTGGGCGGCCAAGCCAAGACCATCCTGATCACGCATCTGCAGCAGACGAACCGCTTCTCCGTGCTGGACCGCGACAACATGGCGGAGATCAAGCAGGAAGCCGCGATCAAGAACACCGCACAGAAGCTCAAGGGCGCTGACTACGTCATCACCGGCGACGTGACCGAGTTCGGCCGCAAGGAAACCGGTGACCAGCAACTGTTCGGCATCCTCGGCCGCGGCAAGGAGCAGGTCGCCTACGCGAAGGTCGCACTGAACGTGGTCAACATCTCGACCTCGGAAGTCGTGTACTCGGTGGGTGGTGCAGGTGAATACAAGCTGTCGAACCGCGAAGTGATCGGCTTTGGCGGGACGGCCAGCTACGACTCGACGCTTAACGGCAAGGTGCTGGATCTGGCCATGCGTGAAGCGGTGAACAACCTGGTCAACGGTATCGAAAGCGGTGCCTGGAAGCCTGGCGCGCAGTAAGAAGACACGCAGTCAAAACAAAAACGGGAAATTAGGGGTAACAACAGTCATGAGCAAGGTGTTTGCGATGTGGCGCGCGGCGGCCGGTGTGGCCGTCGGGAGTGCAATGCTGGCGGGTTGCGCCGGCCCGAAGCCGCTGTACCAGTGGGAAGGCTATCAGCCGCAGGTGTATCAGTACTTCAAGGGCGAAGCAAAGGAAGCCCAGGTGGCGGAACTCGAGCGCGGCCTGGAGAAGATCAAGGCCACCAATGGCGCCGTGCCGCCGGGCTATCACGCTCAACTGGGCATGCTGTATTCGAGCCTGGGCAAGGATGACCAGATGGTCCAGGAGTTCAATACCGAGAAGGCGCTGTTTCCGGAGTCGACGACGTACATCGATTTCCTGATGAAGAACGTGAAGAAGGGGACCAACTGATGGCCAAGCGCTTCCTGAAACTGTTTGCGGCGGCCAGCGTGGTTGCCTTGATGGCGGGCTGCGCCGCGCCGACAAAGAACATCGACTATTCGGCTTTCAAGGCCAGCAAGCCGCGTTCCATCGTGGTGCTGCCGCCGCTGAACGAATCGCCGGACGTGGGGGCGACCTACGGCATGCTGTCGCAAGTGACGGTGCCGTTGGCGGAGGCGGGCTACTACGTGCTGCCGGTGGCGCTGGTTGATGAGACCTTCCGCCAGAACGGTCTGACCACGGCAGGCGACATCCATGGTGTGCCGGTGGCCAAGCTGCACGACATCTTCGGTGCGGACGCCGCGCTGTATGTCACTGTCACGCAGTACGGCAGCAAGTACATGGTGGTGAGCAGCGCCACCGTCGTGTCGGCTGATGCCAAGCTGGTGGACCTGAAGAGTGGGCAGACGCTCTGGACGGGGCACGCCAGCGCGTCGAACAACGAGGGCGGGAACAACTCCGGCGGCGGCCTGATCGGCATGCTGGTGTCGGCGGCGGTCAATCAGATCATCGCCAACGTGACCGACCAGGGCTACAAGGTGGCCGGTACGACCAGCGCGCGTCTGCTGTCAGCCGGGCAACCGGGCGGGCTGCTGTATGGTCCGCGTTCGCCCAAGTACGGCACGGACTAAGCGACTCTCGGCAGTAAGACAAAACGCCAACCGAAACAAACCGGTTGGCGTTTTTCTTTGGAGCGTTACGGCTGCTTACGCCGTTGCGCTTTCAGCGTGCATGGCCTTGCTTCCTGCATGCCGCGTCTTCGCATGCTTGGCACGCAAGCGGCGCGTTGCCTCCACCATGCCTTGCAGCGCCGCTTCCACTTCCGGCCAGCCACGCGTCTTCAGGCCGCAATCTGGGTTCACCCACAGGCGCTGCACCGGCACCACCTGCGCGGCCTTGTCGAGCAGCGCTTCCATCTCTTCCACACGCGGCACACGCGACGAGTGGATGTCGTACACACCCGGGCCGATCTCGTTGGGGTAGGCAAACTCGCCAAACGCGTCGAGCAGTTCCATGTTTGAGCGCGACGTCTCGATGGTGATCACGTCGGCATCCATCGACGCGATGGCCGGCAGGATGTCGTTGAACTCCGAATAGCACATGTGTGTGTGGATCTGCGTATCGTTGCGCACGCCCGAGGCCGATACGCGGAACACCCGCGCGGCCCATTCCAGGTACCCAGGTACGTCAGCTGCACGCAGCGGCAAGCCTTCGCGGAAGGCCGGTTCGTCGATCTGGATGGCGGCGATGCCGGCCGTTTCCAGATCGCATACCTCGTCGCGCAACGCCAGGGCGATCTGCAGTGCTGTCTGTTCGCGTGGCTGGTCGTCTCGCACGAAGGACCATTGCAGCATCGTCACAGGGCCGGTCAGCATGCCCTTCATCGGCTTGGTGGTCAGGCTCTGCGCGTACTTGGACCACTCCACCGTCATTGGCTCGGGGCGGTACACATCGCCGTAGATGATGGGCGGCTTCACGCAGCGTGAGCCGTAGCTCTGCACCCAGCCGTTGGCGGTGAAGGCATAGCCCCACAGCAACTCTCCAAAGTACTCGACCATGTCGTTGCGCTCGGCTTCTCCATGCACGAGCATGTCCAGCCCCAGGGCCTCCTGGCGGCGCACCACGTCGGTGATCTCGGCGCGCATGCGCTCCAGATAGTCCAGCGCGGGCAGGTCGCCACGCTTGTGGCGTGCGCGCGTCTGGCGGATTTCAGCCGTCTGCGGGAACGACCCGATGGTGGTGGTCGGCAACAACGGCAGGTTCAGACGGGCTTGCTGGGCCTGGGCGCGCGTGGGGTAGTCGGCGGCACGCTGGGCGTCTTCCGCGCGAACGGCGGCCAGGCGTTTTTTGACGCTGGCGTTGTGTACGCGACGTGACGCTGCGCGCGAGGCGATGGCGGCGCGATTTGCGTCGAGCGCGCCTTGTACGGAAGCGGCACCTTCCACCAGCGCACGCTTGAGGACGAACAGCTCATCCAGTTTCTGGCGGGCAAAGGCCAGCCAGCCCTTCAGTTCTTCGTCCAGCTTGGTTTCAGCCGAGAGGTCCACCGGTACGTGTAGTAGCGAGCAGCTCGGCGCGATCCACAGGCGATCATCGAAGGCCTCGGCCAGTGGCGCCAAGCGTTCCAGCACGCGCGCGAGATCCGTGCGCCAGATATTGCGGCCATCGACCACGCCAACGGACAGCACCTTGTCTGCTGGCCACGGTGCAAAGGCCGTGAGCTGCTCCGGTGCACGCACGAGGTCCAGGTGCACTCCCGCCACCGGCAGCGACCGGATGAGCGCTGCATGATGCGCGGCGGCCTCAAAGTAGGTCGCCAGCAGCAGCTTGGGGCCGTTGGCCGCTTGCAGGGCCTGGTAAGCCGGGCCGAACGCATCCACCCAGGGTTGCGGCAGGTCCAACACCAATGCCGGTTCGTCGATCTGCACCCACTCCACGTTCAGCGCGGCCAGGCGCTGTAGCACGGCAGCATAGGCTTGCAGCACCTGCGGGAGCAGCGCGAGCTTATCTGTCAGGCCATTGCGCGCCTTGGACAGATGCAGGAACGTGACCGGTCCGATCAGCACCACCTTTACGCGGTGGCCCGCCACCTGTGCCTCGCGCACCTCGTCGAAGAGCCATTCGGCGCCGGGCCCGAACTGCAGGTCGGGCGTGAGCTCGGGCACGAGGTAGTGGTAGTTGGTGTCGAACCACTTGGTCATTTCCATGGCGGCGTGGTCGGCATTGCCGCGTGCGAGCACGAACGATTGCGCCAGCGTCAGTTGTGCCGCATCAAAGCCAAAACGCGTGGGAATGGCGCCCAGCAGGGCGGCCGTTTGCAGCACCTGGTCGTACCAGGCGAAATCACCCACGGTCACGAAATCCAGCCCGGCGTCGCGCTGGGCCGCCCAGTGGCGCTCGCGCAATGCCCGGCCGGTGGCACGCAGGTCGTCTTCCGCAGAGGCGCCCCTCCAGAACGATTCGAGAGCGAACTTCAACTCACGCTGTGCGCCGATGCGGGGGTAGCCGAGGGTGTGGATGGTCGTCATAGGGGATACAGGCGCCAAAGTGCAGGTCGATTTTTGAGTCCTGTGATGATGGGCGACGACGTAACATGAATCAAATGATATTATTTTCGCCATCATTGAATGAAATTCATATTTTGGGAATTGCACGGCTATGCTGGAAATCCGTCATCTACGTACCCTGATTGCCTTGGCTGATGGCGGCTCGGTGTCGCGGGCGGCCGAGCGGCTGCATCTGACGCAATCGGCGCTGTCGCACCAGTTGCGTGCGCTGGAATCGCACTACGGGCTAGCCGTCGTGCGCCGCAAGGGACAGACCGTGGAGTTGAGCGAGGCCGGCGAGCGCTTGCTGGAACTAGCCCAGAAGGTGGTCGCTGACATCCAGGCCGCCGAGCGCGACCTGGAGCGCATCAAGGGCCGTGCCGCCGGCACGCTGCGCATTGCGCTGGAATGCCACACCTGCTTTGACTGGCTGATGCCGGTGATGGATGCCTTCCGCCAGCGTTGGCCCGAGGTGGAAATGGACCTCGTCTCCGGCTTTCATACCGATCCGCTCGCGCTGCTCAAGGATGGCCGTGCCGACGTCATCATCGGCTCTGATGCCAAGATGCGCCGGGGCGTGGTGTTCGCGCCGCTGTTCCGCTTCGAGATCCTGGCCGTGCTGCCGGTGGATCACCCTCTGCGCAACAAGAAATGGCTGGAGGCGAAGGACTTCACAGACCAGACGCTCATCACGTATCCCGTGCCGGAAGAGCGCATCGACCTGATCCGGCAGGTGCTGACGCCCGCCGCTATCGTGTTCAACCGTCGCACGGCGGAGCTGACCATTGCCGTGCTGCAGCTCGTCGCCAGCCGCCGCGGGCTGGCTGCACTGCCAAGCTGGGGTATCAAGAACTACATCGACTACGAATACGTGGTGGCCAAGCGCGTTGGCAAAGAAGGTGTGTGGAGCGATCTGTACGCGGCCATGACACGCGACTACGCGCAGGCCCCGTTTGCGCAGGACTTTATCGAGACGGCCAAGTCGATCTGCTTTGCACAGTTGCCGGGGCTGATGCCGTTGGAAGCCTAGTCAGGTGCGTGTTTTCTGGGGCAGGCGCTGCAGCTTGTTCTGCAGGCCGTCTTTCAGAAAATCCAGCAGATGCCGCGTTGCCAGCGTCCGATACCGGCTCGGCATGGCGAGCATGTAGAGCCGGCTGCCGAACACACTGAACCGATACCCCGGCAGCACGCGTTTGACGTGGCCCTCGCGCAAGTCATCGGCGGCGGCGTAGTAGGGCAGGATGCCCAGCCCGTTGCCGGCGCGCACGGACGCTTGCAGGAACAGATAGTTGTCGGACGAAACGCCCGGGTCGAGCGTGACGTGCGCCCGCTCATCGCCCAGTTGTGCGGATAGCCGCAGCGGCTGCCCAACCGCCGGTGCGCTGACGATGGTGTGTTTGGCCAGCGCATCAAGCGTCTTCGGTGTGCCATGCGTCGCAAGGTAATCCGGTGCGGCACACAACACCCAATCGACTTCATCGAGCAGCGTGGCGACCAGCGACTCGGGCGGGTTCGACACGATGCGCAGCGCGACATCCACGTCTTCGCCAATCAGATCTGACACACGGTTGTCGAAACGCACATCCAGCCGGATATCCGGATACGCGCGCTTGAACGCCACCAGCAGCGGCGACACCAGCAGGTGCCCCAGCCCCGTTGGCACGGATAACCGCACGCTGCCCTGCAGTGATTTTCCCAGCGACGAGACCAGTGCATCCGCCGCCGCCATCTCGCGCAGGATGCTGCGCCCGTGCTCGTAGATGCCGGCGCCGACTTCGGTCGGCTCCACGCGGCGAGTGGTCCGGCGCAGCAGTTGCACACCCAGCGCCCGCTCAAAGGCCTTGAGCCGATGGCTCACATTGGAGCGCGTGGTTTGCAGCTTGCGCGCCGCCGCCGACAGGTTGCCCGAATCGACGATTTCCACGAACAGCTTGAGTGCATTGAGATCCATCCCGGCGTGCCATATTGGTGAAGTGGATTTGACATTCTGTTGATGTGAGACCTGATTGTCAAAATGCACCAACCCGGTACCATCTTTCGGAATATTCCATTGGAGCCAGGCGATATGGCGCTCGACGACGAATCCTTCGGTCTGCTGCAGCAATCGGTGCAGCGCTTCATTCAGGAACGGCTCATGCCGGCGGAAAACATCCTTGAAGAAGAGGATGACGTGCCAGCAGAGATCGTCGCCGACATGAAAGAGATGGGCCTGTTCGGCCTCTCGATTCCGGAAGCGCACGGCGGCATTGGTCTGTCGATGGCGCAGGAATGCGAAGTGGGGTACGACCTGGGCCATACGGCGCTGGCATTCCGCTCGGTGTTTGGCACCAACGTTGGCATTGGTTCGCAGGGCATCCTGATGGACGGCACCGATGCGCAGAAGGCGGATTACCTGCCGCGTATCGCCAGCGGCGAGCTGATCATTTCGTTTGCGCTTACCGAGCCGGGTGCCGGTTCGGATGCGGCATCGCTGCAGACACGCGCCACGCTGGACGGCGATCACTACGTCATCAATGGCACGAAACGCTTCATTACCAATGCGCCGCGCGCCGGAGCATTCACGCTGATGGCGCGCACGGGCGGCGAAGGCGCAGGTGGCATATCTGCCTTCATCGTACCGGCCGATACGCCGGGCATTACGCTTGGCAAGCCGGACAAGAAGATGGGCCAGCGCGGCACCAAGACGTGCGATGTGATGCTCGACAACGTGCGTGTGCCCGCTGCCAACATCATCGGCGGTGTAGCAGGGCAGGGCTTCAAGACGGCGATGAAGGTGCTGGATCGCGGCCGTCTGCATATCTCGGCACTCGCGTGCGGCATGGCGCATCGGCTGATCACGGATGCCGTGGCCTATGCCAAGGAACGCAAGCAGTTCGGCCAACCGATCGCAGACTTTCAACTGATCCAGGCCATGCTGGCCGATAGCCAGGCCGAGCTGTATGCCGGTCTGTCCATGGTGCGTGACTGTGCGCGCCGCTACGACGCCAAGCCCGTCGGCAAACAGGACCACGAAGTCAGCATGCTGGCCTCCTGCACCAAGATGTTCTGTACGGAAATGGTGGGGCGTGTGGCGGATCGCGCCGTGCAGATCCACGGTGGCGCGGGCTACATTGCCGAATACAAGGCTGAACGTTTCTACCGCGACGTGCGCCTGCTGCGCCTATATGAAGGAACGACACAAATTCAACAACTCATCATCGCCAAGAACCTGCTGCGGGACTGATCTGGCCCCAACACTTTGTTCAAAGCTGGCTCTGTTTTGGGGCCACGTTCTGGTTCAGAATGGGGCCTTTCCCATCTGATCGGCATCGTTGTTGCCTGAGTCGCCATGTACGTTCCCGCCCACTTTGAAGAATCGCGCACCGAGGCGCTGCACATCCTGATCGCGCAGAACCCGTTTGGCTCGCTGGTGACGAACGGCAAGAACGGGCTGGATGCCAATCACATTCCGTTTCTGCTGTTGCCGGAAGAGGGCGAGCTTGGCATGCTGCACGCCCACGTCGCACGCGCCAACCCGGTCTGGCAAGACGTGGCCAACGGTGATGAAGTGCTCGTGATCTTCCGCGCGGGTGATGCGTACATCTCGCCGACGTGGTATCCGAGCAAGCAAGAGCACCACAAGCACGTGCCGACGTGGAACTACCGTGTTGCGCATGTGCATGGCCGCATTACCATCCGCGACGACGAGCGCTTCGTGCGCGGCGTGGTTGGTCGCTTGACCCGTGTTCATGAGGCTTCGCAGCCGGTGCCCTGGAAGATGTCGGATGCCCCAGCGGACTTCACCGATTCGCTGCTGCAAATGATCGTTGGCATCGAGATCGAGATCACCCGGCTTGAAGGCAAGCTCAAGCTCGGACAGAACCGCGAAGAGCGCGATGCGCGCGGCGCCGGTGATGCGCTCAAGGCGCGCGGTGAAGATGTGATTGGTGATGCGATGCTTGCCGTGGCGGCCGCGAAGGCCGAGTGAGGGGTGAGAGCAGCGGACGCTGAATCCGCTGCTCAATCATGCATTACTTCACACTGCGTGCCGGCAGGATTTCCCCGCGCACGTCACCAAAGCCCACGCGATAACCATCCCCCTGGCACCAGCCGGTCATGACGACCTCATCGCCGTCTTCCAGGAAGGAACGGGTGACGCCGTTGCCGAGCTGCAGCGGCTGCTTGCCGTTGAGGGTCAGCTCCAGCAGGCTGCCGTACGAATCGGGCGTGGTGCCGCTGATGGTGCCAGAGCCCATCAGATCGCCCACGCGCACGTTGCAGCCGGACACGGTGTGATGCGCCAGCTGCTGCGCCATCGTCCAGTACATCGCGCGGAAGTTGGTGCGGGCAATGGTGGTGCGCTCGCCACCGTGCGGACGCAGCGCGGTTTCCAGCGCGATGTCGTAGGCGTTGGGGTGGCTTTGACGCAGGTACTCCAGCGGCTCGGGTGATTGCGCCGGGTTGGCCACGCGGAACGGCTCCAGCGCTTCCATTGTCACGATCCATGGGGAGATCGACGTGCCGAACGTCTTGGCGTTGAACGGCCCCAGCGGCACGTATTCCCATTGCTGGATATCGCGTGCGCTCCAGTCGTTGAGCAGTACCACGCCGAACATGTAGTCGGGTGCAGCGTCGACGGAAATCGCTTCGCCCAGCGCACTCGGCTTACCGACCACGAAGGCCATCTCCAGCTCGTAGTCCAGTTTGCGGCAGGCGCTGAAGATCGGGCGCGGTTGATCCGGCAGCTTGATCTGGCCCATCGGGCGGTGCAACGGCGTGCCGCTCACCACCACCGAACTGGCGCGGCCGTTGTAGCCGATGGGGATTTCCAGCCAGTTGGGCAGCAGCGCATTTTCAGGGTCGCGGAACATGCGGCCGACGTTGGTGGCGTGTTCCTTGGACGAATAGAAATCCGTGTAGCCAGGAATGTCGATCGGCAGGTGCATCACCGCATGCGATTGCGGCACCAGCGCGCGAGTGTGCAGCGTGGCGTTGTCGCGCACGTGTGTATCAGCCACGCTAAATAGCGCCTGCAGCTTCTTGCGCGTTTCATGCCACACCGGCTTGCCGAGTGCGATGAAGGTGTTGAGCGTGCCGGTACGGAACGCGCCGCGCGTGGATGCGGGCAGCAGGCCGGCGTCGTCCAGCGCGCCAAGGTCGACTACCTGATCGCCAAGCGCCACACCTGCGCGCGGCGACGGGTTCTCTTTGGTGGAGAAGATGCCGAACGGTAGGTTTTCCAGCGGGAAATGCGTTTCGGGCGTGTTGGCGGATTCCAGCCAGCTCAGTTGTCGTGTGGTCATGTCGGGTCGGGGGCGTTGTCGTTGATCTTGTCTTGCGTTGAGGCCGGCTTAGCGCTTGCTCGGGTCGAAATGCTTCTTCAGACCCTGCCAGCATTCGAAGTACTTGGCCTGCAGTTGCGCGGATTCGGCTGCAAAGCGCGTCGGGCGGATGACCGCTGGCGTCTCAAACATGAAGGCCATCGTCGCGTCCACCTTGTGCGGCTTGGTGGTATCGCCATTGCTGGCTTTCTCGAACGTGTCGGCATCCGGCCCGTGACCGCTCATGCAGTTGTGCAGGCTGGCGCCGCCCGGCACGAACCCTTCGGCCTTGGCGTCGTATACGCCCTGGATCAGGCCCATGAACTCGCTGGCGACATTGCGGTGAAACCAGGGTGGGCGGAACGTGTTCTCGGCCGCCAGCCAGCGGGGCGGGAAGATGACGAAGTCGATGGTGTCCACGCCCGGCGTGTCGGACGGGCTTTGCAGCACCAGGAAGATCGACGGGTCCGGGTGGTCGTAGCTGATCGAGCCGATGGTGTTGAACAGGCGCAGGTCGTACTTGTACGGCGCGAAGTTGCCATGCCAGGCCACCACGTCCAGCGGCGAGTGGCCGATCTTCGCGCGCCACAGGTTGCCCTGGAATTTGGCGACGAGTTCAAAGTCGCCTTCGCGGTCTTCATACCAGGCGTGCGGTGTGAGGAAGTCACGCGGGTTGGCCAGGCCGTTTGAGCCGATCACGCCCAGGTCCGGCAGGCGGAAGATCGCACCGAAGTTCTCGCAGATGTAGCCGCGCGCTTCGTCGTCCGGCAGCTCAACGCGGAAACGCACGCCGCGTGGGACGACAACAATCTCCAGCGGTTCGACATCGACCACGCCCATCTCCGTCAACAGGCGCAGGCGACCCTGTTGCGGCACGATCAGCAGTTCGCCGTCCGCGTTGTAGAAGAAGCGGTCCGTCATCGACGCGTTGGCGGCGTACAGGTGGATACCGCAGCCGGTTTGTGCGTCGGGGCCGCCATTGCCTGCAAAGGTGACGATGCCGTCTACGAAATCCGTGCCAGCGGCGGGTGCGGGCAGCGGGTCCCAGCGCAACTGGTTGGGCGAGGGCGGCACTTCGTTGAAGTTGCTATGGAAGCGCTGCTGCGCAATGGCCTCGAACGGCAGGTGCACAGCGCCCGGGCGGATGCGGTACAGCCACGAGCGGCGGTTGTGCGCACGCGGTGCGGTGAAGGCCGTGCCGGAAATCTGCTCCGCATACAGGCCATACGG
>NZ_JAELUI010000692.1 GCF_016429285.1 Ralstonia sp. ASV6
AAGCCGACCCGAAGGTCGGCTTTTTGTCTCGCGAGAAACGCGATTATTGCTTGGCAGCCGGAGCCGAAGCTTCTGCAGCCGGAGCAGCGGCGGCGTCCGAAGCAGCCGGGGCCATCGGAGCAGCAGCTGTCTCTTATACACATCTCCGAGCCCACGAGACATGGCGCCTGATCGCGTATGCCGTCTTCTGCTTGAAAAGGGGGGGGGGGGGGGGGGGGGGGGGGGGGGGGGGGGGGGGGGGGGGGGGGGGGG
>NZ_JAELUI010000109.1 GCF_016429285.1 Ralstonia sp. ASV6
TATCGCGCGGTACATGTGGTGGACGACTGCATCGAAGCCTGTGTGTTTCTCTCGCCGCGCCCGGACTTGCCATCGCGCAACTGGCTGGCGGGTCTCTTCGCGCAGGCGCGCCTGGAAGACCAGGACCGTGCAGGCGTGCTGCTTGGCCAGCCGATCGAAGCCGGTGCAGACGTTGGCCCCACCGTGTGCTCGTGCTTTGGCGTGGGCCGCAACACCATCTGCGATGCCATCCGCACGCAGGGTCTGCAATCCACTGGCGAGATCACGGCTTGTCTGAAGGCGGGCGGTAATTGCGGCTCATGCGTGCCGGAACTCAAACGCCTGCTGGTCGAGGCGCGCGTGCAGCAGGCGGCGTGATCGGCACGCTACGTCGCCCACAGGTGTCGCATTCTGCACAACAACACATTTCTACCCGGAAGATATTGATGTCAAATTAAATCCGGGTAGAATTGGCTCCTTTGTTTCACTGGAGCCTGATCATGCATCCCGCATCGGTTGTGACCTGTACGGCGTTTGCCGGCGCGCGGCGTATTGCCGCCGGCCCGTTGCGCGATGTTGCGCAGGCGGTCAAAGCCTACGTCGACCACCATGCCGATGCCACCGTGCTCGTCTTTGACGACGCAACCAGCGATGTGGTCGAGCTTGACCTGCGTGGCTCGGTTGACGACGTACTGGCCCGGCTTCCCGCCCAATCCGCTCCCGAGATTCCTGACGAACCAGCGCTACCGCGTGGCCCGGGCCGCCCGAAGCTGGGCGTGACTGCGCGCGAGGTCACACTGCTGCCGCGTCATTGGGAATGGCTGGCCTCGCAGCCCGGCGGGGCGTCGGTCACGCTGCGCAAGCTGGTCGAAGATGCCCGCCGCGCCAGCGAAGCACGCGATCGCCAGCGCGCGGCAGTCGACGTGGCCTATGGCTTTGTTTCGGCCATGGCGGGCAATGCCCCTGCTTATGAAGATGCCCTGCGCGCCTTGTTTGCTGGCGATGCCCAACGCTTTGTTGTCTGCACTGAGGCCTGGCCTGCTGACGTGCGCGAACATGCCCGCTGGCTTGCGAGCCGTGCATTCGGCTCATCGGCCCCCCCCACACAAGAAGAAGGACAACACGCCGCATGAGCACTCCCCAATCCAATCCCACCGCAGCGCGTCCGCTGTGGCGCACCTTTGTGGCCTTTCTCGGGCCGCTGATTCTCGCCAACATCCTGCAATCGCTGTCCGGCACGCTCAACAATGTCTACGTTGGACACATGCTGGGTGTGAAGGCACTGGCAGCGGTGTCGGCGTTCTTTCCAATCCTGTTCTTCTTCATCGCCTTCATCATCGGGCTGGGCTCGGGCGCGGCGGTGCTGATCGGGCAGGCGTGGGGCGCCAAGAAGCTGGAGGCGGTGAAGACCGTGGCCGGCACCACGCTGTCGGTGGGCTTTGCCGTGGGCCTGACCGTGGCGCTGCTGGGCGGCCCGTTTGCGCAGGCACTGCTGCGCTGGCTTGGCACGCCAGCTGACATCCTGCAGGACGCCACGCTCTATGCCAGCGTCATGCTCTACGCCATGCCGGGTCTGTTCGTCTACCTGCTCGCCACCGCGATGATGCGTGGCGTGGGCGACACGCGCACGCCGTTGCGTACGCTGGCGCTTTCCACGTCGATTGGGCTGGTGCTCACGCCATCGCTGATCCGTGGCTGGTTTGGTCTGCCGCAACTGGGTGTGGCCAGCGGTGCCGTGGCGACGATTGTGTCGTTCACGGTGGCGCTGGTGTGGCTGGCGTTCTTCCTGCGCCGCCGCAATCATCCGCTCGCGCCAGATGCCGTACTCGCACGGCATCTGTGGGTGGACTTTCGGGTGCTCAGGACTGTTCTGAAGATCGGCGTGCCGACGGGCGTTCAGCTTGTCGTGATCTCGATTGCAGAGCTGGCGCTGCTGTCGTTCGTCAACAGCTTCGGGTCGGACGCCACGGCCGCTTACGGCGCCGGCACGCAGATCATCAGCTACGTGCAGTTTCCCGCCATGTCGATTGCCATCACGGCATCGATCCTGGGTGCACAGGCCATTGGCGCCGGCAATACGGATCGGCTCGACGCCATCACCCGCACCGGGCTGATGCTCAACGTGGCGATTACGGGGCTGCTGGTGGTGCTGGCGTTGTTGTTCTCTCGCTCCGTGATCGGCTGGTTCACCACGAACACCGAAGTGATGAGCCTGGCCCAGAGCCTGCTGCATATCTCGTTGTGGAGCTCGGTCATCTTCGGTATGGCAAGCGTGTTCTCGGGCGTCATGCGTGCCAGCGGTACGGTGATGGCGCCGACGGCCATCTCCATCATCGCCATTGCAGCGGTGGAAGTGCCGGTGGCATGGATGCTGAGCCGGCACATCGGCACCGATGGCATCTGGGCGGCGTATCCCGCTGCGTTCATCGCGATGTTCTTGATGCAGGGGGCGTACTACGGTCTGGTGTGGCGACGCCGTGCGCAACGCTTCGGTATCCGCCGCATGGTGTGATGGTGGGTTCGCCGGGGCGCTGTGCACGCGGCAGCTCCGGCGTTCAGTGGGCCAAGCGCTCGACACCGAGCGCTCGCGCAGTGCCTTCTTGTTGATCTTGCCGACGCGGGCCTTCGGTATCTCGTCCACATGGGCAATGAGGCCCGGCGCCAGCACCGAGTGCACCGATCGCTTTCAGGAGGCCGTCGATGCCGTCGGGGTCAACCGGAACACCGCCACTGCTGCCTTGAGTTCGGCGGCCTGATCTTCGAGTGATTGCGCGGCCGCTGTGGCTTGTTCTACGAGCGCCGCATTCTGCTGTGTGACTTCGTCCATCTGCGTGACGGCCTGCCCGACTTGCTCGATGCCTCGGCTCTGCTCCTCCGACGCTGCGGCAATCTCGCTCATGATGTCCGTGACCTGAGCCACGGCGCGCATGATCTCCTGCATCGTGCGTCCGGCGCGGCCGGCGAGTTCGGTGCCGGCCGCTACGCGGGTGACGGAGGTTTCAATCAGGCCCTTGATGTCCTTGGCTGCACTGGACGAGCGCTGGGCGAGCGTGCGCACCTCGCCGGCAACCACGGCAAAGCCACGCCCCTGCTCGCCGGCTCGGGCTGCTTCCACTGCCGCGTTGAGCGCCAGGATATTGGTCTGGAACGCGATGCCCTCGATGATGCCGATGATGTCGGCAATCTTTGTCGAGCTCTCGCCGATCTGCCCCATCGTTCCGATCACGCGCGTGACTACGTCGTTGCCGCGACTGGCAGTCTCCGAGGCGTTGTCAGCGAGCGCACTTGCCTGCCGAGCGTTGTCGGCGTTCTGCCGCACGGTGCCCGTCAATTGCTCCATGCTGGACGCGGTTTCTTCGAGCGAAGCGGCTTGTTGTTCCGTACGCGAAGACAGGTCGAGATTACCTGCAGCGATCTGCTGCGTTGCCGACCCGATGGCCTCGCTGCCTGTGCGCACGCCGCCGACGATATGCAGCAGATTCTCATTCATGTGTTTGAGCGCGGCCAGCAACTGGCTCGTTTCGTCGCGACCCGAGACCGCGATTCGGCAAGTCAAGTCGCCGGCGGCCACGGTTCTTGCTACGCGAACCGCTTCCGCCAGCGGCCTGGTGATCGAGCGGATCAGCCACCCGCAGGCCAACACGGCAACGGTCAGGGTCAATGCCATCGCGCCAATGACGCGCCACAGCGCAGCCCGGTACGCCGCTTGAGTCTGCACGTACTCCTGCTTTGCGATGGCCATTTGCAACTGGGTCAACTGGCCAAGCACTTGCACGACAGGCTTCACGACCGGGGGCGTCTCGCTGCTGATGCTGGCACGCAGGCCGCCGATGTCGTTGGCTTTCAACCGATCAAGCAGGTGCCCGATCGCAACGTCTGCCCGTTTCATCAACGGATCGACCTGCGCCACCAACGCGCTTTCCTGATGCGCCAGAGGCGCACCGGCGTAGGTTTGCCATGCCTGCTTGATGCCCGACTGCGCGGCGGCGAGCTTCTGTGCCGCGTCAGCGGGCGTGACGGCGCCATCCAGCGCTTCCTGCGCAATCTGCACGATACCAACCGCATAGCCGTCGGAGACGATCTTGAGCTGCCCGAGGCGTACCACGCGGTCGTTGTAGAGCGCCTCAACCACCGCGTTGGCCTGATGCATTCGCAGCAGGCCCATGACGCAAGACAGCGTGAGCAACGCCAGCAGGACGGAAACCAGAAGAATCAACCGTGTCTTGATACTGAGTGTGTTCATGGTGGCAAGGAGTGAGGCGCACTGACGCGAACGTGCGACAGACCTAGCCAGGCGGCTTTATCACCTGGCGCAGGCCATGTCGTTCAGCCGATGTTCCGGCGGGATCGAAAGCCGAATCACGCCGCGTTGTTGCGCAGTACCTTTTTGTTGATCTTGCCGACGCTGGTCTTCGGGATCTCGGCCACAAAGGCGATGCGGTCCAGTTCCGGCACCGCGTACTTGCTGATGCGCTTGGCATCGACGAGCAGCAGCAGGTGCTCGCGAATGGTCTCGGCCTTCACGTGGCGGCCGGTCTTGCGGACGACGAAAGCCATGGGGCGCTCGCCCCACTTCGCGTCACGCACGCCGATGACCGCGCTCTCCAGCACGCCCGGCACCTCGGCAATCAGTTGCTCCACCTCGATCGACGATACCCATTCACCGCCGGTCTTGATCACGTCCTTGATGCGATCAACGATCTGAACGAAGCCGTCGGGCCCCATCACCGCAACGTCTTGCGTATGCAGGTACCCGCCTTCCCAGAGCGCTTCGGAGGCTTCGGGCTTCTTGAAATAGCCCTGGGTGAGGAAGGGGGCGCGCAGGACGATTTCGCCCTGGGCCTTGGTGTCGCGGGGCACATCGCGCAGCTGATCGTCGACGATGCGGAAGTCGACCATCGGCACGGGGCGCCCGGTTGAGCAGCGCATGCGCACCTCTTCCTGCCGGTTCGATGGTCGGAACTTGGGCGGCAGTTGCGCCAGCGATACCACGGGGCCCGTCTCCGACATGCCGTAACCCGCGAACACGTCGATACCGCGCGCAAGCGCCGCCTCGCAGAGCGCGGGCGACAGCGCCGAGCCGCCGATGATGATCTTCCACCCCGACAGGTCGACCATGCCGCCTTCCGAGGCTTGCAACAACATCTGCAGCAGGGTCGGCACGCAGTGCGAGAACGTGACGCGCTCGGTGTCGTGCAGCTTGAGCAGAACGTCCGGTGCGTAGCGACCCGGCATGACGATCTTCAGGCCGAGCGTGACTGCAATGTAGGGCATGCCCCAGGCCAGCACATGGAACATCGGCGTGATCGGCATGTAGACGTCTTCACGGTGCAGCCGTTGCCCAGCGCGTGGCGCGCTGAGTGCCATGCCGGTGGTCAGCGTGTGCAGCACGATGTCGCGGTGGCTGTAGCTCACGCCCTTGGGGTCGCCGGTGGTGCCGGTGGTGTAGAACGTGGCCGCCCGGGTGTGTTCGTCGAACTCGGGAAACGCAAAGTCGGGTGAGGCCCGGTCCAGCAGCGCCTCATATTCACCCGCCACTGCAAAGCCGGTCTGCGGCACGGCTTGCCCATCGGCAATGACCACCACCTGACGCACCGACTGCAGTTCTGCCCGGATCTCTTCCAGCAGGGGTAGGAAATCTGCGTGCACCAGCACCACCTCGGCGCCAGAGTCATTCAGCGTGTAGAGAATCTGCTGCGCCGAGAGGCGCACGTTCACGGTGAACAGCGTCGCGCCCATCATTGGGATGCCGAAGTAGCTCTCCAGATACCGATGGCTGTCCCAGTCCATGACGGCCACGGTGTTGCCGTGCTGTATGCCCAGCGCCGCCAAGGCCGAAGCCAACTGGCCGATACGTTGGCGAAACGTGCGGTAGCTGTAGCGCAGCTCACCGCGATACGTGATCTCTTGATCGCCGTACAGGCATTGCGAATTGGTCAGCAATTGCTTGACGAGCAGCGGGTAGGTGTAGGCCGACGGGGTTGGGGTGATCAGGTTGTCTTGCATGAGGGTGAGAGCGTTGCATAGGGAAGCCCGTGTGGGCGAGCAGCGGGGTCAGGCAGCGCCATCCACCACGAGGACGATGTCGTCCCCAACCACGCGCACCGGGAAGGTCTTCAGGCACAAGCCGTTTGCACCCGGTGTGCAGCCCGTGGCGAGGTCGAACCGCAGGCCATGCGCGGGGCATTGCAGAACGTTGCCATCCAGGCGCCCACCGGCCAGCGACGCGCCGGTGTGCGGACAACTGTTGTCGACGGCATGAAGGCGGCCATCGACGTTGAACAGCACGATGCTGCGGCCCTCCATGAAGACCAGCTTGCGTTGGCCGCTAGGCAGTTCGCGCGTGCGGGTGACCGTGACGTTACGCGACATGGTGTGCCCATTGCTGCGGAGAAACAGCGCGTTGCATGGCATGCAACAGGGCGCTTGGCGGATGTGCACCCGAGACCGTGATCTTCGAGTTGAAGACGTAGTAGGGCACCCCCGGCACCTCCACCCCAAGCGGTGCCTGCGTTGGCGCGACGGCTGAGCACGCGGCCTGTGTGGCGCCTTGCGTGGGGCTGCATTCCGCTGCCAGGCGCCGCAGAACGTCATCGTCGCCGATGTCTTCGCCTTCCTGGAAATAGGCACGGAACAACCGCTCGACGAGTGGGGCCGGTTGCGCATCGGCATTGCGCTGCAGAAACCTGCCGATCAAACGGTGAGCGCGCTGGGTATTGGGCAGGATGCTGATGCGAGCGAAATCGAACTCGATACCGGCGGCATGCCCAGCCTGCTGCACTTGGGCGCGCCGCGCGGAAACGGCTGCGGGGCTGCCCAGGCGGTTGAGGTAGAACGCCTGGTAGGGCTCGCTTTCAACGGGTGTGTCTGGCAGCAGTTGTGTCGAGCGCCATTGCACCTTGGGGCACATGTCGGGGCGCAGCGCTGCAAACGAGCGCAGCGCACTGGCCAGATGGCGCGTACCGATCCAGCACCACGGGCAGATCAGATCGAAGAAGACGTCGATGGTGAGCTGCGTACGCTGCGGCGCCGACACTGCATGGCGCGCGGGAGCGTGTCGATCAAAGGAGGTCATGGAGCAGCGCTTCCGCATCCGCCCATGGGCCGAACCCCGCGGCGGGATTCAGGTGCCCAACCTCGCCCAGATCGACTAGGCGGCTGCCCCAGTCGGCGGCCATGTCGGCCACGCGATCGTAAGCGGCGAGCGGATCATTGCGGCTGGCCGCGACGATGCTCGGAAACGGCAGCGGCCGGCGCGGGCAGGGCAGCCAGCCGTTCGTCTGCAGTGCGTCGTGGGTGGGGTAACCCGACGGCAGCGGTGTGTCGAGATCGGCCGGCGTCGCGAGCAGCGCGCCGTGGATCTTGCGCGCATGCCGGCGTGCCCAATGCGCGGTGATCATCACGCCCGCGCTGTGCGCAACCAGAACGACCGGCCCGTCGATGGTGGCCAGCGCTTTGTCCAGCGCCGTCACGCGCGCTGTGCAACTCAGCTTGTCGGCTTCCAGCGGTGGCACCGAGGCGGTTTTGATGCCGTCGGCCTGCAGCTTGGCCTGCAGCAGTGTCTGCCAATGTTCGGGCACGTGGTCGCGCAGACCGGGCACCATCAGGATCGTGGGAGAGAGCTTGGACATCGTTGTGGATCGCTACAGCGTGAAAGAACGCGTGGAAGAAAAAACGAGGAGGTCGCCCTCCTCGAATGCCGACCGGGGAGACGGCGGCAACCGCCTCCCGTGGTGTAGGTCGCTCAGAACTTGTGGCGGATGCCGACTGCCATGCCGACCATGCTCGTCTTGCCGGCGGCCAGGCCGTAACCCGTTGCGTTGAGGTCCACGGTGGCTTGGTCCAGCGCCAGCCCTGCGTTGCGCGCGTAGGCGGTGCTCAGGTACAGGTCGGTGCGCTTGGAGAGTGTGTAGTCAGCAATGAAGGCCGCCTGCCACGGATTGGGCTGGGTCGATGGCGCACTGTTGATCGTCTTGATCTTCTGATACGAGTATTCCAGCGACAGCGTCAGCGCATTGGTCGCCTGGTAGTTCACGCCGCCCCAGTAGTAGTCATCACGCAGGGCTACGCTGCCGTTGGCGTTCTTGTTCTGGCCCCAGCGATAGCCGCCCATGATCTTGATGACGTCGCCGAACAGGTAGCTGCCCGCGATGGCGGCCTTGCGCACGGAGCCTGAGCTGAACGCGCCACCGCCCAGCGGCACGCTCGGGTTGTACTGGTCGTAGGCCAGCGTGGCGCCGATCGGGCCGGCCGAGTACGCCACGCCCGCGCCGTAGCCGCTGTCACGACGCGCCTGGCCGGGAACTTCGCCATTGCCGCCGCCGGTTGGGTTGACGCTTGGTGCGCCGGTGCCGAACGACCAGTGTGCCTGTGCCGTGACCGGACCAAACGTGCCGGTGTACATGGCGGTGTTGTCCGAGCGGAAATTGACGCCGGTCTGCACGGCGGCCGGCTCGTACTGCGTGGAATACGCCATCGGCTCGAAGTTGGCGAGCAGCTGGAACAGCGTTGTGTACTGGCGGCCGAAGGTGAACTGCCCCACCGTGCTGCTCTTCAGGCCCACGTAGGCCTGGCGGCCGAACAGGCGGCCGCCTTGTTGTGATTGCCCGGTGTCGCTCGCAAAGCCGCTTTCCAGGACGAAGAGGGCGCTCAGGCCACTGCCCAGGTCTTCCACCCCGCGCAGGCCCCAGCGCGAGCCGGACAGGCCGCCGCTCTGCATGGACACGCGGTTGCCTGAACTGCCGGGTGTGGCGCCCGGCAGGTTGGTGGCGTACTCGATGTTGGTATCCACCACGCCATACAGCGTCACGCTCGATTGCGCGCAGGCCGCGCCGGCACAGGCAAGCAATGCTGCGGGGGCGATGTGTTTCTTCTTCATGATGCAGGGTCTCCTCTTGGTGTAATCGCCACTGGGTGCGGTTTGCCCCAGCGATCGTTAGAACGGTTTGCTGCCGATGATGCCCGCGCGCTCCATCTTGCGATGGCACGGCGGGTAATCCATCACGGCGTAGTGCTGCGTGGCGGTGTTGTCCCAGATGGCCACGCTGTTGGCTTTCCAGCGCCAGCGCACTTGATATTCAGGGATGTACGCCTGGCTGACCAGGTAGCGCAGCAGCTCCGAGGCCCCGTTCGTGGCGTCTTGCCCGTAGCGCACGCGCGCCGGCGTGTGGTAGTTCGTGAAATGCGTGGTGAAGCCGTTCACGTACAGCACCTTCTCACCGGTCTCCGGGTGTGTGCGGACCACCGGGTGTTCCGGATCGGGGTACTGCGCCTTGAGTGCGAGTCGCTTCTCGATCGGCATGACCGCACCAAAGCTGGACTCGATGCTATGGCGCGCACGCAGGTCGGCAATGTCGCGCTTCACGTCATCCGGCAGCTTTTCGTAGGCCAGCGCCATGTTGGCCCACATGGTGTCGCCGCCGACGGGCGGGCATTCCACACAGCGCAGCACGGCACCGAACTGCGGCGCCTCGCGCCACGTGGTGTCAGCATGCCAGCAGTTTTCGTAGCGGTCGTTCGGGTGGTCGGGCGTCTTGTAGATGCGCACGAGACCCGGGTGCTCAGGGTCGCTGCCGGCGACAGGGTGGTCTTCCAGATCGCCAAAGCGGCGGGCGAAGGCGACGTGCTGCGCGCGGCTCAGGTCCTGATCGCGCAGGAAGACCACGCGGTGCTTGAGCAGTGCAGCGCGGATCTCCGAAAACAGGTCGTCGCTTTGCACTGCATCGGCCAGTTGCACGCCAATCAGCTCGGCACCCAGCGCGTGGGTCAATTGTTCGACACGCATGCGGGCCCCCTCAGATGACGAAGACGGAGGAACCCGTCGTCTTGCGTGCTTCGAGATCACGGTGTGCCTGCACGGCCTCCTCCAACGCGTAGCGTTGATGGATCTCGATCTGGATGCGCCCGGCAGCCACGTGGTCGAACAGCTCGCCGGCAAGCGCAGCTTTCTCGGCTGGGTCTGCGATGTAATCGGCCAGCGCCGGGCGCGTCATGTACAGCGATCCCTTCATTGCCAGCAGTTGCGGATTGAACGGCGGGATCGGGCCTGACGCGGTACCCACGCACACCATCAGCCCGCGCCGCTTGAGCGAGTCGAGCGAGGCCTCAAAGGTGTTCTTGCCCACGCTGTCGAACACCACGTTCACGCCAACGCCATTGGTCAACTCCCGCACGCGCTTGGCGACGTCCTCGTGTGTGTAGTTGATGACGTGATCGCAGCCATGTGCACGGGCGATGTCCGCCTTGGCTTCGCTCGATACGGTGCCAATCACCGTCAACCCGAGCAGCTTGGCCCACTGCGAGACGATCAGCCCCACGCCGCCCGCAGCCGCATGCAGCAGGATGGTGTCGCCCTTGGCAAACGGATAGATGCGGCGCAGCAGGTAGGCCGAGGTCAGGCCGCGCATGGTCATGGCAGCGGCGGTTTCGCAGGCGATGGCGTCCGGCAGCTTGATGAGCGGTGCGGCGGGGATGAGGCGCTCGGTGCTATATGCCCCCAGCGTGTTGATGAAGCCGGTGTATGTCACGCGGTCGCCCACGGCCACGTTGGTCACATCCTCGCCCACGGCTTCGACGATGCCGGCGGCTTCGACACCCATGCCGGCCGGGCGCGGTACCGGGTAGAGCCCCGAGCGGAAGTACGTATCGGCAAAGTTCAGGCCGACGGCCTCGTGGCGCAGGCGGACCTGGCCGGGGCCGGGCTGGCCGACTTCGATGGTCTCGCAGCGCAAGACTTCGGGGCCGCCGGTTTCATGAAAGCGGACTGCGGTTGCCATGGGTATCTCCAGGTTTTTTCAGATGTTTGGGGTGCGCGCCGCCGGCACGGCTCGCTGGGCGAGCCGCGGTCAAAGCGGAGAGGGGATGGGGTAGCCTTGGGAGGCGGCGCGCGGTTAAGTCGGGCTAGGTGCTCACGCAGAGGCCACTGCAGATGGGCTGAGGGCGGGCGCTGCATCCACCTGCACACTGGCCACGCGTTTCAGTTCGGCCTCATAGCTGCGCGCGGCCAGCAGGAAGCAGCCTGCTGCAACCACACCGAAGATCGGCATGACAGCCAGTGCGGTCTGCAGGCCCCATGCATCGGACATGGCGCCGCCCACGAACGGGCCGATCGCCAGGCCGAACAGGTTCTGGAACAGTGAAAGCACTGCAGCCCCTGTGGAACGCACACCCGGGTGGACGACGTCGAACACCACGCTGGATGCCGGTGCCACCGTGCACGTCATCAGGAAGCCACCGAAGGCGATCAGCAGGAATTGCTGGTTGGCTGGCATGGTCGTGCCGAACGCCGTGGTGAACACCAGCAGCGTAACGATGGCCAGCACCGCCACGGCCAGTAGCCGGTTGCGCTGACGGCGCGCCGCCACCACATCGGCCACGACGCCCCACACGAAGGCGCCCAGTGCGCCGCACAGCACGACCAGCGCGGCCTGCATGGCGGCACGGTCCGGCGGTGTGCCATGGTAGCGGTTCAGGTAGCTCGGCAGCCACGACCAGATGGTCGATACAACAATCAGCTGGAAGGCCGCGCCCAGGCAGGTCCACCACAGCGTGCGTGAATGCGTGAGTGCGCCGGCCACGCGTTGCAGGAGCGTTCCTGCTGACTGCCGCGTCTGCGCCGCACCGGGCGCCATTGCCACCGTCTTGTAGTCCGGCACGAACACGTAGAGCAGCGCCAGCAGCAACCCAGGCACGCCCACTACGCCAAAGGCCGCCTGCCAGCCCCAGCGTGCGGCAATCACACCGCCAAGCAGCACCCCCAGCACCGAGCCCACGGATGCCGCTGCAAAGAAGGCGCCCATCAGCGTGGCACGCAGGCGTTTGGGGAAGAGGCTGGCAATGAGCGCCGCCCCCACCGAGCCGTAGCCGGTTTCACCCACACCGACGATGGCGCGCGCGGTGAACAGCTGCCCGTAGTTGCGCGTGAACATGCAAGAGATGGTGGCCAGGCTCCACACCGTCGCCATGATGACGATGCTCTTGACGCGGCTGAAGCGGTCAGCCATCAGTGCTACCGGCAAGCCCCCCACCGCCACCACGATCGAGATGACGGACACCAGCGCACCCAGTTGTTTGTCCGACAGCGCCCAGGCCGTCTTCAGGTGCGGGAACAGCGACACGATGACTTGCCGGTCGATGTAGTCGAACAGCATCAGCGCAAAAGTCATCGCAAACGCAAACCACGCTTGGGGTCGGCTGACGAGGTAGCCGTCGTGGTTGTCTGCGCTCGGGTCGGCAGCGTGCAGATTCATGGTTGTCTCCGAGTGGCGGCGCTTGCATTGAGCGCCGCCTGTGTTGGGCCCGGTGAAAGTGCGACTTGTAGTTTAGGCTGCGCGCAGCGGTAGGTTCTTCACATTCGGCGCGCGGTTGGGGGCCATGCCGTTCTTGGCCAGCGTTTCCTCGGCGCTGTCGTACCAGGTGCCGATGCGGTAGATCTGGCGCGCTTCCTTGCCACTGGCGATTTCGCGGCCGAGTTCTTTTGCCACGCGCACGCATTGCTCGATCTGCTGCACCGAGGTCATGCGGTTGCCGTGCTGGTCGATGATGGTGTCTTCAATGCCGCAGCGCGGGTGCAGACCCATTGCCATCGCCATCATGTTGAACGGCAGGACGTTCTTGAGCAGCGACTCCGCCGTGAGCGTGCAACCATCCGGCGCGCGGTGGATGAAGTTGAAGAAGTTGAACGGGTTGGGGCCGTCAAAACCGCCACCAATGCCGATCCACGTGAGGTTGAGCGGACCCTTGTAGAGGCCCTTGCGCACCAGGCGCTCCAGCGTTTCCATCGCATGGATGCCGGTGAGCTGGAAGTGCGGCTGCACGCCGGCGGCCTGCAGGCGGCGCAGGTGTTCTTCCAGCCATTGTGGCCCGGCTGGCACGGTCATCTCGCGGTAGGCCTGCTGCAGCGCGGGGTGCGACAGGGAGGTGCCTTCCAGGTATTCCGGATACAGCAGCTCCATGATGTTCATCTGCGTGGTGTTGATGGCCACGGTCACCTGATCGGGCGTCGGGGTCAGGTCGGCCAGCATGTGGCGCGTGTCGTCCGACAGCCACTTGGCAGCCTGGCCTTCGTCTTCCGGCGCAAACGAAATCGAGCCGCCCACCTGGATGATCATGTCGGGCACCGCTGCGCGCACGCCGGCAATCAGCTCGTTGAATTTCGACAGCCGCTTGGAGCCCTTGCCGTCCAGCTCGCGCACGTGCAGGTGTAGCACGGTGGCTCCGGCGTTGTAGCAATCCACGGCTTTCTGCACCTGCTCTTCCATCGTGACCGGGATGTCTTCCGGAAAATCTTCCGGCATCCATTCCGGGCCGTACGGCGCAACGGTAATGACCACCTTGTCTTGGTTCTCGGGGTGCAGGGAATCGTCGAGAAATTGCATCGTGGGGCTCCTGTAGGGGATGTCTCTGGTGGACTCCACTATAGGGAGACGGTAGGGTTGTATTTCTCAATTGGCGCCAAGTTTTTCTCTTTGTGCGCCATTCCGTGTAAACACCAAGAGGGCCCAAACGGCCCCAGAGATTGGCGGACATCCATGGAGACAATGGTGCGCGCCCGATCGCTGAACGGCTACTTTCAGGTCGTGCGGCGGCTCGGATTCAACCCGCAGGAGGCGTTGCGGCAGGTGGGGCTCGACCCGGCCAAGCTGGCGGACACGGAGCAGCTCGTGCCCGTGGTGGCGACATGTCAGTTGATGGAGGTCACGGCGGCCAGTGCGCCGTGCCCGACACTTGGCCTGCAGATGGCCGAGGCGCGGCAGGAACTGGATTTTGGCGTGCTTGGCCTGCTGCTCGGGCACAAGCGCACCCTGCGCGAGGCGTTGCAGGCCATCATCCAGTATCGCCATCTCATGAACGAGGCGCTGGCGGTCTACCTGGAATCCGATGGCGACATGGTGGTCATCCGGGAGGAGATCATCACCGAGGCGCCCGTGCCATTGCGCCAGGCCAACGAGTTGGCCGTGGGTGTGCTGGCCCGCATTTGCAGTGCGCTGCTGGGCACACATTGGAAGCCGCGCGGCATCCACTTCACGCATGCAGCCCCGATGGATGTCAGCCTGCATCGCCGCGTGTTCGGTTGCCCGATCGTGTTTGACAGCGATTTCAACGGCATCGTTTGCGTAGCGGCCGATCTGGAGACGCCCAACCCAGCCGCTGACCCGGCGCTCGTGCGCTATGCAGAAAGCCTGGCCGAGCCGCTCAACGTGTCGGGGCCGGCTGCGGTGGTGCAGGAAGTGCGGCGCGCGGTGTATCTGTTGTTGCCGCTGGAGCGTGCCTCGGTAGAGCAGGTGGCCGAGCACCTTCACCTGAGCGCACGCACCCTGCAGCGGCAGTTGGAGTCTGCCGGCGCAACGTTCTCCGAACTGGTGGAGGAGGTGCGCCACAACCTGGCCGTCCGCTACATGGCCAACCCGAGTTACCGGATCGGCCGGGTAGCGGCGCTGCTGGGGTACACGCGGCAGGCATCATTCACGCGCTGGTTCGTCGCCCACTTTGGCATGACGCCGCGCGCTTGGCGCGATGCACACGCGCAGACGCAATAGCGTCAGGCTGGGTTGAGCGCGGTATCGGCGTCATCTGGACTCGGCTGACGCGCAAGCCGGACTGCCGGCGACTGGAGGATGCATAACAACTGCAGCGCAAAGCCGGCCAGCGCCATCAGCAAGCACGTACCGGTACCCGCCTGCGCCGCCAGCCATGCGGCCAATGCAGCCCCCACCGGCCGCGCACCGTACGACATCACGTTGACCGCCGACACGCGCGCCAGCAGTGCGGGCGGCGTGACCGTCTGCCGCAGCGTGGTCGTGCTGACTACCCACAGGATCGGCCCGCACCCCAGCATGAAGAACCCCGCATGGGCGAGCGCCGGCCATGGCTGCCAGAGCGTCGCTGCCAGCAACGCACCGCCGGCCAGCCCGCATACGGGGCCGGTTGCCACCACATGGCCAAAGCGCCAGTGCGCCAGGATGCGCGCAGCGAGCAGTGCGCCGATCACCATGCCTGCACCGTACATCCCGAGCGTGAGCCCGATGGCCTGCGCCGACAGCCCAAGCCGGTGCGCCGCATACGGCACGAAGACCGCGAGCACCATGAAAAAGGACATTGTGAAGAGGCACTGCGTAATGAACACCGGCCGCAGCAGCGGGTGATGGAACACGAAGCGCGTGCCCTCGGCGATGTCGCGCAGCGGATGCGTCGCACGCCGTGCGGCAGCCGCGGGCGAGGGCACGCCTGTCAGCAGCGCTGCCGCACCAACGGATAGCGCGGCGGCCAGTACGAAGGCCGTCATGGCGCCGGTCCAGCCGATCAGCGCGCCACCGATGGCCGGGCCGCAGGCAAACGCCACGGTGCGCGCCAGCTCGATGCGCCCGTTGGCACGCGAGAGCATCATCGGTGGTACGAGCGATGGCACCAACGCCGGTGCCGCCACGCTGAACACCACCGTGCCGCATACCGCCACGAAGCCCAGCACGCTGAGTGCAGTCAGGTTCAGGTGCCCCGCCAGCAGCAGACCGGCCACCACGAACAGCGCCACCGCACGCACCGCCTCCGCGCCGGCCATCAACGTGCGTTTGGGCCAGCGGTCCGCCAGCATGCCGACGGGAATGGCAAACATCACGAACGGCAGCGTGAGCGCCACCTGCAGCCAGCTCGCCGTGCTGGCATTGGCGTGCAGGGTAAGCACCGCCACCATCGGCATGGCGGCCAGCGCGATCTGCTCGGCAGATTGCGCGGCGAGGTTGGAGCCCGCTAACCGGTTGAAGCCGGAGGGCAGGCGGTCGATCGATGAGTCAAGGGTGGCGGGCATCGCACGTCTCCTGGTCCTGAAAGTGTTGGGCTTCAGGTTAGGGACGACGATGCGTTGTGGCGCTCCGCTTCTTGCGGGTGAATTCTGGCGATTGCGATGCAGAACTACAGGATCGGCGCGAACAGCTTGGCCACGTGCATGATCACGCGGCGCAGCGGGTGGGCGCGCTCGTATTCATCGCGGCCAATGCGGGTGGCTTCAGCAAAGTCGGCTTCAAGCATGCGCGTGACATCGGTGGCGAAGCGTTGGTCGGCAGTCATGACCATCACCTCGAAGTTCAGGCGGAACGAGCGGTTGTCTAGGTTGGCACTGCCCACGGCTGCCGCGTCGTCGTCGATCAGCACGACTTTCTGGTGCAGGAAACCGGGCAGATAACGGTAGATTTTTACGCCCGCGCGGATGGCCTGATGCGCGTACAGCGTCGAGGCCAGGAACACCACGCGGTGGTCCGGTCGAGATGGGATCAGGATGCGCACATCCACGCCGCGCAGCACGGCCAGGCGCAGTGCGGCAAACACGGCCTCATCCGGAATGAAATACGGCGTGGTGATCCATAGCCGCTTGCGCGCCGACTGGATGGCCTCCATGAAGAACAGTGAGCAGGTCTCTTGCTTGTCAGCCGGGCCACTGGCAACCGCTTGGCAGACCATGTTTTCCTCGGGGCACTGCTCTGGCACGAGCAGTTGCGGCACTTCTTTCGCGGCCCAGTACCAGTCTTCGGCAAAGGTGAACTGCAGGTCCATAACCGCCGCGCCGACGATCTCGATATGCGTGTCGCGCCACGGCGAGAGCGGCGGCCTCTCGCCCAGATATTCGTTGCCGACGTTGTGGCCGCCCACGTACGCACGTTCGCCGTCCACTACCACCAGCTTGCGGTGATTGCGGAAATTGAGTTGAAAGCGGTTGACGAAGCCACTGTGCGTGGCGAACGGCTTGGCGTGGATGCCCCCGTCGATCAGACGCTGCACGTAGTGGCGGGGCAGGGCATGGCAGCCGATGCTGTCGAACAGGAAGTACACGCACACCCCGGCACGGGCGCGTTCAAGCATTGCCTCGGCCAAGCGGCGGCCCAGTGTGTCGTCATGCACGATAAAGAACTGCACGATCAGCACGCGACGCGCCTGTGGGATGGCTGCGAAGATGGCGTCAAAGGTTTCCGCGCCGTTTACGAGCAGGCGCACGCGATTGTGTGACCGGCATGGCATGCCCGTGAGACGTGGCAAGGCCTGCATGCAGGCGTGCTGCGGCTCGACCACACTTGATTCGTGGTCACGCAGGCGGCGCCAGTCATCGGAGAGCGTGATCTCGCGCAGGCGTGCGTTGTGAAAGCGTCGTGCATCCACGTAACCGGCAAACGTGCTGCGCCCGAAGATCAGGTAAGGGATCAGCGTGAACTCGGGTAGCGTCACCAGCGAAATGGCCCAGGCGATGGCGCCTTGCGAGGTACGCACGGTAAGCACCGCGTGGACGGCGGCAAACACGCCCACGCAGTGCACGAGGAAGAGGAGGGAGGCAAAAAACGCGGTGGTACTGGTCGGCATCGAAGAAGGAGAAAAAGGGCTCGGCTCGGCACGCGACGATGTGCGCATTCTGACATGCCCCGGGGTGGCGTCGGACAAACACGGATACAGTGGCGCTGTAAGGCTGGCGTAGTCTCACCAGGCATGTGAGGCGTGGCACGCCGCATGCTGATGTGCAGAGGCCGTCCTGTCGACCAACCATCGCAAAAGAACACCAACGAACATGCAAGGGCACCCGCAGATTCCATCGTGCACGACTCGCCGCGCGTGGCTGGCTTCGTTTGCGTGGTTTGCTGCGCTGTTGCTGGCGGGCTGCGTCAGCCTGCCTGAACATGTCGATCGGCCTGTCAGCAATGCGCTGCCCAACGCCGAATCGGCCACCACGCTCGGGCGTCTGGCACAGGCTGCGGCGCCGTCGGCGGATGTGTCTGGCTTCCGGCTGATCCCCTCCGGGGAAGAGGCCTATGCCACCTTGCTCACGCTGGCGGACCGTGCAGAGCGCACGCTGGATCTGCAGTACTTCATCATCGAGAGCGACAACTCCGTGCGTGAGCTGATGCGCCACGTGCGGGCTGCTGCCGAGCGCGGCGTGCGCGTGCGCATGCTGGTCGACGATCTCCACAGCGACGGGCGCGATCTGGCTTTCCTCAGGTTTTCGTCGCACAAGAATATTGATGTGCGGCTGTTCAACCCGTTTCCGGGCGGCCGCATGTCGAACCTGACGCGCTATCTGAGCGGTGCGGCCGAGTTCCGTCGCGTCAACCGGCGCATGCACAACAAGGCGTTCATTGCCGACAACGCGCTGGCCGTCACGGGCGGTCGTAACCTCGGTGCGGAGTATTTCACGCAAAACGAGACCACCAATTTCGTCGACCTAGACGTACTGGCAGCGGGGCCAGCGGTGCGGCAACTGTCGGCGGCGTTTGATGCGTACTGGAACAGCGAATTCGCCTATCCGGTAGAGGCACTGGCACCCGAGCCCAGCACCGCGCATCCGCCCGAGCCGAAGGAGGGCAACTATCCGCCGCCGGTGACGATGCCGGATCGGCCCGCAGCGCCGCCGCAACACATTGAGGTGCCCACGCAGCCTGTCGACATGGATGCCGCGCCCGGTCCGCAGGGGCCAGCATCCGCACGGGCAGGGCAGCCTCCGGCGCAACCGGACGCGTTGCCCTTGCGCCCCGCCGCAGGCGACTGGTTCCTGGCGGACCAGATCGCCCGCAACCGCCTGCGGCTCGAATGGGCGCCGGCGCGGGTGACGGTCGATCGCCCAGCCAAGGTATCCGGTGACGATGTCACCTCAAGCGAGGAGCGCGTCGCCCAGACGCTGCTGCACGAGATCGAGCAGGCCCAGCGAGAGGTCATTCTGATTTCACCGTACTTTGTGCCTGGTGCGCGTGGCATGGCGGTGGCCAAGAATCTGGAGGCGCGCGGCGTGCACTTGCGCGTGCTGACCAATTCTCTGGCCGCGACCGATGCGCCCATCGTGCATGTCGGCTATGCCAAATACCGCAGTGCGTTGTTGGGCGATGGTGTCGAACTCTATGAACTGCGTCCCACGCTGGGCGATCGGCCGAAATTGTTCGGTACGTTCCGGTCGGCGCAGGCGAGCTTGCACGTGAAGTCGGTCATTGTTGACCGCAGCACGCTCTTCGTCGGGTCGATGAATGTCGACCCGCGTTCGGTCGGACTCAATACGGAAACGGGGCTGATCATCCACAGCCCG
>NZ_JAELUI010000010.1 GCF_016429285.1 Ralstonia sp. ASV6
GCCGGTCTCGCCATCAGGGATGTAGCGCACGGCATCCGCCGGCTTGCAGAAGAAGAACGGCGGCTCACGGTCGGGGTCGGAACCCATCTCGCGAGCGTGGGCGGCGTAGTTGCGGCCGACGCAGTACACACGGCGCACCGGAAACTGGCCTTGCCCGCCACGCACGGGAATGCCGTTGACGGCGGGCGGGGTGACGACGAATTCGGTCACATGAGCGGTCATGCAGGTCTCCTCGGACTAAGCTGGAACGAAACAGAAACTAACGGGGACACGGCCACCGCCCCCCGGCGACCGAGCTGCGAGCATACACCCGCACCGCCCCGGCGCGGTTCTTGCATAGAGCGTGCGATGCCCCTTTTTCGGGAGTGCGAAGCCCATCAAAAGGTCGCAGGGCAAGACGTGGCGAGCGCGGTGTGGCCTGCCACATAAGCGAGTCACAACGCCGCCATGCGGCCTTTTGATGGGCTTCCCGGAGGGTTCGCCGCAAAACGGCCCGCGTGGGGTGTTGCAGCCCTTGCCCTTAGTTGACTAAGGGCGGCGGTCTGCGCCTACCACGCGAACCGTTTTGCGGCGAACGCATCTCCCGAAAAAGGGGCATCGCACGCTCCGTGCACACTGCCCCACATTGCGCCATGCAAGCGAAACCGCCCACCCCATCTGCTCTGCCCGCCGCCGCCCACCCGGGCGCACCGATGCGCGTGCTGCTGGTGCGTGATCCGCTGGATACCGAACCGGTCAACCTGGAGCTGATCCGCGCCGGGCTGGCCGAGGCCGGCTTCGTGGACGTGGGCCTGGCCGACGCCGACCTCACCCTGCCCGATCGCATCGCCCAGACACAGCCCGACATGGTGATCGTTGCGTCGGAATCTGCCGCGCGGGACACCATCGAGCACGTCTGCGTGGCCACGCAGCATGCACCGCGCCCCATCGTGCTGTTCACCGACAACGACGATGCGGCGCGCATCAAATCGGCATTCGCGGCGGGCATCACCGCCTACATCGTCGACGGGCTCAAGCCCACGCGCGTCAAGGCCGTGCTGGACGTGGCCTACGCTCGCTTCGAGCACGAACGCGAACTGCGTGCCGAGCTGGACACCGCCAAGACCCAACTGGCCGAGCGCAAGGTGCTGGAGCGCGCCAAGGGCCTGCTGATGAAGCAAATGAACCTGTCGGAAGACGACGCCTTCAAGCGCCTGCGCAAAATGGCGATGGACCGCAACATCAAGCTGGTGGAAGCCGCCCAGCGGGTGATCGACGTGATGGCGACGTAGTGGCCGGTTGCGCCTCCGGCGCCGCCCAGTTCTGGTGCACCGCACAATTTCGGCACCACAAATGCACCAGCCACACGCCACATTCCGCTGTGGCACCCACGCAGATATCCAGACGGTTTGGTCGTTCCTGCCCTTGATGGCGCCTTGAATTTCTGTTGCGAGGAGGAAAAAGAAGGGAGGCTTGTCTGAGCGCAGCGAGTTTGCCTCCCTTCCCTCCCCGCGACATAAATTCAAGGGGGAATCGCCATCTCGGGCGCGCCTTTCTTTGCTCACTTTCTTTGGCAAGACAAAGAAAGTGAGTCGGCCCCGGCAGGGGACGAAACAGGGTGACAACCGATACGCCCTCCGTTGGCACACCCCTTGCAAGTGCTGCTGCGAAGCCGATACCAACGTGGGTATCGGCACGGGACAACGGCGTCTCGATGCACGGCACATCACCTCTCTCCTTGCGGATAGGCGAGTGCCGCGCATCGGGGCGCTTTTTCTTTGGAGCCATGGATGGCCGCGCCAGACAAGACCGACACCGTCATCAACCCCAAGCGTCGCAGCGTCATGAAGGCTGCGGCAACCATCGCAGGAGGTAGTGCCGTGGCATTGATCGATCCGCTGGTACGTGCCGGTGCCTGGGCCGCTGGCTCCGATGCGCCCGAGAAGACCGAACTCAAGGTCGGCTTCATCCCGCTCACGGACTGCGCCTCGGTGGTGATGGCGTCCACGCTCGGCCTCGACAAGAAGTACGGCATCAAGATCACGCCGTCCAAAGAGGCGTCGTGGGCCAGCGTGCGCGACAAGCTCGTGTCAGGCGATCTGGATGCAGCGCACGTGCTCTATGGCTTGATCTACGGCGTGCAACTCGGTATTGGCGGCCCGAAGAAGGACATGGCCGTGCTGATGACGCTCAACAACAACGGCCAGGCGATCACGCTGTCATCCAAGCTCAAGGAAGCCGGCGTGCGTGACGGCGCATCGCTCAAGGCGGTCATGGCGAAAGACAAGCGCGACTACGTCTTCGCGCAGACCTTCCCGACCGGCACGCACGCCATGTGGCTGTACTACTGGCTGGCCGCGCACGGCATTCACCCGCTGCAGGATGCGAAGGCGATTACCGTGCCGCCCCCGCAGATGGTCGCCAACATGCGCGTCGGCAACATGGATGGCTTTTGCGTGGGCGAGCCGTGGGGCGCCCGCGCGATTGCCGACAACATCGGCTTTACCGCCGAGACCACACAGGCCATCTGGAAAGACCACCCCGAAAAGGTGCTCGGCACCACGGCGGAGTTCGTGCAGAAGTATCCGAACACGGCACGCGCGCTCACCGCCGCAGTGCTGGAGGCATCCAAGTTCATTGATGCCTCCGCATCGAACCGCCGCAAGACGGCCGAGACCATTGCCGCCAAGTCCTACGTCAACACCGACATGGACATCATCCTTGACCGCATGCTGGGCCGCTACACGAACGGCATCGGCAAGACGTGGGACGACACCGACCCGATGCGCTTCTATCACGACGGCGCGGTCAACTTTCCGTACCTGTCGGATGGCATGTGGTTCCTCACGCAGCACAAGCGCTGGGGCCTGCTGAAGGCGCATCCGGATTACGCAGCCGTGGCCCGGCAGGTCAACCGCATCGATACCTACAAGCAGGCCGCTGCCGCCACAGGCACGCCATTGCCCAAGAGCGACATGCGCACCGCCAAGCTGATCGACGGTGTGGTGTGGGATGCCAAGAACCCCGCCGCGTACGCAGACGGTTTCAAGATCAAGGTCTGACGCTTCCGGCCTTCTCTGATTGCGGTTCTTCCCGTCGATGGAGCCCGACATGAACACGCTCGTCAAAACGTTGTCCGGCGTGCAGTCCGACGCCGCTGTACCCACGCGCCGCATCGTTTGGCGTGACTGGTTTGTTGCTGCCGTGGTGAAAGGTTTTCCGCCCTTGCTGGGTCTGATGATGTTTGTGCTGGCGTGGCAGGGCATCGCCACGGCCATCCCCGCATTGCCCACACCGGCTGTGACGTGGAAGGCTGCCGTCGCGCTGTTTTCAGATCCGTTCTATCGCAACGGCCCGAATGACCAAGGGGTCGGCTGGAACGTGCTGGCCTCGCTCGCCCGCGTGGGTGCGGGCTTTGGGATGGCGGCGGTCATTGGTATTCCTGCGGGCTTCCTGATCGGGCGCTTTGCGTTTCTGAACGCGATGGCCTCGCCCATCATCAGCCTGCTGCGGCCGGTGTCGCCGCTGGCGTGGCTGCCGATCGGGCTGCTGCTGTTCAAGTCCGCCAACCCGGCGGCCATCTGGGCGATCTTCATCTGCTCGATCTGGCCGATGGTGATCAACACCGCCGTGGGTGTGACGCGTGTGCCGCAGGACTACCTGAACGTCGCGCGCGTGCTGAACCTGTCGGAGTGGAAGGTGTTCACGCGCGTGCTGTTTCCGGCGGTGCTGCCGTACATGCTGACGGGCGTGCGGCTGTCCATCGGCACGGCGTGGCTGGTGATCGTGGCGGCGGAGATGCTCACTGGCGGTGTCGGCATCGGCTTCTGGCTGTGGGATGAGTGGAACAACCTGAAGGTCGAGCACATCGTCATCGCCATCTTCGTGATTGGCGTGGTGGGGTTGCTGCTGGAGCACGCGCTGCTGGTCATTGCCCGCAGGTTCTCGTACGACGCGGTTTGAGGGGGCGACCATGAGCGATAAATTCCTGCGCATTGAAAACGTCGGGCAGACGTTCAAGACCAAGAGCGGGCCGTTCGTTGCCCTGCGTGATATCGACCTGACGGCGGCGCGCGGCGAGTGCATCGCGCTGATCGGGCACTCCGGTTGCGGCAAATCCACGTTGCTCAATCTGATTGCCGGGCTCACGCGGCCGACCACCGGTGCACTGATCCTGGCCGAGCGTGAGATTGCCGGTCCAGGGCCGGACCGGGCGGTGGTGTTTCAGAACCATTCGCTGCTGCCCTGGCTCACGTGCTTTGACAACGTGTACCTCGCGGTCGAGCGCGTCTTCAGCAAGAGCGAATCAAAGGCTGAACTGAAGGCGCGAACGCATGCGGCGCTGGCGCTGGTGGGCTTGTCGCATGCCGAGCACAAGCATCCGCATGAGATTTCCGGTGGGATGAAGCAGCGCGTGGGCATTGCGCGAGCGCTGTCGATGGAGCCCAAGGTGCTGCTGATGGATGAGCCCTTTGGCGCGCTGGATGCGCTCACGCGGGCGCATCTGCAGGATGAGCTGCTAAAGATCATTGCCACTACAGGCAGCACTGTTGTGATGGTCACCCATGATGTGGATGAGGCCGTGCTACTGGCGGATCGCATCGTCATGATGACGAATGGGCCGGCGGCCACTATCGGGGAAGTGTTGAAGGTGGAACTTGCGCGGACTCGGGATCGTGTTGCGCTGGCAGATGACCCGACGTATCACGCTTGCCGGACGGCGGTGTTGGATTTCTTGTATCGGAAGCAGCGGCATCCGGTGGCGGAAGCGGCGTGATATTTTGGAGTTGGGCTTTTGATTGTTTGTTGGTGGGAGCCTGTCAGCCATTTCGTCTTCAAGGCACAACATGCTCGCTCGCAACATCGCACTGCTCTGCGCCATGGCGTCTCTCGCTGGGTGCATGACCTATCAGGACCCGCGCACGCCCGAGCAGCAGAAGATTGCGCTGCGCCGGGCCGCCAACGCGCTGATGGGCACCTACGAAGTCACGGACAGCCGCAACGACGATGGCCGCGGCTATACGCAGGCCATCGTCAGCAAGCAAGACGGCTCAGACCAGCTCAGCCTGTTGATGATGGGCCCGACAATCGGCGCCACGACGTTAAGCGGGTCGGACTGCCGAGGGTGGTATACCGAGAACCGTCGTTACACGGCCATGCAGTGCGATGCGTTGACCGGCGAGGTCAACTTCTTTTCCCTGCAGAGACAGACCAGCCCGGACCCCGTGAACTCCGGCACCATGCCACCCTCGTTTGCAACGATGACGATTCCGGAGGGAAGCTACCTCTTCGACATTGCAGACCGCAGCGGGAGGCATCACTACTACGTGCTGACCAAGACGGCGCAACATTAGATGCGCGAGGCGCCTGGGGCGGACGCGGCTTGATGATTGGGCGTTGGGCTTTTGGTTCTTTTGTTGGTGGGGCATCCCTTGTTTCATCCCCTGCCGGGGCGAGCTTTGGTGGTCCATCCCTTGTTTCATCCCCGGCCGGGGCTGACTCACTTTTCTTTGTCTTGCCAAAGAAAGTAAGCAAAGAAAGGCGCGCCCGATGCGGCAACTTCCCCTTGAATTTATGTCGCAAGGAGGGCGGGGAGGCAAACTCGCTGCGCTCAGACAAGCCTCCCCTCTTTTTCCTCCTTGCAACAGAAATTCAAGGCGCCGCATAGGGCAGCGGAAAAGCAAACAATCTCTTGCCAGCGCACGACTTCGTCTTGAGTCCCACTGCGCGCAGCTCACGATCAACGTGCTTTGGCGCTCGCCGTTGTATTCCGCCGGTTTGGCCTTTGACGTTCCTGCCCTTGATGGCGCCTTGAATTTTCGTAAGCGGGCGGAAATAAGACGGGAAACTGTTTGAGCGCAGCGAGTTTTTCCCGTCTCCGCCCGGTTATGAAAATTCAAGGAGGGGGTCGCCATCTCGGGCGCGCCTTTCTTTTGCTTACTTTTCTTTGGCAAGACAAAGAAAAGTGAGTCGGCCCCGGCAGGGGACGATACCGGAGATGGACCAACAACAAAAAAACCGCCCCAGCGCCCGCGCCAAACCCAGAGCGCTATGATCAACCCCACGCCAATACCACCCACCCACAACAATGCCCGCTCCCCCCATCCTCCCTGACAACGCCGCAGAAGAGGCCCTCAATAACGGCCCCTTCCCCGCCGCCCGCTTCATCAAGGAAATCGGCCGCGGCGCAGACGGCGCCCGCGCGCTCGTCAAGCACGACGCACGCGCCTTGTTCACCGCCATGCTGGAAGGCCGCGTGGCCGAGATCCAACTCGGCGCCATCCTCATGGCCTACCGCATCAAGGGCGAAACGCCGGAAGAGCTGGACGGCATGCTGGAAGCCACGCACGCGCACTGCCGGCCGCTATCCGCACCGGATACGCCAGAGCACACGCTTCCGGTCGTCATCCCGAGCTACAACGGCGCCCGCCGCCAACCGAACCTGGTGCCGCTGCTAGCCAAGCTGCTGGCACGTGAAGGCGTGCCGGTGCTGGTGCATGGCATCCGCCGCTTCGATGGACGCATCACCACGGCCACGCTGTTCGACGCACTCGGTTGGCCCATCTGCGACCACATGGACGAAGCGCGCGAGCGGTTGGAGAACGATCGACTGGCATATGTGCCGATCGACGTGCTCTCGCCCGAGCTGGCAACGCTGCTGGACAAGCGCGAGATCGTCGGCCTGCGCAATTCCGCGCACACGGTGGTGAAGATGCTGCAGCCGATCGGCAACCACGCGCCGCACGAAGCACTGCGTCTGGTCAGCTATACGCACCCCGAATACCGCGACACCCTCACCGATTACTTCCTGCGACACCCGGCCAATGTGCTGCTGGCACGCGGCACCGAGGGCGAGGCGGTGGCCGATGCGCGGCGCGGCAGCGCTGTGGAATGGCTGCGTGATGGAGCCCACGAAACGGTGATCGAAGCGGTGGAAGGGTCGAGCGATACGCCGCCCGAACTGCCCGCCGGCACAGATGCGGCGGCAACGGCGCGGTGGATTGAAGCGGTGCTCGACGGCAGGCAGCCCGTGCCCGAACCCATCGCCAAGCAGGTGCGCGCCATCGTGCGTTGCGCACGACCGGCGCAGCCTGCCTGATCGGCGCGTCTTACTTGGACGGCAGCGGAATGCGCTCCGTCTCGCCGGGCACGTGGGCGAAGGCGTCGCTCTCCCAGCGTTGCTTGGCGTCTTCGATGTCAGCCTTGTCGCTGGCAACGAAGTTCCAGTAGATGTGGCGGTGGCCATCGGTCGGCTCGCCGCCCAGCAGCATCACGCGTGACGACACCTGCGCGGTGAGCGTCACGTCGCCGCCGGGTTCGAGCACGGCCAGGTGCTGCGGATCGAGCGATTCGCCATCAATCGTGACGGCACCGTCGACGAGATACAGGCCGCGGTCTTCATGCTCGGGGGGGATCACCAACGATGCCCCCGCTGCCAGTTCCAGCGCCACATACAGCGTGCGCGAATTCACCTTCACGGGCGACGTCAGCCCAAACGCATCCCCCGCGATGACCACGCCCTGCACGCCGGGGCAATCGAGCTTGGGCAGCGTGTCGGCGCCATGGTGCGCGAAGCTGGGGCCGACCTTTTCCTGATCCTTCGGTAGGGCGACCCAGGTCTGGATGCCGTGCAGGCGGGCGCCCTTCTGCCGCGCCTCGGGTGTCGAGCGCTCGGAATGCGCGATGCCGTTGCCGGCCGTCATCCAGTTCACATCCCCGGGGACGATGGTCTGCACGTGCCCCAAGCTGTCGCGGTGGACCATGCTGCCGTCAAACAGGTAGGTGACGGTGGCCAGGCCGATGTGCGGGTGCGGGCGCACGTCAATGCCCTCGCCCGGCGGGAAGTCCACCGGCCCCATGTGATCGAAGAAGATGAACGGGCCGACCGTCTGGCGCGCCGCCGAGGGCAGCACGCGCTTGACAGAGAAGCCGCCCAGGTCGCGCACGTGCGGACCGATGATGTGCTGGATGGAAGTCATGGTGGTGGTCTCCCCTGCTCAGGCGCGTTCGGCCAGTTCGGTGTCGACGCTGATCTCAACCTCGGTCATCAGCTTGTGGACCGGGCACTTGCCGGCCACGCGCAGCAAGTCGGCGCGCTGCTCGTCGGTCAGGTCACCGTGCAGGGTGAGGACGGTGCGCAGCTTGTAGCGCCCCTGGCGCTCTTGGCTGCCGTCATGCTCGACCGCCACGTCGATGGAGTCCAGCGGATATTTGCGCTGCCGGGCGTAGAGCGTAACGGTCAGCGCTTTGCAGCTCGCCAGTGCGGCGTCGAAGTAGGCGTGCGGGTCGGGCGCGCTGCCCTCGCCCGTGGGCTTGGGTACATCGGTGTAGGTCACGCCTTCGGGAAAGGTGACTTTGTGGCGGAACAGGCCTTCGGTGTCCTTGCTAACGACGATGGTCATGGCGGCTCCAGGTGCGGTTCAAGGGTATCCGGGGAGTGTAGCGAAGTTACGTGACGCCACATGAGGTGCAGTACACATCGCATTTCCGGCAAACGACTCCCCCATCTCGTCGGGGGTAGGGCAATTTGCCCCTGCAAACGCTCAAGCAGCGCACGTTTGCGCCGATTTCCCGGTTAGGGCGCGTTCGTCCAAACCCACCCCTCTTCGGGCCCATCTACAGACCGACTGCATGGTTTCTCGCCAGCCGCTTGTCGCCATCGCCGGCGGCATCGGTGCTCTTCTCACGCTAATTGGGCTGACCGTCATGGTCAGCTGGCTGCTGCATTGGCCGTGGGGCGTGAAAGTGGGCAACGACCATCTGGTGATCGTCTTTGCAACAGGGCTGAACCTTCTGCTGCTGGGTGGGGGGCTCGCCGCGCTGCTGGTTGGCACGCTACGGCCCAGCAACCGCTGGGCCGACCGGGCTGCACGCTTGGCCGGCGGCGCGGTGGCCGTGCTGTGCACGCTGCGTCTGGTGGAGGTGGTGACCGGCTGGCCCGTGGCGTTCGATTTTCCTGGCGTGCACGTCTGGCTGGAGCGCAACTGGCTGACGGGCTGGATCGGCGGCATGCACCCGAGCCACGCACTGGCGCTGGCCTCGGGCGCAGGCGCGCTGTGTCTTGTCCCGACGGCGCGACAGGCGCATCGCGTGCAGTGGCTGTTTGCGTTGCTGGTCGTGTCGGTCCTGCTCTGCGTCGGAGACCTGCTCGGCCGGGCGATGGCGCTGGAGTATCTGTACCCGGCCTGGCTGCAGTGGCGCGCCTCCGACGTGGCGGCCGGCTGCACACTGCTGGTGGTGGCGGGCGTGCTGTGCACGGCACTGGCCCGGTATCCGCGCCTGTTCCACATCCGATTGTCGCCAGAAGACACCATTGTCTGGATCAGCGGCGGCTGTGTGGTGCTGGCGGGTCTGGGCGCCACCGTTACGGCCTTCATCATCCAGGTCGATAGCGCCAGCGTGGCGTTCGGCAACACGCGAACGCGCACGCTGTCGAGCTACGCCGAAGAGTTCGACCAGGTGCTGGCCATGCGCGCGGAAAACCCGCGACTGGTGGCCGCCGCGCAGCGCATCCAGGAAGCGCTGCGCGATCCCGCCGACACCGCCGCCCGCCTGCATGGCGAGAGCGCACTGCAGGCCTATCGCGAGCAGGGCTATTCATACCTGCAACTGCGCACGCTGGCCGGCGAGGGCATCATCAGCCTCGGCACGGAGGTGTCGCACCCGGAACTGGCGATTGCGCTGCACGCAGGCCTGGCGCCTGAGCGCGTCACGCTGCAGTGGAACCACGGCTTTGCCATGCGCACCGAAACGCCGGTCCTGGTAGACGGCGTGCAGGTCGGCTGGCTCGTTGCCGAGCAGCCGCTGGCCCACATGACGGCCCGCTACACCAGCCTGCCCGAAGCGGGCACGACGGAAACGCTCGCCATGTCGGGGTTCGATGCGACTGGCCGTGCGATGTCGTTTCCGCAGCGCTTCGATGCGTACATCTTTGAGTTGCCAAGGCAGACGGTCGAACAACGGACGCTGCCCTCGCGCTTGGCGCTGGCGGGCCAGTCGGGCTATGGCCAATGGCGCGACATTCATGGCGTGCCGACCTCGCTCAGCTACATGCCCATCGGCCACACGGGCCTGGCGTTGATCAGCAAGATCTCCAGCGCCGAGCTGTACACACCCATGCGCGCACAGTTCGAGCGGCTGGCAGCGCTCATGCTGTGCGGGATCATCGGCAGCGTGGCGGCCATCCGGCTGACAGTGCGGCCATTTGCCAACCGTCTGGCGGCGTCTGAGCGCGCACTGCGTATCGCCAACGAAAGCTTGGAACGACGGCGCGACGCCCTGCGCGCCAGCCGCGAGCAACTGCGCCTGGTGGCCGACAACGTGCCCGCGCAACTCAGCTATGTCGATCCTGACGGCATCGTCCGCTTTGCCAGCCGCACGCTGCTGGAGGCGTTTGGCCGCACGCAGGACCAGATGATCGACCACCACGTCAGCGAGATCTACACGCCCGAGGACTACCGCACGCTGCTGCCCTACATGACCGAGGTGCTGGCCGGCTACCCGGTGCAGTTCGACATCACCTCGCTGCGCACGGGCAAGCCGCGCTACCTGAGCGGCCACTACTACCCCGACTACGACGACCGCGGCACGCTGCGTGGCTACTTCTCGATGTTGCAGGATCTGACCGAGCGCACCACGGCCGAAATCGCCCTCGCCCGCAGCGAACGCGCGCTCACGCTGGTGCTCGACAACGCACCGCTGCTGGTCTCGCACATCAACGCCGACGGCATCTTCACCTTCTGCAATGTCACCCATGCACGCTGGCTGCAGCGCACGCCCGAGGAGGTCTGCGGCCAGCCGGCGCAGGACGTCTTCACGCCGGGCACCTATGCGCTGCTGGCGCCGTATCTGACCCGCGCGGTGCGGGGCGAGACGGTCGAATTCGAGATCAACGCGCCGTGGTACGAAAAGACGCACGCCGGCAGCCCGCGCCACCGCACGCGCTACCTGCGCGGCCAGTTGGTGCCGGATGCCACCGATACCGACGCCGGCGCCGAGCGCTGCGGCTTCTACGCCTTCGTCCAGGACGTGACCGAGGCCAAGCGCAGCGAGATGGAACTCTCGCGCATGGCGCGCTTCGATGCGCTCACCGGCCTGGCCAACCGCTATGAACTCTACGAGCGCCTGCGCACGGCCCTGGAGCGCCGCCAGCGCCAGCCTGCCCCGATGGGCGTGCTGTACCTGGACGTGGATCACTTCAAACACATCAACGACACCTACGGCCACGCCGCGGGGGACGCGGTGCTGGTGGAAGTCGCCCGCCGCCTGCAGCAGGCCGTCCGCCGCACGGACACCGTCGCCCGCCTCGCAGGTGACGAATTCGTCATCCTCCTGGACCCGATTGACGCCCCGGATGATGCGCTGCACACCGCACACAAGGTGGTGAGCGCGATCCGCCCGCCAATTCCCCTGCGCGGCGATGTATCGCTGCATGTGACAGCCAGCATCGGGGTAGCCTGCCCAGCGCCCGATATCAGTGATCCTGACGTGGTTTTGCGCGAGGCGGACCGTGCACTTTATTGGGCCAAGTCGCGCGGACGTAACACTGCGGCATAACTGAGAACCGACGCCGCCGGCGGCTGTCTATGACTGGGTGCGCGGCCATGTCTGTTGCGGCGCAATCATCATACTATTGAGGTTCATCATCTGATTTACGGGAACTATCAACCGGCACAAAATGTCCTATTAGCACTCTTCCGGTTGGAGTGCTAAGATGCCTTTCCAAACTTCCACTGGATTTCGACAGGAGTCCTGAGTGAACGCAGTCATTCCCGTGAATACCGTCTCCCCCATTGCCACGCAGCAGTCTTCGGGCAACGCGTGGGCGCTGGCCTTCCCCGGCAACCTCGGCAACATTGACGCCTATATCCAGAGCGTCAACCGGGTGCCGATGCTGTCGGCTGAAGAAGAACAACGTCTGGCCCGCGAGTACCGCGACAACGACGATCTCGATTCGGCGCGCCGTCTGGTGCTCTCGCACCTGCGCCTGGTCGTGTCCATCGCCCGTCAGTACCTCGGCTACGGCCTGCCGCATGCGGACCTGATCCAAGAAGGCAACATCGGCCTGATGAAGGCCGTCAAGCGCTTCGACCCGGATCAAGGTGTGCGTCTCGTCTCGTACGCGATGCACTGGATCAAGGCCGAGATGCACGAGTACATCCTGAAGAACTGGCGCATGGTCAAGGTGGCCACCACCAAGGCCCAGCGCAAGCTGTTCTTCAACCTGCGCAGCCACAAGCAGGATGCACAGGCCACCTTCTCGCCCGGTGAGATCGACGCCGTAGCGGCCGAACTCAACGTCAAGGGCGCCGAGGTGCGCGAGATGGAAACGCGCCTCTCGGGTGGCGACATCGCGCTGGAAGGCCAGATGGACGACGGCGAAGAGGCGTACGCCCCGATCGCCTACCTGGCCGATACGCACAACGAGCCGACCCGCGTGATCGAGTCGCGCGGCCACGACCGCATGCAAAGCGAAGGCATCGAGTCCGCCCTCGCCAAGCTGGACGACCGTAGCCGCCGCATCATCGAAGCCCGCTGGCTGAACGTGAACGACGACGGATCGGGCGGCGCCACGCTGCACGAGTTGGCTGACGAGTTTGGCGTGTCGGCCGAACGCATCCGCCAAATCGAAGTGGCCGCGATGAAGAAGATGAAGGGTGCGCTGCAGGCGTTTGCCTAAGCGGTTTCCCCAGCAGTAAAAAAGCCCGCCGGGTTGTGCAAACCACCTGGCGGGCTTTTTGTTTGGGTGCGTGCTGCGCGCGGTTACTCGTTCAGCAGCAGTTTGACGTCGTGCGCGATCGGCTCGGGGCCTTGACCATGCTTGATGAACAGTCGCAGGTTGCCCTTCGTGTCGAACATATAGCTGCCAGCGGTGTGATCCATCGTGTAGTTGTCGGGCTTGCTGCCTGGCACCTTGCTGTAGAACACCTTGAAGTCGGACGTGACCTTCTTCAGCTCTGCCTCGTCGGCCGGGCGCAGGCCGATGAAGCGCGGATCGAACGCGGGCACGTACTTGCCCAGCAGGTCTTGCGTATCGCGCTCAGGATCGACGGTCACGAACAGCACCTGCACGCGGTCGGCGTCCTTGCCGAGGGTGTCCATCACGCCACGCAGTTCGGCCAGCGTGGTCGGGCAAACATCGGGGCAATGCGTGTAGCCGAAGAACATCACGACGACCTTGCCGCGGAAATCCTCCAACGTGCGGCGCTTTCCGGTGTGGTCGGTCAGCGAGAAGTCTTTGCCGAAACTCTTGGCACCGGTGATGTCGAGGTTCGTGAAAGCCGGCTTGTCGCTGCAGGCCGTCAGCGCCAGCACGGTGGCAGCCAGAGCGGCAAACAGAACGCCGCGGAAGTATCGGAAAGAGAGCATGGTCATCGTGTTGAAGAGGGGCGGTCTAGCGTAGCGCCAATTGCACGCACTCGGCCGCAGCCCCGTGCGTCACAGCGCCGCGCCTTGGGTCAGCGTGGGCCCGAACTTGAAGTAGTGATCCACCAGCAGCGCCGCGAACAGGATCGACAGATAGATGATCGAGTAGCGGAAGGTCTTCTGCGCCAGCGCATCGGAATACTTGCGGTACATGCGCCATGCATAGGCGAAGAAACCGCCGCCCAGCAACAGCGCCGTCGCAAGGTAAATGTAGCCGCTCATGCCGTACACAAACGGCAGGATGGTCGCGGCAATCATGATGAGCGTGTACAGCAAGATGTGCAGCAGCGTGTATTTCTCGCCGTGGGTGATCGGCAGCATCGGCAGGCCAGACTTGGCGTAGTCAGCACGGCGATATAGGGCCAGCGCCCAGAAATGCGGCGGCGTCCAGGTGAAGATGATCAGCACGAGGATCCACGCCTCGGCCGGCACGCTGTTGGCGACAGCTGCCCAGCCCAGCGCCGGCGGCATCGCGCCCGACAGGCCACCGATGACGATGTTCTGCGGCGTGGCCGGCTTGAGCAGCAGCGTGTAGATGATGGCGTAGCCGATGAAGGTGGCGAAGGTCAGCCACATCGTCAGGTCGTTGGCGAACACGTGCAGCGTCCACATGCCCGCGCCGCCCAGCACCAATGAGAACAGCAGGATCTGCCGTGTGCCCAGCTCGCCGCTGGCCGAGGGGCGCCACGCCGTGCGCCGCATCATGGCGTCGATCTTGCGCTCGACCAGGCAGTTGATGGCGAAGGCCGCGCCGGCAAACAGCCAGATGCCGACCGCGCCGCCAATCAGCACCAGCCACGGCACCATGCCCGGGGTGGCCAGGAACATGCCGATCACGGCGCAGAATACGGCGAGCTGCGTGACGCGCGGCTTGGTCAGCGCCGCATACTGCGATGCGGTATGCCGCCAGCCAGGGAGTTGAGTGGAAGTCGTTGGGGTTGCCACGGTATTCATAAACAATCAATCAAACGGCGGCCACTGCCGCAGGCATCGGCGCGCGCACTTGCGCCAAGCCGATCAGGTAATGCAGACGCACCATCAGCAACAGCAGCACCGCCGCGCCACCGTTGTGCGCCACCGCCGCCAGCAACGGCCAGCCGAGCACGATATTCGACAGGCCGGTCGCCAGTTGCACGGCCAGCACAATGAGCAGTACGGTCGCCACACGGCCGATGCCGGCCACACGCCGCGCGCGTATGCCAAGCCATGCCAGGTAGCTCAGCACGAGCACCGCAAAGACGCGGTGCGTCCAGTGGATCGCGACCAGCGCGTCATGCGAGATGAAATCGCCCCCGGCGGTACGACCCAGCTGACGCCAGAAGGTGAAGCCATGCGCGAAATCCATCGCGGGCACCCACTGGCCATTGCATAGCGGAAAGTCAGTACAGGCGAGCACCGCGTAGTTGGTACTGACCCAGCCACCCAGCGCGATCTGTACGACGAGCAACACCAGCCCGATCGCCGCCGGCACACGCAGCGATGCGCCCTGACCGTCGACCAGGCGCGGCGTGTCGTTCTTGCAGCCAAGCCAGATCAACGATGCGAGCAACGACATGCCGAGTAGCAGGTGCGTCACCACGATGGCCGGCTGCAGCTTGAGCGTGACCGTCCAGGCGCCAAACGCGCCCTGCACGCACACCAGCGCCAGCACAGCCGTGGCGTACCAGGGCGATTGCTTGAGTTCCTTGCGTTTGACCCACGCCAGCACCACCAGCGTGATGATCAGCACGCCCAGCGCGAGCGCGAAATAGCGGTGCGTCATCTCGATCCACGCCTTCATCCACGTGACCGGGCCACTCGGCATGGCGGTTTGCGCGGCGTGAATGTCGTCACGCGCGTGGAAGGGGTTGGACGTGCCGTAACAGCCGGGCCAGTCCGGGCAGCCCAGGCCCGAGTCGGTCAGGCGCGTAAAGCTGCCGAACATGATGAGGTCCAGCGTCAGGAATGCCGTGATCCACACCAGCTTGCGGTACTTGTTGCGGTCCCCCTTGACCAGCACGTAGCACAGCGGGATCAGCGCGATCAGGATGCCAATGGATGCAAGTTGCAGCAGCATGGCTTATCCGATGCGCGAGTACTTGAGCAGCCGCGTCAGGTCACCGCGCACCTTCTTCGGGTCCGGGTCCTTCGGGAACGACATCATCAGGTTGCCGAGCGGGTCGATCAGGAAGATGTGGTCCGTTGCCGGCGTCTTGCCGTCGGTCAGCCAGTCCTTGGGCAACTCGGGCGCACGCAGGAAACGCGCGGCGGCGTAGTCGTCGTTATAGGCCTTCATCAGGCGTGGGTCGATCGCACCGCGATCCGTGACCAGCCACACGGGGACGATACGGTCACGGTCCGGGCCCTGCCCGATGCGCAACTGGCGCATGGTGAAGAGCTTGCGCGCGCAGTTGTCGTCGCAGGCGCTGTTGTCCACCGAGACCATCAGCCACTTGCCCTTGAGGCTGGCGAACGGCACTTCTGCGCCGTGCTCGTCCTGCACCATCAGGCCGGTCGGGATCGGGCGCTGCGGGTCGACCAGCGCGCCATACGCGGCCTTGCCGCCGGCCGGCGTGAAGACGTAGTACGCGAGGTACGACGCAATCACCGGCGATGCGCATACCAGCAGCAGGAACAGCATCATCAGGCGGCCCCGGCGCGTGCGCGCGTCGATACGCGGGTCAGCGGGCGCCGCGAGTGTGCCGGGCGTGCCCGGTGCAGATTCCTGGTTCACCATGTGATTCCTAATACATTCAACTGCGGCACTAAGCCGCAACACGTGTTCGTATTCAGACGGGCTCAGAAGGGCCCGCCAAGCGACGATAGCGTCGCACGCTGTAGACAACCATCAAGGTCAGCACCGCCGCCGCCATCGCAAACCACTGGAACGCGTAACCGTAATTGCGGTCGGCGCCCAAGTCTGCACGCGGCCAATCGCGCGCCAGACCGTCTTGCGCGTCGGATTGCTGCTCCACCACAAAGGGCTGCAACGGCACACCGATTTCGCGCGAAAAAGCGTCGAGGTCGATATTCTGCCTAAGTCGCTGGCCGACTTCATCCGCGCCGTCCTTGCGCCCCAGGCTGAAGACGCGGCTGGCATGTGGCACAGCAACCCCTTCGACCTGCACTTCGCCCGCCGGTGTGGTGTACGGCGCGATGCGCGTGCGGTCTGCCGGATCACGCGGCAGCCAGCCACGGTTGACCAGCACCGCACGTCCACCCGCCCCTTCCAGCACGAATGGGATCAACACCTCGAAACCGGCGCGCGACACGCCATTGTTCGTATGCGGGCGATTGTCGAGCAGCACCGTATGCGCCACGTCAAACGTGCCACGCAGCAGCACCGGCCGGTACAGCACCGCATCGGCCGCGACAGGTTGCGCCGTGATGCGCTGCACGGGCGCATTCTGCAGCGCCTCGATGCGCGCCTGCTTGTCGATGCGCTCCTGCGCGCGCGACAACTGCCACCGCCCCAGCGCGCACGTGAGCGCAATCAACAGCACGCCCGCCAACATCGGCACCGGCGCAAACCACTGGCGCAGTGGCACGCGCGCGGTCATCGCGTCCACCCGGTGAGATAATGCACGGCAACCATTTCCAAGCTCTCAACCTTCCATGCGCATCGTCGTTGCCATCGCGTTCCTGCTGATCCTCGGCAGCCTTGCCTCCGCGCTGTTCTTCCTGATGCGCGACAAGGGCAACAGCAACCGCACCGTCCGCTCACTGATGTTCCGTGTCGGGTTCTCGATCGCGCTGTTCATCTTCATTCTGGTTGCGAACCGGTTAGGCTGGATCCACAGCACCGGCATCCAGTTCGGCCAGTAATCCACCGACGCCAGAAAAACGAAAACGCCGCAGCGGTGTCCCGTCTGCGGCATTCATCGGCCAAGCAATAGGGCGACAAGCGCGTCGCCCCGATCCATTCTGCCTTACAGCCAGTACACGACAACGTACAGGCCCAGCCAGACCACGTCCACAAAGTGCCAGTACCACGCAGCGCCCTCGAACGCGAAGTGGTGCTCCGGCGTGAAGTGACCCTTGATCACGCGGCCCAGCACCACGGACAGCATGATCGCACCCATCGTCACGTGGAAACCGTGGAAACCCGTCAGCAGGAAGAACGTCGAGCCGTAGATACCGGACGTCAGCTTCAGGTTCAACTCGTGATACGCGTGGATGTACTCGAACGCCTGGAAGCCCATGAACGTGAAGCCCAGGAGAATCGTCAGCAGCAGGCCCTGGATCACCTGGGCACGCTTGCCTTCACGCAGGGCGTGATGGGCCCACGTGAGCGTCACGCCCGAGGTCAGCAGCAGCGCCGTGTTGATGGTCGGGATCGGCCACGGGCCCATCGTCGTGAACGGCTTGACCGTACCGGCCGGGCCGGCATTCGGCCATAGCGCGTTGAAATCGGGCCACAGCAGCTTGTTGTTCAGATCGCCCAACCAGGGCATGGCGATCTCGCGGGCGTAGAACAGCGCACCGAAGAACGCCGCAAAGAACATCACTTCCGAGAAGATGAACCAGCTCATCGACCAACGGAACGAGGCATCAACGCGATCACCGTATTTGCCGCCTTCGGATTCGGAGATGGCATCGGCAAACCACGCACGCAGCACGAACAGGAACCACAGCAGGCCGATCAGGAAAGTCCACGGCGCCCACGGCTGCGCGTTCACCCACGCCGCAGAACTCAGCAGCACGATCAGCAAGCCGATACTGGCCGTTATCGGATGCCGCGACGGCCCGGGTACGAAGTAGTACGGAGCGTTCGCTCGGTTCGCACTCATCTCTTTTTCTCCAGCTCTATTTTTTTAAGAATTCACTCGATGTTGCCCGGCCCCTGCTGCTCAGGCCGCCTCCTCAACCTTCAACTGACGACTGCACGCACAATCATCAGCAGTACAAAGATGAACAACGCCGTTGCAAGCAGACCCGCGATGATCACGTGCACAGGATTGAGCTGTGCCATGTCACGATCATGATCGCGCCCCTTGCGCACCCCGAAGAAGGACCAGAACACCGCCTTCATCGTCTGTGCGAATGACGCGCGTCGTTTGGTCGCTTCCTTCAGGTCGTCCATGGTTTGCCTTGTGCCCTCACGTTCCCTTGCCTGGCATCGCCGGCGCAATGGCTGACGGTGCGTGGATTTCAAAGAAAGTGTAGGACAAGGTGATCGTCTTCACGTCTTTCGGCAGCTCCGGATCGATCACAAATACCACCGGCATTTCGCGCGACTCGTTGGCCGTCAGCTTCTGCTGCTTGAAGCAGAAGCACTCGATCTTCTTGAAGAACTCGGTTGCCTGCTTGGGCGCGTAACTCGGGATGGCCTGCGCCTCCACCGTACGCCCTTCCTTGTTCACCACCTCGTAGACGATCTGGCTGATCTCGCCCGGGTGGACTTCCATGCTGTTCTTGACCGGGCGGAAGCGGAACGGCCCCTGGCTGTTCGAATCGAATTCCACCGTGATCGTGCGCGAAGTGTCGACCTGCGAGTTGCGCAGTGCGCCGCCATCCTCTTCGCGCGTGTTCAGCACGTTGATGTTGGTGACTTCGCAGATCTTCTTGTACAGCGGCACCATCGCATAACCGAAGCCGAACATCATGACCACCACGACGGCCAGCTTGCCGAGCATGGAGCGGTTCAGGCCACGTTCGATGGCCCGATCGTCTTGATTGTCTTGGACCGGCGGCTGGCTCATATGCGGTCTTACGAAGTTTGATTCAGCGATGGATAGATCGCGTATTCGTCATGTCTTCGGCTAACCGCCGAACACCACGCGCTTGAAAATCACACCCAGAAAGAAAACCAACGCGATGGTGCCAAGGATGAACCCCAGGCGACGGTTGTTGGCGCGCTGCTCGGGCGTTGGGCTTTTTTCTGGATTCGACATCGTTGCCTTGCGGATCGCGAGGCCGGAAGCGGCCGGCCTCGCGATACCTGAATTACTTCACGTGCGGCGGTTCTTCAAAGGTGTGGAACGGCGCCGGCGACGGCACGGTCCACTCAAGGCCTTCTGCGCCATCCCACGGCTTATCAGCAGCCTTCTCGCCACCGCGATACGACGGCAGCACCACGAAGAAGAAGAAATACACCTGCATCAGGCCGAAGCCCAGTGCACCGATCGACGCGACAGCGTTGAAATCGGCGAACTGCTGCGGGTAGTCCGCATAGCGGCGCGGCATGCCGGCCAGGCCCAAGAAGTGCATCGGGAAGAACGTGAGGTTGAAGGTGATCATCGAACCCCAGAAATGGATCTTGCCGCGCGTTTCGCTATACATGTAGCCCGACCACTTCGGACCCCAGTAATAGAAGCCCGCGAACAGCGCGAACAGCGAACCGGCCACCAGCACGTAGTGGAAATGCGCCACCACGTAGTACGTGTCCTGCAGCTGGATGTCGATCGGGGCCACGGCCAGGATCAGGCCCGTGAAGCCGCCCACCGTGAACACGAAGATGAAGCCGATCGCAAACAACATCGGTGTCTCGAACGTCATCGAGCCGCGCCACATCGTGGCCACCCAGTTGAAGATCTTCACGCCAGTCGGCACGGCGATCAGCATCGTCGCGTACATGAAGAACAGCTGGCCGGTCACGGGCATGCCGGTCGTGAACATGTGGTGCGCCCACACGATGAACGACAGGATGGCGATCGAGGCCGTGGCGTACACCATCGAGCTGTAACCGAACAGCGGCTTGCGCGCGAAGGCCGGCACGATCTGGCTGATGATGCCGAACGCCGGCAAGATCATGATGTACACCTCGGGGTGCCCGAAGAACCAGAAGATGTGCTGGTACATCACCGGGTCACCGCCGCCGGCAGCCGAGAAGAAGCTCGTGCCGAAGTGACGGTCGGTCAGCACCATGGTGATCGCGCCCGCCAGCACCGGCATCACGGCGATCAGCAGGTACGCCGTGATCAGCCACGTCCAGCAGAACATCGGCATCTTCATCAGCGTCATGCCGGGCGCGCGCATGTTCAGGATGGTCACGATGATATTGATCGCGCCCATGATCGACGAGGCACCCATGATGTGCACCGCGAAGATCGCCATGTCCATGCCCGGGCCCATCTGTACCGACAGAGGCGCATAGAGCGTCCAGCCGGCAGCTGTCGCACCGCCCGGCGCGAAGAACGAGCCCACCAGCAGGAGGGCGGCCGGCGGCAGCAGCCAGAAGCTGAAGTTGTTCATCCGGGCGAACGCCATGTCAGAGGCGCCCACCTGCAGCGGGATCATCCAGTTAGCGAAGCCCACGAAGGCCGGCATGATTGCGCCGAACACCATGATCAGGCCGTGCAGCGTGGTGAACTGGTTGAACAGCTCCGGATGGAAGAACTGCAGGCCCGGCTGGAACAACTCAAGACGGATCAGCAGTGCCAGCGTGCCGCCCGAGAGCAGCATCATGAACGAGAACAACAGGTACAGCGTACCGATGTCCTTGTGGTTGGTCGCGAACAGCCAACGGCGCCAGCCGTGTGGATGGTCGTGCGCGTGGTCGTCTCCATGACCGTGCGCGTGATCTTGCGGGTGCGTAACAGCGGTGCTCATCGCAAAACTCCTTGGATTCGTTTCGTCACGCAGACGATCAATCAGCTAGCGCTGCGGTCTTGCGCCGCATTCGCTTGTTGGGTGGCCACCTGGCCGGGGGCTTGCGCAGCGGCAGTCTTGGCGCCGCCGCCTTCGGGCATCTTGCCGCCGCGCGCGTCCTTCACTTGCGACGGTTGCAGCAGGTCACCTGTATGGTTGCCCCAGTTGTTTCGCTCGTACGTGATGACGGAGGCGATCTCCACATCGTTGAGCGCCGAAGCCCAGGGCGGCATTGCAGCCTTGCCGTGCAGCACGATGTCCACGTGGCCAGCCAGCGGGCCGTTGGCGATCTTCGAGCCGTCCAGCGCCGGGAACGGGCCACCGCCCTTGCCGTTCGGCTGATGGCAGACCGCGCAATTGGCGGTGTAGACCTTCTCGCCACGCGTCTTCAGTTCGTCCAGCGTGTAGACCTTGCTGGGGTCATCCGCCTTGGCGGCCATTTCCTTCTTCTTGCCGTCGACCCACGCTGTGTAGTCGGCGTCGGACACGACGCGCACGACGATCGGCATGAAGGCGTGTTCCTTGCCGCACAGCTCGGCGCACTGGCCGCGGTACACGCCAACCTTCTCGGCCTTGAACCACGTGTCGCGCACGAAGCCCGGAATCGCATCCTGCTTCACGCCGAATGCCGGAATCATCCACGAGTGGATCACGTCGTTGGCGGTGGTGACGATGCGCACCTTGCGGTTGACCGGCACGACCAGCTCGTTATCGACTTCGATCAGGTACGTGGTGCTCTTGGGCGCCTCGTTGTTGATCTGCTCGCGCGGCGTGGTGAGCGTTGAGAGGAACGAAATGCCCTCGCCTTCGCCCTTCAGGTAGTCGTAACCCCACTTCCACTGGTAACCGGTGGCCTTGATGGTGAGGTCAGAATTGGTGGTGTCCTTCATCGCGACCACGGCCTTGGTAGCCGGTAGCGCCATCCCGATCACGATCAGGAACGGCACGATGGTCCAGATGATTTCGACGGTAGTGCTTTCGTGGAACGTCGCCGGCTTGTGGCCCAGCGATTTGCGGTGCTTGAAAATGGAGTAGAACATCACCCCGAACACACCGATGAAGATCACGATACAGATGATCAGCATCATGTAGTGCAGCCAGTGGATCTCGGCGGCGATCTTGGTGACCGGGGGCGCGAGATTGAGCTGCATCACTGCGGGGCCGCCTGGCATGTCTTCCACTGCCAGAGCCGTTTGACCGAAGGCGAGGAGTGAGCCTGCCGCCAGCAAACTTGCCAATGTCTTATTCAACATTTTCATTTTTTATCTACCCAATTTACAGATTCCACTCTGCCCCGGTGCGCGGCTCATGAGACCTGGGTTGGTTGCCCCTGTCCCAAACACCGGGAAAGCTCGTTCGCAAGCCTGCTCCGCCCGACCGGATCGAGAAATCGGCCGACCCGCACGACGCGTCCACCGGAATGCAGCGCAACCAGCTCCCGGAGGGGCTCATTTCGCGGCTCGCCGAGTTCGACGCGCACCCACTGCGGATTGAACACATGGCGCACCCGCTGGCCGGCGCTCACCTGTTCGATCACCAGCGCGCCGTCCTCCAGCCAGACGTGCTCGTAATCGGAGGCGTGGCGGGCATGGTACAGCAACGCCCATCCGAGAATCGCGACCTCCAGCCCCGAGAAAGGCAACACCAACCACGCACCTTGCCACGCAAAGAACGAAGCGATCACGAACGAGAGGATGACAATCGAGAGGTAGAACCAGCCGACCTGGCGAGGTGAAAGCGAGCAGTTTCGCTTCATGAGCCAGTTCTTGCGCGGCGATTCCGGAACGGTGGAGGCGCCACATGCTGGCTGGAGCGCCGTATCAACGCATACATTTGCAATGTCGTGCATTGAACCACTCCTGCCTCGGATGCATACCCGATCGGTTCGCCCGTGGCAACAAACGGGATAGGCCTTAGGGGGGACTGCTGCGACAAACCGGCACAGTATATGGTCCTAATTGACCCCAAACAAGGTAAAGCGCCTTTATGCAAGTCCCGGCTTGACAAGGGGCTATCAATGCCGTTCCTGCATCAAGAACCGCCTCAGGCGCGCGGTTTGCGGCCGATCTGATCAACTGGGATCATCGCCCGCCCTTCATCATCCAGCGCCTGCCGGCGGGTGGGCGCCAGCTTCCAGGCATGACCGTAGACGACCTCGAAGGTCAGCGGGATCAGGCCCTCGGGATTGCGCTGCGCGTCGAGCGCGTCAAACAGCCGTTGGCGCCAGCGCGGCGTGTGTAGCCCTGCGCCGGCCAGGTTGCGGCCGCTTTCATCCATGAGGCCCGCCATGCCGCCCAGCAGATGCACGTCGGCCAGCAGCGCCTGCGGGGTCTCGTAGGTGATGGTGATCTGCTCCATGTCCATCACGGGCGTGGACCAGCGGCTATGCACCAGCATATCGCCAATGTCGTGCATATCGACAAAGCGCAAGGTGTGGACACCCGCATCGATACCGGCCAGCGCGCTGCGCAGCTCGCGCAGGGTGTCCGGGCCGAACAGGCTGAACATCAGCAGACCGCCTTCCTTGGTGATGCGGTGCCACTCCGGAAAAATCGCGTGCGGAGATGGGTCCCAGTGCAGCGCCAGGTTGGACCACAGCAGGTCAAACGACGCATCAGCAAATGGCAGCGCGCGAAAGTCTGCCTGGGCGAAATCGAAGACCGGGCGCTTCTTCAGCAGCCGACCGAGCCAGCCCGTGTCCGTGCGCTGCGGATCAAGCTGTATTGCCCGCGCCAGCATGGCGGATGACCAGTCCACGCCGCAGATCTGCGCATCCGGATACTGGGCGCGCAGCACCGCCAGCCCTTGTCCGAGGCCACAGCCCAGGTCCAGCGCACGCGACGGCGTCAGCTTGATGTACGACAACCGGTCCTGCATCCGGGCTCCGACCTCGCGCAGCAGGAAGTCCATGTCGGCAAGACGCGCGGCGCGGCGATCGAAAGCGCGCCGCAAGGCGGCGGGACGGGCGAGAACGGGATCGGACATCGACAAATCGAGGCAGGAACTGCGGTCAGCAAGTATACCGGCGAGATGTTTCAGGCGCCGTCTGATGGCGTATCGGCCGCAAATCGGCTGGGATGGCGGCTTTTTGACCATGCCCCCAACCCTATTGCACCAATGGTTTCATGCCGGCCTGCGGCATCTGCTGCCGTGCGCCTGCGCGCTGTGCGGCGCAGTCCAGCGTGAGCTGGTCTGCACCGGCTGCATGGGCGATCTGGCGCCGCAACTGCACCGGCGGCGCTGCTTCCAATGCGCCATCGCACTGGAAGCCCGGCACATCGCCCGGCATTGCTCCGCCTGCCTGGCCGGCATGCCCGACTTTGACGCCACCATCGTCATTGCGGACTACGGCTGGCCGCTCGATCACCTCGTCACCGGATTGAAGTTTCGGGCGCAGTTGCCGCTCGCGGCATGGCTGGCCGACCGTTTGAGGGACGCGCTGGTCGCCGCGCCGGGCGGCCTGCCCGACCTGTTATTGCCGGTGCCGCTGTCGGCAACCCGTCTGCGCTCGCGCGGCTACAACCAAGCCTGGGAGATCACCCGGCGACTGGGCAGGCAACTCGCCATACCGGCCAAGGCAGATGGGCTGCGCCGCGTGCGCGACAATCCCGCCCAGGCCTCGCTCGATCGCGCCGAGCGCCTGACCAACCTGCACGGCGCCTTCGAGGTGACGCACGCGGGCAGCATCGCGGGGCGTCACATCGGCATCATTGATGATGTGATGACCACCGGCGCCACCCTCGGCGAGATCGCCACCCGACTCAAGCGCGCAGGCGCCGCGCGTGTCACCAATGTGGTTGCCTTGCGCACGCCCTAGTTACATGCTTATGCGACATAGTGTCGCGGCCCGAGTTTGGCACTGTGGCGGGGTGACAACCCTCGTCAATCTAGATAAGCTCGCCGCCGAAATTTCCTTGGCCAGCCATCATGTTCAACGTCGTCCTCGTCGAGCCCGAAATCCCGCCCAACACGGGCAATGTGATCCGCCTGTGCGCCAACACGGGCGCGCAGCTGCATCTGATCGAGCCGCTGGGGTTTCCGCTCGAAGACGCCCGCATGCGCCGCGCCGGCCTCGACTATCACGAGTACGCAACGATGCGCGTGCATGCCGATTGGGAAGCCTTCCTACGGGATGCGCAGCCTGATCCGGCGCGCATGTTCGCGCTCACCACGCGTGGTTCCACACCCTTTGCCAGCATGACCTTCCAGCCGGGCGACTGGTTCGTGTTCGGATCGGAAACGCGCGGGTTGTCTGAAGAACGCCGCGAATGGTTTCCCACGTCGCAGCGCATCCGTCTGCCGATGCGGCCCGACAACCGCAGCTTGAATCTGTCGAACACCGTGGCGGTGGTGGTGTTCGAAGCGTGGCGGCAGAACGGTTTCGAAGGCGGCGCCTGAGCGCCAGCCCCGCACCAGAATCAGCGCGCCGATTCGGATTTCGCGTCGCGCTGTAGCAGACGATCCACTGCGCTTGCAGGCGCAAGACCCTCGAACAGGACTTCGCACACCGTAAAGGTAATCGGCATGTCGACGCCTTTTGCTCGCGCCAGTGCGGCGACAGCGCGCGCGCAACGCACGCCCTCGGCGACATGGCCAAGGCTGTGCAGGATGTCGTCAAGCGTGCGGCCCTGCGCGAGCTGCATGCCGACGGTGCGATTGCGCGAGAGATCGCCCGTGGCGGTGAGCAGCAGATCGCCCATGCCGGTCAGGCCCATGAAGGTTTCCGGCCGACCACCCAGTGCGATGCCCAGACGCGTCATCTCGGCCAAGCCGCGCGTCACCAGCGCAGCGCGCGCATTCAAGCCCAGGCCCAGACCATCCGCCGTGCCGGTCGCTATGGCCAGCACGTTCTTGACTGCACCACCCACCTCCACACCGATGAGGTCATCGCTCGCATACACGCGCATCGCGTGATGGTGGAAACCGCGTTGCGTGAGCTTGCCCAGCGCGGCGCTGGTGGATGCCACCGTCATCGCGCACGGCAAACCCTGCGCGACCTCCTTGGCAAAGCTCGGGCCGGACAGCACACCCGTCGCCAGATCCGGGTGGCTGGTCTGCGTCAGCACGTCGGCAACGATGGCGTGGGGCAACGCACCGGTCTGTGGGTCGAACCCCTTGCACAGCCAGATCACGTTGCGCACACCACCGTGCGCGGCAACCGCCCGAGTCAGGTCGGCCAGACCCGCAACGGGCGAGGCAATCACAGCCAATGCGTCGTCGCCGGCTGCGTGATCGAGCGCGGCGTGCAGGTCAGCCTCGAAACGCAGCGACGCCTGCAGCGCGATGCCCGGCAGGTAAGCCTCGTTGATGTGCGTGGCGGCCATCTGCGTGACGAGGCTGGCGTCACGCCCCCACAGCACGACATCGTGCGATTGCGCGGCATGGCTGGCCAGGGCAGTCCCCCAGGCGCCGGCACCCAGAACGGAAATTCGCATGCGCGTGTGCATGTTCAAAACTCGGATCGGTCAGGCAAAAAGGTCAAGCAAAAGAAAAAGCCCGCGCGAGCGTATGGCCGGCGCGGGCTTCTGGCGCAGGGCGCCTCGTACTTAGTGGGTGGCCTTCGAGCCGTCCGGCATCACCAGACCACTGTTGCCACCGGCAGCTTGGGCTTGCTCCATGGCGGCAGCCAGGCGCTGCTCGTACAGTGCCTGGAAGTTGATCTCCGCCAAGTGGATTGGCTGGAAGCCCGCGCGGCCGATGGTGTCGGCGATGTTCGAGCGCAGGTACGGGTACACGATGGTCGGGCAGGCGATGCCCAGCAGCGGGTCCATTTGCTCGTCCGGCACGTTGCGGATGTCGAAGATGCCGGCTTGCTTGGCTTCCACCAGGAAGGCCACCTTCTCTTGCACCTTGGTCGTGACCGTGCCGATCACCACCACTTCAAACACACCCTCGGCCAGTTGCGAGGCGGACACGTCCACCTGCACTTCCACGGACGGCTGTTCCTGTTCCAGGAAAATGTGCGGCGAGTTCGGCTGTTCCAGCGACAGGTCCTTCAGGTAGACGCGCTGAATGTTGAAGAACGGCTGGCCATCCTGGCCCGGTTGCTGCTGTTGCTGGTCGCTCATGACTCGCCTTCAGATAGATGTATGGTCAGTGCGCGGCGGGATCTGTTCCGCGCGCAAGACGCGTATGGTACATGAGGCAATGGTGCCCACCATGAGAGCTGGCCTAAAAGTGCAACGCCCGGTCAAAGCCGGGCGTTTTGGCATGGCGATCAGGCCGCCAACAGTGGCACCAGCCCGCCTTCGCGGTCCAGCGCAGAGAGGTCATCGAAGCCGCCGATGTGGCGATCGTCGATGTAGATCTGCGGCACGGTGCGGCGATTGGTGCGCGTCATCATCTCTTCACGCTTGCCGGGTTCACGGTCGATCAGGATCTTCTCGATCTGCTCGACACCTCGCTGCTTCAGGAGTTTTTCCGCTGCCACGCAATAGGGGCAGACGGTGGTGCTGTACATAACCACGTGCGCCATACTTCAAACCTCGTTGTCTTTATTTGACGACCGGAAGACCAGCCTGCTGCCAGGCGGCCAATCCGCCCTCGAGCGAATAGACCTCACTGTAACCGGCCTGCTTCAAGACTGCTTGCGCCTTCCCGGCGCGCTGGCCGGTCTGGCATACGAGGATGATGGGGGTCTCTTTATTCTTTGCAAGGCCGGCGGCCTTGCCTTCCAGCTCGCCGAGCGGCGCATGCTTGGCTTGCGGCAGGTGGCCTGCGGCGTATTCAGCACTCTCACGCACATCCACCACCACAGCATTGCGGCGATTGATGAGCTGGGTGGCAACCGAAGCGCCTACCTGGGCACCACCGCCACCAGCAAGGCGGCGCTGGATGGGGCCCCAGATCAGCAGCAGACCCGAAACGATGGCGACAGCAAGCAGGGCAAGGTTGTTGTAATCGGCGAAGAACTTCACGGTATGGGTTTCCTGGATGGATCGGGCGGGCCGAATTGGCGAACATCAGCCGAACGGCTCGGGCGCGCGCGGGGACATGATGCGGGCGGCATTATAAAATAGCTGGTTTCGGCGGCCGCACGATGACGCCACGACGCATCGCCGCAGGCCCGCGCGCAGGTTTTCTCACTTCTCATCATGGCAGTCATGCATAAGCTCGTCCTCATCCGCCACGGCGAATCAACGTGGAATCTGGAGAACCGCTTCACCGGCTGGGTCGACGTCGACCTGACCGACACGGGCGTTGCCCAGGCCCGCCAAGGCGGCCGCCTGCTGCGCGAAGCCGGCTTCACCTTCGACCTGGCCTACACCTCGGTGCTCAAGCGTGCAATTCGCACGCTCTGGCACGTGCAGGATGAAATGGACCTGATGTGGATCCCGACCCGCAACGAGTGGCGCCTCAATGAACGCCACTATGGCGCACTGTCGGGTCTGAACAAAGCCGAGACCGCCGCCAAGTTCGGCGATGAGCAAGTCCTCGTCTGGCGCCGCAGCTACGACACGCCGCCGCCCGCCCTTGAGCCCGGCGCCGAAAACGACGCGTTCGGCAACCCGCGCTACGCGGGCCTGTCGCGCGAGCAAGTGCCCCTGACCGAGTGCCTGAAGGACACCGTCGCACGCGTACTGCCGCTGTGGGAAGAATCGATCGCCCCGGCCATCAAGAGCGGCCAGCGCGTAGTGATCGCCGCGCACGGCAACAGCATCCGCGCACTGGTGAAGTACCTGGACGGCATTTCGGACGCTGACATCGTCGGCCTGAACATCCCCAATGGCACACCACTTGTGTATGAGCTGGACGCCAACCTCAAGCCGATCCGCCACTATTACCTGGGCGATCAGCAAGCGATTGCCGCGTCCCTCGCGGCGGTAGCCAGCCAGGGTAAGTCGAAATAAACCGTAACGAGGCGTTTGGCACTCCAACGCCTTTATACTGTCGAAGCCTGTAGCCCGGGATATGCGCGAGCCATCCCGGGTCATGTTTATCTACTGTTCCCACGTCCACGCTCGACACATGCGAACTTCGCTCAAGAACATCAGCTTGATCGCCATTGGCCTCGTCACCGGGGTTCTGGCGACGCTCCAGCTCTCCGCCACCGCGCAAAACGCGACGGTTGGGCCGCTCCCGCTGGAAAAGCTCCGCCTGATGGCCGACATCTTTGGCCAGATCAAGCGCGAATACGTCGAGCCCGTGGACGACGACAAACTGCTGACCGAAGCCATCAAGGGCATGGTCTCCAGCCTTGACCCGCATTCGGCGTATCTCGACAAGAAAGACTTCCAGGAACTGCAGGAAGGCACTCAGGGCCGTTTTGCCGGCTTGGGCATCGAGATTTCGCAGGAAGAAGGCCTGGTCAAGGTCATCAACCCGATTGAAGACACCCCCGCCTTCCGCGCCGGCGTGCAACCGGGTGATCTGATCACCCGCATCGACGACAAGCCCGTGCGCGGCATGCCGCTGGAGCAAGCCGTCAAGCGCATGCGCGGTGCGCCGGGCACCAAGGTCACGCTGACCATCTATCGCAAGAAGGAAGAGCGCACCTTCCCGCTCACGATCACCCGCGCTGAAATCCAGGTGCAGTCGGTCAAAGCCAAGCTGCTGGATAACGGTATCGCCTGGGTGCGTATCACCAGCTTCCAGGAACGCACCGTGCCGGACCTGGCCAAGAAGCTGAATGACCTGGCCAAACAAGACGGCCACCTCAAGGGCCTGATCCTGGATCTGCGCAACAACGGCGGCGGCGTGCTGCAAGCCGCTGTGGGCGTGTCGGCCGCGTTCCTGCCGCCGGACGTGACGGTGGTGTCGACCAACGGCCAGGTGCCCGATGCCAAGCGCACGTACAAGGCAAACTTTGCCAACTACCGCTTGAGCAACTTCGATTCCGATCCGTTGGCCGGCCTGGACCCCGAGTTCAAGACCGTGCCGATCATTGTGCTGACCAACGCTTACACGGCATCGGCATCGGAAATCGTGGCGGGTGCGCTGCAGGATCACCACCGTGCCAAGACGATGGGCAAGACGACCTTCGGCAAGGGCTCAGTGCAGACGGTGCGTCCGCTGTCCAACGACACCGGCATCAAGCTGACCATCGCGTACTACTACACGCCGTCGGGCAAGTCGATCCAGGCCTGGGGCGTGCGCCCGGACATCCCGGTTGACCAGAACCCGGACGGCGACCCGGACGACGCGCTGATCACCCGTGAAATCGACACCGAGCGCCACCTGCACAACAAGCAGGAATCGGAAGAAACCGAGATGACCGAGCGCGAAAAGCGCCGCGTTGAAGAGCTGCGTCGCCTGGAAGAAGAGAACGCCAAGAAGACACCTGAGCAGCGCGAGAAGGAGCGCAACAAGAAGCCGATCGAGTTCGGTTCGGCTGACGACTTCATGCTGCAGCAGGCGATCAATGAGTTGCGCGGCCAGCCGGTCAAGCGCTCGAAGTCGGTGCTGGAAGCCGCCGTGGCGACGTCGGACAAGCCCGCCAAGTCGCCGGCCGCCAAGGACGGCAGCGATGCCAAGCCCAAGGCCAAGCCGGCAGCACAGAAGCCCAACGTTCCGGCCAGCGGTGTCATCCCGGCACCGGAGCCGAGCGGCGCCCGTTAAGACACCCGCCGGCAAACACTGGCAAACTTGCGAGGCCGTGCACTGCACGGCCTTTTTCATTGCACCGCCATGAACGACGACCAACTGCTGCGCTATTCCCGCCACATCCTGCTCGACGAGATCGGCATCGAGGGGCAGACGCGTCTACTTGAAGCGCATGCGCTCGTCATTGGCGCGGGTGGCCTGGGCGCAGCAGCCCTGCCCTATCTGGCAGCCGCAGGCGTAGGCACGCTCACCATCGTCGATGACGACACAGTCGACTTGACCAACCTACAGCGCCAGATCCTTCACACCACCGAGTCGGTTGGACAGCCGAAAGTGGCATCGGCACAGGCCGCCATCGCCCGCCTGAACCCGGGCGTGCAGGTCAACACCGTGCAGCGCCGATTGGATGCGGACAGCATCGGTGCGCTACTCGGCGGCGTGAATGTGGTGCTCGATTGTTCCGACAATTTCGCCACGCGCCAGGCAGCCAACCTCGCCTGCGTGCATGCGGGCGTGCCGCTGGTGTCGGGGGCGGCGATCCGCTTTGACGGGCAGATCAGCGTATTTGACAGCCGCGCTGGCGGCCCCTGCTACGCCTGCCTGTTCCCTCCCGACGAGCCCGCGCCGGACGTGGCCTGCGCAACGATGGGGGTGTTCTCGCCACTGGTCGGCATGGTGGGCACCGTGCAGGCCGCCGAGGCGCTCAAGCTGATCGCTGGCATCGGCCGCTCGCTTGCCGGGCGCCTGCTGATGCTCGACGGCCTGTCGATGGAATGGACGACGATGCGTGTGGCGCGTCAGGCGTCGTGCCCGGTCTGTGGTGGCGCACACTAGTCCTAAGTCCTGGCTCACTGAACGCGGACAACAAAAAAGGAGGCCCAGGCCTCCTTTTTCCTTGCCGATCGACGAGGCTTACTCGCTGTCGGCTTCCATCTGCGACTGCAGGAAGTTCTGGATGCCGATCTTATCAATCAGCTCCAGCTGCGTCTCCAGCCAGTCGATGTGCTCTTCGGTGTCGTCCAGGATGTCGACGAAAATCTCGCGGCTGACGTAGTCCTTGACGGACTCGCAGTACGCAATGGCTTCCACCACCGTGGTGTGTGCGGCCTTCTCCAGCTTCAGGTCGCACTCGAGCATTTCCGGGGTGTTCTCGCCGATCATCAGCTTGCCGAGGTCCTGCAGGTTCGGCAGGCCTTCGAGCATCAGGATGCGTTCGATCAGGCGATCGGCGTGCTTCATCTCGCCGATGGACTCTTTGTATTCGTGGTCCCCGATGCGCTTGAGCCCCCAATGGCCATACATGCGCGCGTGGAGGAAGTACTGGTTGATGGCGGTCAGCTCATTCTTGAGCTGGGCGTTCAGATATTGGATAACTTTCTTATCGCCTTTCATTCTTGGGGCTCCTGCGGGTGATGGACGCACGCACGCGTCCGTTCAAGGCGAGCCCTGTGCCTGACCCAAGCAACAAACGCCACCTAGGCTATTCAGCCCGGGCGGCAGGTCGCGGCGAAAAAAGAAACGGAAAAGCGGGGGTATCAGGCAGCCAACGCACTAGCCGAAATGGCTTGATCGTTGGCAACGGGCTCGTCGCGACGCTCGATTATGGCATGCGTGCTTGCACGCCCCAACACCTGATCGACGGGAATACAGCTCACCGCTTCGGCGAGCACCTGCTTGGCGCAGTCCCGGCATTGTCCACAGCAGGTGCCGACGCCCAGCGTCTCGGCGAGTTCGTCCATTGTCGACACGCCCAGACGGGCAGCGCCATGGATTTCGCGATCGGTCACTTGGTTGCAGATGCAGACGTACACGGGTTTCCTCCGCAGCACTCAAAACGCGCTGTGAAACCAGAATAACAGAGAATGGTAATGAGAACAATTCTTGTTCTACCCCATTCGATCGGCAGGGACAAACAGGTGCACGCAAGCCGCCTTTTCGCGAAAAGACGTGCAATTTCAGTCACTTAACGGGAAGCGCCCATGAGACAGGCGATGCGCCGGTACGACAGTCGTGTGGGCCCGGTGCTTAAAAACTCAGCAGGTCAAGCGCGAGCCAGCGCGCCCAGTGCGTCCTGGATTTCAGCGGGTTCACAGGCGTGCAGCAGGCGGTCGGCCTCACGCATCAGACGCGGGCGGTCCGAGCGCAGGATCTGCTGCTTCACGCTGAGCAACTGCGATGGATGCATCGAGAACTCGGTGAGCCCCATGCCGAGCAGCAGGCGCGTCATCGTCGAATCGCCCGCCATCTCGCCACACACTGATACCGGCTTGCCCGCCAGATGCCCTTCGCGGATGGTACGCGCAATCAACTGCAGCACCGCCGGATGCAGTGGGTCATACAGATGCGCGACCGCGTTGTCGGCGCGGTCGATGGCCAGCGTGTACTGGATCAGGTCGTTCGTGCCGATGGAGAAGAAATCCATGCGGCGCAGGAATACCGGCAGGATCAGTACAGCAGCCGGAATCTCGATCATGGCGCCAACCTTGACGGTCGGGTCATAGGCGATGCCGTCGGCGTCAAGCGAGGCCTTGGCACGCGCGAGCAGATCCAGCGTCTGGTCGATCTCGCGGGCGTGCGCGAGCATCGGCACGAGAATCTTCACCGGCCCGAAGGCCGACGCCCGCAGCAGCGCGCGCAATTGCGTCAGGAACATCGCTGGCTCCGACAACGACCAGCGAATCGCACGCAGCCCCAGCGCCGGGTTGGGCGCGGTCTCGAACACGTCGTCGCGGATGTCGAGCGGCTTGTCGGCGCCGATGTCGATCGTGCGGATCGTCACCGGCAAGCCCTGCATCGACTCGACCGCCGTGCGGTACGCGTGGAACTGCTCTTCCTCGTCGGGCAGCGCGCCACGCCGGTTCATGAAGAGGAATTCTGAGCGGAACAGCCCGACGCCCACAGCGCCAGCCTTCACGGCGGCGGCTGCATCTTCCGGCATCTCAATGTTGGCCAGCAGATCGATCTGCGTGCCGTCGAGTGTGACAGTGGGTGTGTGGCGCAAACGCTCGAGGCGCTTCTTCTGCAGCTCGCCCTCGCTGCGGCGGTGGCGGTATTCCTCAAGGATGGCCACGCTCGGATCAACGATGACGATGCCGTTGTCGCCATCGATGACGATGACGTCGTCCTGGCGGATCAGCGCGCTGGCATTGTGCACGCCCACCGCAGCCGGAATATCCAGGCTGCGCGCAACGATGGCAGTGTGTGAGGTGCGCCCGCCGAGGTCGGTGACAAAGCCAGCGAACGTTTGACCGCGAAACTGCAACATGTCCGCCGGGGCGATGTCATGTGCGACGACGATCATGCCGGCGTCCGGATCGCAGCCGACCGCCACCGGTGCGGGCGCCAGCGCGGGCGCACCGGCCAGCACCTTCAGGATGCGCTCGACCACCTGCTCGATGTCGGCCTTGCGCTCGCGTAGGTACTCGTCTTCGATCTCGCCGAACTGGCGGATCAGCTCTTCGAGCTGCGTGGTCAGCGCCCACTCGGCGTTGTAGCGACGCTCGCGAATCAGCTTCTCCGCCTCCTGCGACAGATGCGGATCATCCACGAACATCGCATGGACGGCCAAGAAGGCGCTCAGCTCCTCAGGCGCATCGGCGGGCAACTCATGCTTGAGCGTGACCAGCTCGCCGCGCACAGCGGCTCGAGCGCTGCGCAGGCGCTCGACCTCGGCGTCCAACTTATCTTCGTCGACGAGGTAGTGCGACACATCCAGTGCCGCGCGCGCCAGCATATGGGCTCGACCAATGGCGATGCCGCGCGAGACCGGGATGCCGTGCAAAGTGAATGGCATAGAGACGCTGGCCGAGAGCTGCTGCGTTGTCTGACAGGTTGTGGGTTACTCGCCTTCGCCGAAGCGGTCGTTGATGAGTCCGACCAGCCCGTCCATGGCAGCCTGCTCGTCAGGGCCTTCGATCTCCAGCGTGACGGTGGAGCCGATGCCTGCCGCCAGCATCATCACGCCCATGATGCTCTTGGCGTCGACCTGACGGCCGTTGCGCGACATCTTGATCTGGCTGTCGAACTTGCTGGCGAGCTGCGTGAGTTTGGCGGAAGCACGGGCATGCAGCCCGAGCTTATTGATGATGGTGATATCCCTCTGCAGCATATTTGTCCGGATGGTTGGCAACCTGGTTCTGAACGGCTGTCGAGCCGACCTGCAGTACGCCTTGCGCGCCGCCGGCCAAGGCCTTGGCAGCAAGTTGTTCGAGTTTTTCGGTGCGATAGCAGATGGCGCGCACCAGCATCGGCAGGTTAACGCCGGCCAGCACACGCACACGACCTGGATCCGCCAGGCGGGAGGCGATGTTGGCAGGCGTGGCTCCGAAGATGTCGGTCAGCACCAGCGCGCCGTTGTCCTCGACCAGCTCTGCGAGTTTGGCGCGTGCCTGGGCCAGCACGGCGGCCGGCTCGGCATCGGGCAGGACGTCGATTGCACCCAGCCGTTCGGGCTGGCCGCAATACACGTGTGCAGCGCAATCGCGCAGTGCGCTGGCCAGCGGCGCATGAGCGATGATCAGAATCCCTGCCATGATCGAAAAGCGAATCGGTATGACTCTGATTGTATCAGGGCCATTTGGGGCGATTGCGCACAGTGTGACGGAACTCCCCCGAGCGGAGGACACCCGCCAGAGGGGCTATGCCGCCTTCCTAGGCCAACTTCCGGCCAGTCCCACCTAACCCCGCGCCCGGCGACTTGCCCGCGGCCCGCTCGAGCGCGTCGATGAACATGCCAGCCACGTTAAAGCCGGTCTGCTGGGTGATCTCCTGGAAGCACGTCGGGCTGGTGACGTTGACCTCGGTCAGGTAGTCACCGATGACATCCAGGCCGACCAGTAGCAGGCCGCGCTGCCATAGCACCGGCGCGAGTGCATGCGCAATCACTTGATCGCGCTCGGACAAGGGCTGGGCACGACCCGTACCGCCGGCGGCCAGGTTGCCGCGCACTTCGCCAGCCATCGGGATGCGTGCCAGCGAATGCGGCACCGGCGAGCCACCGATCAGCAAGATGCGCTTGTCGCCCTCGCGGATGGCGGGAATGTACTGCTGCGCCATGATCGTGCGCGCGCCGTTGTCGGTGAGCGTTTCGATCACAGCGCCGAGGTTCATGCCGTCCGGCCCGACGCGGAAAATACCCGTACCGCCCATGCCGTCGAGCGGCTTGAAGATGACGTCGCCCTGCTCGGCGTGGAAATCGCGCAGGCGCTTGGCATCGCGCGAGACGATCGTCGGTACGGTGAACTCGCGAAACTGCGCAATCGCCAGCTTCTCGGAGTGGTCACGAATCGCCTGCGGCTTGTTGAACACACGTGCGCCCTGGCGCTCGGCAATCTCCAGCAGCCAGGTGCTGGTGACGTACTCCATATCGAACGGCGGGTCCTTGCGCATCAGCACGGCGTCAAAGCCCGTGAGCGGTAACAGGCGCGCATCGCCAGCGCGATACCACTCTTGCCCATCCTCCTCATTGCCGGTCAGGGCGATGGGCGTGGCAACGGTTTCGACCACGTTGCCCGACAGCGTGAGGTGCGACTGCAGGCACGTGTAGATGGCGTAGCCGCGTGCCGTCGCCTCGCGCATCATCGCGAAGGTGGAATCCTTGTAGATCTTGAACGTCGACAGTGGATCGACGATGAACAGGATGCGCATAGCGATTCCCTCAACAGCTTGTACTTAGATCAGCGGGTTCGGGTCGGTCTTCTCGAGCTCGAGCGACGCGGCCAGCAAAGCGAGACGGGCCACTACGCCATACATGTAGAAGCGGTTCGGCTCGCCGGCGCCCGGCTTGGCGTGGCTGTCCGGCAGCGAGTTCGACGCAAACGGCAGCGGCACGAAATGCATGCCCGGCGCGTTCAGATTCTCGTCCACGCCGCGGCCCGTGTGAACCCGGTAGAAGCCGCCAACCACGTAGCGGTCGATCATGTAGACCACAGGCTCAGCCACGGCCTCGTTGATTTTCTCGAAGGTGTGCACGCCTTCCTGCACGATCACCTCGGAGACCTCCAGGCCTTCCTTGACCACGCTCATCTTGTTGCGCTCCTTCCGGTTGAGGCCCTTGACCTCGGAAGGATCACGCACGGTCATCACGCCCATGCCGTAGGTGCCGGCATCCGCCTTGACCACCACGTACGGGGTCTCGGTCACGCCGTATTCCTTGTACTTCTTGGCGGTCTTCTTGAGCACGGTCTCAACCGCGTGGGCGAGTTCTTCCTCGCCGGCGCGCTCGTGGAAGTCAAGGCCGCTGCACTTGGTGAAGTACGGGTTGACCATCCACGGGTCAATGTCGATCAACTTGGCGAACTTCTTGGCCACTTCATCATAGGCGGCGAAGTGGTTGGTCTTGCGGCGCTGCGACCAGCCCGCGTGCAGCGGCGGCAGCAGGTACTGCTCGTGAATGTTCTCGAGGATCGGCGGTACGCCGGCCGACAGATCGTTATTCAGCAGGATCGAGCACGGATCGAAATCTTCCATGCCCACGCGGCGGCCCTTGGTGCCGATGCGCGAGATCGGCTCGACCACCAGGCGCTGACCATCGGGCAGGTCGATCGGCGTCGGTTCCTTGATGTCTTCGGACAGCGAACCCAGGCGCACGTTGAGCCCTGCCTGGCGCATGATCTGCGACAGGCGTGCCACGTTCTGCAGATAGAACATGTTGCGCGTATGGCGCTCGGGGATCAGCAGCAGGTTCTTGGCGTCCGGGCAGATCTTCTCGATCGCGGCCATGGCGGCCTGCACGGCCAGCGGCAGCATCTCTGGCGCCAAGTTGTTGAAGCCGCCCGGGAACAGGTTTGTGTCGACCGGCGCCAGCTTGAAGCCGGCGTTGCGCAAATCGACCGAACAGTAGAACGGCGGCGTGTGTTCCTGCCATTCCAGGCGGAACCAGCGTTCGATGGCGGGCGTGGCGTCAAGAATCTTCTGCTCGAGCTCCAGCAGCGGCCCGTTCAGCGCGGTGATCAGGTGCGGAACCATACCCTTCCTATTGATGTAATTTATCGCCCGCTCCGATTGTAGAGGAACAGGCAATAGCTTGCAGACGACAGTGGGCTATCGATATGCGGTCAGCGGAGGGTTTCGCAAGGGGCGGTGTGTGGCAAGGCACAAAACCACACAAAAAACGCGGGCAAAAAAAAGCGCGGGGCTGCCGCGCTTGGGGAATAGCCTGACAGATACGGGGAGCGTTCTGCAGGTGGAGGAAACCACATCTGCAATGTAAGCGTCCGCATAACGAGAGGCAATTGAAGGTTTTTTACATCGGAATTAAGGCTACGCGGCTTGGGGCGGGCGCCAACAAAAAACCCGGCACGTGGCCGGGTCTTTTGCTCCATCAGGTTGCGGATCAGTCTTCGTAGGCAGTTTCGCCGTGGGACGTGATATCCAGACCTTCGCGCTCCTCTTCCTCCGGTACACGCAGGCCGACGACCGCGTCGACGATCTTGTACGAGATGAAGGCCACCACGCCAGACCAGATCACGGTGGTCAGCACGCCCTGGAACTGGATCCACAGTTGACCGCCGATCGAGTAGCCGTCGGCCACCTTGTTGGCGACATAGTCGTAGATGCCAGTGCCGCCCAGACTCGGCGAGGCAAACACGCCGGTCAGCAGTGCGCCGAGGATACCGCCCACGCCGTGCACGCCGAACACGTCCAGCGTGTCGTCCATGCCCAGCATGCGCTTGAGGCCAGTCACACCCCACAGGCACAGCAGGCCGGCGATGATGCCCAGCGCGATCGAGCCCATCGGGCCGACAAAGCCGGCTGCCGGGGTGATGGCCACAAGGCCCGCCACAGCACCCGATGCAGCACCCAGCATCGACGGCTTGCTCTTGCCGATCCACTCACCGAAGCTCCACGACAGCACAGCAGCGGCGGTGGCCAGCAGCGTGTTGACGAAGGCCAGCGCGGCGCTGCCGTTGGCTTCCAGGGCCGAACCGGCGTTGAAGCCGAACCAGCCGAACCACAGCAGCGAGGCACCGACCATCGTCAGCGTCAGGCTGTGCGGCTTGAGCGCTTCACGGCCGAAGCCGATGCGCTTGCCAAACAGGAAGGCCCCCACCAAGCCCGCGACAGCGGCGTTGATGTGCACCACGGTACCGCCGGCAAAGTCCAGCGCGCCCTTTTGGAACAGCCAGCCCGACTTGGACGTCATGAGTTCAGCGGCCTTGGCATCGGTAAAGCCATCCGGACCCGGCCAGAACCAGACCATGTGGGCGATCGGCAGGTAGCTGAAGGTGAACCACAGCACCACGAACAGCAGCACGGCCGAGAACTTTGCACGTTCGGCGAAGGCACCGATGATCAGCGCGCAGGTGATCGCAGCAAACGCGCCCTGGAACGCGAAGTACGCGTACTCCGGCACCACCACGCCCTTGCTGAAAGTGGCGGCCACCGAATCTGGCGTCAGGCCCTTCAGGAACAGTCGGTCCATCCCGCCGAAGAACGCATTGCCTTCGGTGAACGCGAAGCTGTAACCGTAGACGGCCCACAGGATGATGATGAGCGAGAAGATGCCCATGCACTGCATCAGCACGGACAGCATGTTCTTCTTGCGCACCAGGCCGCCGTAGAACAGCGCCAGACCCGGCAGCGTCATCAGGATGACGAACGCGGTGGAGATCAGCAGCCAGGCCGTATCGCCCTTGTTGGGCACGGGCGTGGCAGCCGCAGGGGCAGCAGCGGCAGCGGGCGCAGCAGCGGCTGGCGCGGCGGCCGGTTCCGACGCAGCAGCAGCGGCTGCCGGCGCGGCGCTGGCTTCAGCGGCAGGCGCAGATGCGGCCGGCTTGTCCTGCGCCATAGCCGGCGCGGACAGTACGGCGCCTGCAAGCACCGCAGCGACGGCCCCCGCCGTCAGGAATCGTGTGAACCAGGTTTTCATGTCTTGACCTCTTCCTTGGCTGGTTGGCGCTTATAGGGCGTCGCCGCCGGTCTCGCCGGTGCGGATGCGGATGACTTGCTCAACGTCGGCAACGAAAATCTTGCCGTCGCCGATCTTGCCGGTGCGTGCGGATTTTTCGATGGCTTCGACGGCGCGCTCGAGCACGTCGTCGGGCACGGCCACTTCAATCTTCACTTTAGGCAGGAAGTCGACGATGTACTCGGCGCCGCGGTAGAGCTCCGTGTGACCCTTCTGGCGCCCAAAACCCTTGACTTCCGTAACGGTGATGCCCGACACCCCGACTTCGGACAACGCCTCGCGGACCTCGTCGAGCTTGAACGGCTTGATGACCGCCATGATGAGTTTCATGCTGGATTCCTCCTCGATTGGCAGCGCCCTGTTGTTGCTCAATGAGCGCCGCCTCGCCTCGTTGATTAGAAAGTCTTGGTGACCGACAGCAAGGCTGTGGCCTTGCCCATGTAGCTGCCGCGAGTGTTGGTGTAGAAGGCGCGCGAAGCATTCGTATCGATGTAGGCCAGCGATGCCGTCCAGCCGCTGCCGAAGTCCTTCGTCACGCCGATCTTCCAGTCGGCATAGGAGGCGCGTACGGCCTGGTGCGGCACCTGCTGGTAGCCTGCATGCAGGTTCAGCGTCAGGCCCCAGAAGCCGGTGTCGAAGTTGCCCGACAGATCAAAGTACTGGCTGTGGTGCGAATCGGGCGTGCCGAACAGGTTCGAGAACGCATGGGAGTACTTGAATGTGACCGGGCCATAGCCGATCTGCGCATAGCCTTCGGTCGTGTGCGGGCGCGTGAAACCGTCGGGATAGCTGCCCGGGTAGTAGTACTGCAGCACGCCCACGTCGATGGGCACGTCCTTGACGATCTCGGTCTTGTAGCCACCGTAGAAGTCCATCTCGATGGGTGCGGACACGTTCGAGTTGGAATCGCTCAGCCAGCTGATCGACGAGTTCCAGTTGCCGATGTAGAAGCCTTCGGGCAACACGCCGCCCGGAATGGCGTAGTCAAAGCCGCCTTGAATGGCTGGCTTGTTGTTGGTCTGCATGATGCCGCGATAGCGGTATTGGCTGGCCAGCGTGAGATTGGCAGTCAGTGCAGGTGCCGGCGCGGGCGCGGCGGCAGGTGCATCGGCCGCCGGAGCGGCGGGCGCAGTCTGAGCAATGGCGGTTTGCGTGATACCGGCGGCAGCACCGGTCAACAACACCACACTGGCTGCGTACGCAAATTTCTTCATAACGGCTCTCCCCCTTTAGAAAGTCGCAACAACAGAACGGAACGTGGAAACGTGAAAAAAGTCGCACTGGTTCTGCAACTGTCATGCCATGTCGAGGTAGTGAAGTTGGAGGATTCCCTCGACCGATACGCCACACACGGCGTGGAGCATGAAACAGGAGAAATTGGGGACGGATCGCTCAAGTGATGCACGCCACCCGCCAACAGTTGCCGCAGGCTGATCTGCCCAATGCAGCCTCAGCCCGTCATGGCACGCAAAAAGCCATGTGATAGAGTGATTTCAACAACGTGTCATGGCCCCGCCTGATATTCCGGGGCAGCGGACGCTGAATCTGTCCCCGTTTGGCTGGCGTCGGCAATGCCGCATCGCAGCGAGACTTGCTGGGATTTGTGGAGTTGGAAGCGCTCAACAGGTAGCATCCTCGCCTGCAGCACCGAAACCACGCGCCTTGTGCCGCCCAGCGCACCATGACACGGCAACTCCAGCGCACAAAAGCGGTGCATGCACCGGCTTGGCGCAGGCAGCCTGACCCTCGGAGAACCTCAATGAAACCCACCGATCTCTTTACCGACTTTCAGAACCGCGTGACCGAGGCACTGCGCAACTCGCCGGCCGCCGACATCGAAAAGAACGTGCGCGCGATGATGACCCAGGGCTTTTCCAAGCTCGATCTGGTCACACGCGAAGAATTTGATGTGCAGTCGCAGGTGCTGGCCCGTACCCGCGCTCGCCTGGAAGAGCTGGAGACGCGCGTGGCTGCGCTCGAAGCGCAGCTCAAGACCACCGCCCCGGCAAGCACCGGCCAGTAACGCGCGAGCGCCCAACATCACGCAGGGAGTGGGTACCGCCCCCTGCTGTGCCCGCCGCCGCACCCGTGCTGCGGCGCACAGCGAAAAGTTCGAAGCGCCGCCTTGTTGCAACTGGTGAACTGATCTAGAACGTCCTTAAGACGCACGCGCAGCAGCGCTTGAGGAGAAGATCATGCAGCATCGTCTCTACTTTCTCTTGCCGGACGTCGCCAGCGCCCGGCGTGTCATGAATGACCTCCTGTTGGCGCGCATCACCGAGCGCCACATCCACTTCGTCGCCAAGGAAGGCGCCGACCTCACCGGCCTGCACGAGGCCAACCTGCTCCAGACTTCCGACATCGTCCACGCCACCCAGAACGGGCTGGTGATCGGCGGAGGTGCGGGCGTGGCAGCGGGCGTGGTGGCCGCGCTGTTTCCGATCATTGGCGAAGGTCCGCAGTGGGGGATGGTCGGCATCACAACCGTGGTCGGCGCGCTGTTTGGTGCGTGGGCTTCCAGCATGATCGGCAGTTCCGTGCCGAACAGCCGCCTCAAACCGTTCAAGCAGGCGGTGGAGGATGGGCAGATCCTGTTGATGGTGGACATACCGCGCTCGCGCGTGCCGGAAGTGCGCGCCCTGCTGCAGAACACGCATCCCGAAGGCCGCTTCAGCGGTGAGGATTCGGCGATGCCTGCGTTCCCCTGATCTGATCTGCCGACAACAACACCGGAGCCACGTGCTCCGGTTTTTTTGCATTCAGACAGCGCGTCAAATTTGGATGCAGGCAGAGATCACGGCGTGGCGTGGCTGGCACAGTGGCAGGTTCCTCTTACGCCGCGCACTGACACGCCATGCATCCCTGCCCCGCTCTCTGTTCCGCCAGTCATGTCAATCGGAGGACGCCGCGATGAGCCTCGCCGTCCTGCGTTCACGCGCGCTTTCCGGCATCGATGCGCCAGCGGTGTCAGTGGAGGTGCATCTGGCCAACGGGTTGCCGTCGTTCACCATCGTCGGGCTGCCCGACACCGAGGTGAAGGAGAGCAAGGACCGCGTGCGCGCCGCCATCCAGAACAGCCGCTTCGAGTTTCCGGCGCGGCGCATCACCGTCAATCTGGCACCGGCGGATCTACCAAAAGAGTCCGGGCGATTTGATTTGGCGATTGCGCTGGGCATCCTCGCCGCGAGCCGGCAGATTCCGCACACGCATCTGGACGCGCACGAGTTTGCGGGCGAGTTGTCGCTCTCGGGTGACTTGCGGCCGATTCGCGGAGCGCTGGCGATGGCGTATGCACTGTCGCGCAACCCCACATCCGCAGACGGCGAAGCGCCGCTGACCCGCGCGTTCGTGCTACCCACCGAAAACGCCGCAGAAGCCGCACTTGTCAGCGGCACCAAGGTGCTGCCCGCGCGGTCGCTCATCGAGGTATGCGACCACCTCAGTGCGCCCGACCGCAAGCTCGCGCCCGCGCTGCCCGCACCGGTCGATGCTGATATCCGCTATCCCGATCTGTCAGACGTGCGCGGCCAGCCGCAAGCGCGGCGCGCATTGGAAGTGGCCGCGGCGGGCGGCCATTCGATGCTGATGATCGGCCCGCCCGGCACCGGCAAATCGATGCTCGCGCAACGCTTCCCCGGCTTGCTGCCGGACATGAGCGACGACGAAGCGCTCTCTGCCGCCGCTGTGATGAGCCTGACCACGCGCGGTTTCGATGCCAAGCGCTGGAAGGTGCGGCCGTTCCGGGCGCCACATCACACCGCATCGGCGGTGGCGATGGTCGGCGGCGGCTGTAAGAACCAAAAATGGTTGCAAGGCTCCACATTTCCATGCAGATTTACATGGATAAATGCAAGGAGATTGCCATAGATGGCCACAGGGTTCCGAATCAGTGAGTTCCCCAACGATGACCAATATTGGCGCGTCGACTGGATCGGAAAGGTTGCCCACAACCCTCATGTTGATAGCGAGCCCAAGGTCCACATATTGCTGAGTGCGCTTCACGATAACTATCGAGACCCGCTCAAGAACACTAGCCGTACAGGCAAGTGCTATGACGAGGCGTGGATCGGTGTCGGGCAGTTGCCGCTGGTCAGCGTAGGGTCAGTCTGGCATAGGCGAAAATTGCACTCCGTCATCAACGACGGCAACGCGGGCGGGCGCCTTGAAACACTCACGATTAAGCCGACCAACCGCTTGCGAAACACGTTTGCAGGAAACGTGGAAGCCAATGGGCGATTGGTGAAGTGCATGCCTAAGGCCTACTACGAGGTCGGAGGCAATTTCAAGCATTTGGCCAACACCCCTCTCTGGGTGTATCCGGTGGAGCGGCAGTCATTCAAATTTGTGCTCATCCCCCCGGCGGAACTTCTACGGACCTACTATCTGTGCTCAAGCGACGTAGCCCGAGCAGTCTTTTCCAATGATATTGGGGCGCTCATTGATCTCGATGAATCGGCCCCGTTGGAGGACGGCAGTCTTTTCCTGATGCTTTGGAAGAATATTGCGGACGGCGATGCTTGGTTCATCGGCCGATGGTACGCAAGTAAGGAGACGCACCGGGAGATCGACCATCTCCATCGCGCGATGATGGCTGCAAGCGTCAATGCTCCCATCAACGGCAAGGGTAGCTCCCATGCCGTCCCTATCGAAATTGGCTTTCCGTTCGATGACGAGACAACGCTGACCGCCTATGGGAAACGCCTGAGAATCGCCACGGCAACACCAGGCACAAATGAAAAGGACGTCTGGGCGTTTCTCGTACTCGGAATTCGCACTTGCTCGCACCCACTCCCCTACACAGACCTTGCGGTAGACCGCAAGAACAACTCGGCAAAGGGTGCGAACAGCGAGGATCCGGACCTGCCTGCAACTGCGTTCCCACCAGCCACCACGCAGCCCCAACAAGTTCCGCCAGAAGACGAGTTGAACTTGATCAGCAACGAGGAACCGCAAAAGGACGTTCGACCGTTACTGCTGCAGTTGTTCAAGGACCGTTTTGTTGACCTCTTGGGTCGAGCCCTTATCCAGGACGAGAAGAGTCTCCAGAAGTACAAGTCCGCAAAAGGCAAGTTGAAGGAAGCACAGCAGTTCGAAACCCACGGAACGGGAGAGGGTGAAGGCGCAAGCGGCGATGCCGGAAAGGTCGATATCCAGCAACAAACGAACCCATTTAAGACCCGACTTCCGGCGGACCTCAAGACTTTTCTTGATGTCGTAAAAACAATTCGCTCGTCTAAACGTGCCGATGGGTGGGAGGTGACCACACTCACCGTCAGCGATCGCGGTTGGCCAATGGACGCGGACGATGTGCTGGCGTGCTTTCCGGCGCGAATCAAGGGTTGTCGATCGTGGCACCTGATGTCCAACTCCCCGGAGAGACCTCGGGCTGTTGTCATCGCACGCATCGATGAACCGCGTGGCACCTCGTACGTCATGGAACTTGAGCGAAAAACTGACAAGCATTGCGTTCTCGTGTTGCGAGCAGACGATGGCTTGCCTCTGGTCGATGCGACGCTAGAAAGGTTTCTGGTGATGACCGCAAGAAAGAATGGATGGCCCCCATCAGAGCTTCTGCCCAGACTGCTGCGCGCGAAGGTACCGCACCATGAAAGCAGGACGATACAGTCCTTTGCGAACGCGGTCCTCGCGAAGGTAGCCGAGCTGTGGTGATCAGGGCCCTCGCTGCTTATTGACCGATGTGTTCCTGGACTGCTGCAGATAGCCCGCGAGCGCCCCTCCCAATGATTCGCTCCAAGTTCTCAATAGGCGTGTCGGCAATCTGCGCGAAAGAGTGCAACCCGGCTCGCCAAAGTCCTAGAAGTTCTCCTCGCGACAGCGCGATCGGAAGCTCCGTCAGCTCTAGCACCTCTACAGGGACACCAAGATCCAGACGCTTTAAAAGCGTTGCCACTGAATTTGGATCTTCTGCGCGCTCAAGCACGATGGCGGAAATCCTCAAGATCGACTCAAGCAAGAAACGGCTACCGTCTGCGTAGCCTCGAATATCCCCGTGCCCAACACGCACGAAAGTATTCGGCGAATACCGACCCTCGATATCACCGACTGCAACACCGTCCAGCCAGTCAGCAACGATGAGTGCTCGCTTGCACCTAGCGTAGAACTGGCGGTCACTCGTTGCGCGATGGCGCAGCATGCGCGTCACGTCCCAACCGAAACGGTGCCCTGCGTCCTGTTGTCGACCTGGCTCCCCCTGCCTGCTCTGTGGCGTGTAGTCCTGATCGCGTTCGGGTAGAGCTTCCACCAGCACAAGCAGACTCTCCAGTGTCACGGCTTGGGGATCGAGGCGACGTATGAGCTCCACGGCCTGCAGGGCAGACTCAAGGGTTAGTGGAGATTCCCCGCAGGCACGGCCCAATATTGTCAAGCTCACAAAACCGCCGCGCTCTTCGATTAGACCGTCTACGATCATGCGGCCAAGCAGATCTTCAAGGCGCGCAGTCATTTGCGGACGCCAAAGCGGATCACGCAGCGTAGCTAGATAGCCACCATATGTGTTGGCAACCAAATCAACTACAGCCTCGCGAGGAACCTCTCTCACCTGGGCCAGTAGCCTTACCACCCATGTCCCTGGATCGTGCGGATCGAAAGAAGAAGTGATGGGTTCCGGCCGGCCCTGAACATAACGCCGAAACAATGCATTTTGCTCGAATCTAGTACTCGCAAGGAGCACAGCTTTGCCTTCGTTTTCATACCCTAACCTCCCAGCGCGACCGGCCATGTTCTTGTACTGACCGACAGAGTAGGGTTCCTCGGCTCCCGCACCGGGGAAAGATGTTTCGACTATCACTACGGTCGAGGCGGGCGTATTCACTCCAGCCGCGACGGTGCTGGTAGCCACAAGAACGTGTATCCCCCCGTCGGGGTCACGAAAACCACGCTCTATGGCCACTCGTTCCTCGCGATTGAGGTCGCTGTTGTGAAATGCGACGCCCCCGACAAGAGAAATCCTAAGCCGCCGAGACATCATAGACAGATCACGCTCTGGCAGAGCGTCCAGAACCGCATGAGATGCTGGCAGCCCCAAGTTGGCTGCAAGATACTCCGCGCACCCGGCTGCAGCCCCTCGGCTGTTACGGAAGACAATGATCTTTTCGCCCCTCGCTACCAAGTCACGTACTAACGGGACTATCACGTCTTGGGACGACGGTTTCTGGCCGCGCTGCTGAATCAATGCGCCGTCCAACATTTGCTCTATACGAGCGTCCCCCGCCGCAGCCAAAAACTGCCAACTCCCATCGCGGTCGAGCACTCCTTCCGTCAGGGGCACCGGTCGCTCGGTCGTCAGCAAGAGTCCACAGTCGAGCCAGCGATCGAAAGCGTTAGCATCTCCAATCACGGCACTCAGAGTTAGAAGCTGAGGGGTAACTCCTCGCTGCCTAGCGCTGATGAGATTTGTTAGAAGTAGCTCGACCACCATCCCACGACCAGGTTCGGTGATGAACTGCGCCTCGTCCAAAACAACCAAGCCGATTTGGTTGAGGATGTGAGGAGCAGAAACCGACAGGCTCAGGAATTTCTCGTACGTGAAGAACGCAATGTCGTACTTACCGCGCAGGATGTCGCCGACTTGGTCTTGCCAGTCACCGCTACAGCGGGCGACTCTGAGATCTAAGCGTTCACCGTACAGTGCTGAGAAGTCCTCATACTTCTCATTCACAAGCGCCTTATACGGCAGTAAGAAAACCGCCTTTCTTCCTTCAGAAATGGCTTTAAGCGCAGCCATTTCGCCGATGAATGTTTTACCAGCGCTGGTTGGAGCGACCACGAGCAGTGAACTTCCGTCGAGGACCCCATGCTCGTTTACAGCAGCAATTTGCAGGGCATTTAGCCCTCCAGGGAACCTCTCTCGCCACGCTGCAAGTACGTTATCGGAGAAGCCATAAGGCACCAGATCGCCAAAATCCCCCCTTGCCATAACCTTGGCACGAGCTGGGAAGAGAGCGAGGTAATTTTCGCCTCTTCGGCCGGCAGGAATGACAAGCTCACCCTCAACATGGCCGAACATGACAGGCGTCTGCTCGTACCCAAAGCGATTTGCGTCTGCTCGAACGAGTTGGACCACACGATCAACCAATCCAATCACGCTCACCGGTTCGTTGGCCGACAGGAGGCACTCAAGAATCGCTTTTGTGAAAAGCCCATGACGCGATCGGGGATCCTCCAATGCTGGCTCGTCCTGTGCCGATGCCGCGAACAGGACTCGGCCACGACCAGCTACGTCAGCCAGCGGTAAGCCAATGTTGCGAGACACCAATCCAAGATCAAGGACCCGAGCGGGGGCACCCCCGCTGAAACAGCAATCAAGGAGTAGTACCACGGCCCGGGCAGCCGTAGTTCTGAACCGCTCTGCTAGGTGAGCCATGTCTAGCGTAGTCGCGAGCAGATCGTCAGCTCGCGTGTCCGCCACAACTAGACGATGATCGGGAGTCCCATGCCCGGCGAAGCTCAGAAGGACCACATCATCCTCTGTGGCGCCTCCGAGCGTGTGGTCAAGCGCGGCCGTGATTGCCTGCAGGCTCGCATGCTCGTCGGTGATTAGAGCGGCCTCAAGACCAGCAATGGAGTCCGAAAATACTGCCCACAACGCTGAGGCATCACGTGCCGCACCGCTCAAATCCCGAATAAGTGGGTCTTGGTATCGGTTAATACCAATAAAGGCCGCTCTTATCAACGCTAACCTCGGTGGATTCCAATGGCACCGAGGCCCGGGGCTCCCGCCTTGTCCAGCGTGGCAGGCGGAAATGTGTCACGTTGCACAGTCTGCCTGCTACCGACTTTTTCAAACCACGTGCACCAGACAGCTTCGACGCCCGTCATGGCGTCATTCCCGACCTTCTCGACCGTCATTCTCGGCCCTCCGGATTTCAATTGAACAACATCACCGGGTTGAAAGCTCATAAATTTCTCCAGAGTGTTCAATGCTGCAATTCGACGGCATACGCGCCGAACATCCAAGGCCGGTTACGCAATAGGCCGATTGGGGGAAGCGCGATGCCGAGACAACATGTGCTGTAGCACTAGGATGCTTCGGCTACTTGCTTGGCTTCGCCGGTTTCACCGCGGGCATCGGAGGTGGGGAATGCTTCACCGGGGGAAGGTTGGCGCCCCTCTCAATCCTTCTCACTGGTTGCGACGTGGGTGCTGGTGGCTTCTGGTTATTCGTCATCGCCTTCACTGTAGTGATGTGTCAAATATTGAGCGGCACGCTGCTCCGCCTTCTCAAGCAAAACCGGGTTGTCCGGCAGGCCACTCAAGGGAAAATGCGTTTTCAAAGTCTTCGCAATCTTCGCCTGCAAATCTGCCCGGGCCTTGCTAATTTCCGACTCGGTCAACAATCCATCAGCAATCTCACACCACCTCGCCTCCGCCCAATTCTGATGCAGTCGGTACTCGTGGGCACAGGCCGACGCAGCACGCACGCGCGACGAGAACGGAAGAAATTTGCTCGTCGTACTTACGATATGCGTGAGAACAATGATGCCACTCCACACCAACGGGAACTGTTTGAATACAGCCCAAATCCCGAGGCTGCTGGTTGACGTGACCGCTAGGGCCACGTTGGCCCGACGCTCCAACAGTGCTGAGCGCTGAGAATATGCTTCAAGAAAGTACCCGTGCGATACGAGCTCGTAGAGAGCCCGCCAGAATCGTTGCTGCGGATTCATATCGTTTGACTCCGCTCAGCTCATTTTGTCGGCTTCGACGGCTTTACAGCAGGCGCTGGCGGCTTGACGGCAGGCATCGGCGGCGGGCGTCGCAACACCGGGGGCAAGGAATCTCCGACGACCTGTCGCACACCAGTCGGTTTGGGGGTCTTAATTGAGCTCATCTCACATACTCCTCCCTGCGCTATTTCACGTTCGATATTGTGGATGCTGCATAGTCTTTGCAGATACTGCCGCATGATCGCTCTAGACACGAATCGGTAGCGACACCTGCGGCTGGATCGGTACTAGAGTCTTCGCGTATGCACGCAATATGTCGTTGTAGAGTTCAGCGTGCTTTGGTGCTTCAACCGTTATGATTAGTGCGTACCGAATCTTCTCTGGGCCGGTTGCACGTCCGCCACCTTCACGCGCGTTGTAGTGGATATCGAATACCGGACTATCGAGACTACTGCCAAGCATGCCCTTACTGCCATGCAGAACTGTTTCCCACTTTCCTAGGTCGGAGCGCCGTTCCGCTTCAGTGGCAAACTTCTTCATATCGAAGAAGCCGGCCGTCTCAGCGTTGGCTTTGCCATCTTTGATCTTCTTGTCGCTAGGACGAAAAACGATGTCCAGACCCGCCCGAGTGTAGGCGGCTGCATCCTGTGGATCAGTCGGCGACGCATAACAGAAGGTCGCTTTCAGCTTGATTTTGCCGGTCAAACCGCCAACAGGAAGAGGTAGCGCAGCTCGCAAGTACTTTCCGGGCTTCAACTCACCTTGGTAGACCACACGCGCCACACCTGGAGGACAAGTAATGACCGCCATAAGGTCTTCGGGCACTTTCCCCCAGCCCACTTCAAGTTTGTCGTGCAAAGCTGGATCTGCTGCGTGAATTAGCAGAGCTTTGATCGCCAATGGGGTCAAATCTGAGCCGAGAATTGCTCGAACGCCGACCGCGCTCCTCAGCAGATAGGGCGAAGCGAAGCTGGTGCCTAGCTGCGGCGACAACGCCGGCTTCTTTCCGGATGACAGAACGTGAAAGTACTTTGTCGCCTCCCCACCAAAAGCGAGCAAGTCTGGCTTAACCACGCCTGGGCTACGCCCTGGCCCGATCGCACTATAGGCAGCGCGAGCCCAACCGTCCTCAGTATCATCAGCCGCCCCAACCGCCAGAGCGTTGACACAATCCGAAGGCACTTGCACGCGAGCGTTGCCCACGGAGCGATCCAGTTTCCCATTGTTACCTACCGCGACGGTCATCAAGGTATCGCCATCGCTAAGCAGATCATCGATGACCGAAGTCCAAGCGTGAACGTCCGTGTCCTCGATAGGCAGATCCGGGCCAAAGCTGAGGTTCACAAATTGGTACTGCCGAGAGAGTAAAACTTCCTCGACAAAACCGAGCGTTCGATAGAGCTCCAGGGGATCCTCGATCTTCGTATCTTTATCGAGCACGCGCAGGTGATCTACGTATGAGAATGGTCGCGAGGCCGTGCCGTTGGGCTGAATTGGACCGAATAGGAAGGCCGATGTCACACCCAACCCGTGCTCGGGACCTTCAGGATCGTCCTCGGCATCCTCGTCCATCAAGCGATATGAACGTAGCCACGGTGTAATCGTGTGCTGCTTCGGCAGACCGCCGTCCAAAATAGCGACTTTGGGTTCAGACGATAAAGGCTGCTCGACGGGGAGACTGCACCCAACGGAGACCTCGCCCGACCGATGAACCGGCCACATACCGCGCAACTTCGGCATCGGCCGAATGACTCGCACGAATGCAAATTGGGCAAGACGCTCAATGTCGTCGGCTTGACCTTGCGCTGGCACAAACCACAGGTTACCTGCAGTGAAGCCGAGGTCTACGTAGACCTTAACGTCTACGTGCTTTGCAAAGCGACCAAACGCGCGCTGCACAAACAAATGGCTTTCATTGGGTAGCAGATGAAGGCCGACTTCAAAGAAGCGGTCCTTCTTTCCTCCCAGCGATACGATGCGCTCTTCGGGTTCGAAGGCCGAGAACTGCTCGATGTGCGCCAGATCCAGCGCCTCCTCTGTTTCCGGCTCAACTTCATGCGCCCAATTCTGGAGGGCATGAAACACCTGGCGCTTGCCCGCGACAAATAACTCCGTCGTGGTGCACTCGCGCGGCTCACCCTTCTTTGTCCAACCGTCGGGGGTAACTTTAACCGTCCGACTGCCAACTGACTCCAATCCAACTGAACGTAGCAGCGCGACAGGAAAGAACGACCTCGCGATGTAGCTAGGGTTCATCATCAGCCGAGCCACACCAAAATCACCAGGACACGCCTCGTCCGGCAACGCGTCCAACGCTTCCGACGCCGTAGCAAATTGAGGGATCAAGCGCTCCTGGGCCTGCGTCAAGGTATACACCTCCGCCTTGCCCGGCTTGCGCTTGGGCCCTTTGATCTCGTGTGTCAGCAGCTCGCCACGGCCGATCAGGAAATTGGTTTGGCTCATGCGTCAGGTTCCTATCTTGAAGTCTTCCTTGCAGCGGTTGAGGGCTGATTCGCGTACTTTCGGATAGTGTCGCGACTCACTCCGGTGAGCTCTCTAATCGTGTGCTGCGACAACCGGGTCTGATTGGCCAACAGCACTGACAACTCGATACGTTCATGCCGATCAAGCGTCAACACACGCGACTTGATGAACTCTTCAATGAGATCGGCATCGGCCGTCACACCTAAGGCCAATGCACGCCGGAAGCGCTGAATCTCTCGCTCGATATCGCTAAAGGACTCGCCACGAAAAGCGAAAGCCAAGATGTCAATCCAACGACCGAACAACGCAAAATCGGGCCCCAAGAAGCGCTTGATAGCTGCTTTTACGGCGGGCATCTCCGGCAAACCGAACTCGACGACCAAATCAAACCGACGCCACAATGCAGGATCAATCAACTCAGGGTGATTGGTAGCCGCTAGCAGCAAACCTGTGGCCGGCCACTCATCAACTTCCTGCAGTATCACGGTCACCAGACGCTTCAGTTCACCAATATCGGCATCGTCACTCCGACGTTTGGCGATTGCGTCGATCTCATCTAGCAGCAATACACAAGGACGCTGCTTAGCAAAATCCAACGCAGCCCGAAGATTGCTTCCGCTACGGCCGAGCAGACTGCTCATGACAGCGGTCAGATCGAGCACATACAACGGCACGCCAAGTTGCGCTGCAAGCCAGCGCGCTGTCAGCGTTTTACCCACCCCCGGCTTTCCGACAAAAATGGCCGAGCGCGTTGGAGTGAGGCCCAGGTCCGTTAGGCGTTTTACCTGCCGACGCTCCTGAATGAGCTGCGTCAAGCCCTCTTCAATTGGTCCCGAGAGCAGCGGCTGCTCCCGCTCCGGCGAGTCCTGAAACACTTTCAATAGCGAGAGCCGCGACTCATCGTCTACCGGAAGCGCCTGCTCAGGTGCCGCAGGTCGCATAACTTTCCGCATAGGCGCAGAGGACCGAGAGGCCTTGGTCTTCAAGTAGAGATCCATCTGCTCGGAGAGATCCGGGGCGCTACTTCGATACTTCCGCACCAGCCGAGCCACAAACAACCGAACATCGTCCGACTGTTCAGACAAGGCCAGCCTCACAACCTGGGCTAGATCAGATTGAACTTCATTCATTTCGCCCACATCACCCATAAGTAATTGATTTATATAGTATTTTTATTTATTCCAACTGGACTAGTATAAGTATAGCGCACCACAAACCTCGTGGAAAGGACAAATCTAGGCGCGGAAGGGTCTTGGCCGCTCGAGAGCAGCCGACACTCGTGCCCCACGCCCCATCTACGTTTCCTCCATCGCTTCGTTTGCGCGAGCGCACCTCAGCGAGCAACGTGGAGATCGCGCTCACTGCCACGAAGTTGTCGCTGGTTGGGGCCGGTGCAGCAATCACCTCAACTTGGTGACCTATGAGATCTAGATTGATCTCGGTAGCGTCGAATCATCGTCAGGACTAGTATTTGAACTGCAATGACACGACGACGGTCGTCACAAGAATTGTGAGTACGCCGAGAGGGAGCATGCCGCTGGCCCAGTCTGGAGTCGGTTCTGGTAACCAATGAGATAACGAAGTGACGCGACCGAACGTCACGAAGGGGCAAACTATGGACGTACGCGCAGTCGTGTTTGACGCTTTCGGCACTCTTGTGCGGATCGGCGACAAGCGGTCGCCATACCGAAGGCTGATGCAATGGATGCACGAGAATGGAAGAAAGCCAACGCGTGAAGACGCCGCACGCATCATGTCTCACCCCGGCGGACTGGCAGACGCGGCAGCAATGTTTGGCATCACTCCTTCGAGTGAGACACTGGCTACGTTGGAAGAAGACCTGCACACCGAATTGGGAGCGATTCAACTTTTTCCCGACACAGCGTCGACCTTACTGCAGCTACGTGGCGCAGGCTATCGCATCGGCCTTTGCTCTAATCTGGCAGCACCCTACGGGCCGCCCCTCCGGAGCCTGCTACCGTCAATGGACGCTTATGTTCTGAGCTACGAAGTTGGCGCCATAAAGCCTGACCCCCGCATTTATCAGCATCTCGTCAACGCACTCGACTGCCGCCCTGCCGACATTCTTTTCATTGGCGACACCCCCAGCGCGGACCTTGAGGGGCCACGGGCTTTCGGCATGACAGCGACACTGATAGACCGAACGGCGGGCCAAACTTTAGAAGACGTTCTAGCCATCGCGCGGCTGTGCAAGTGGCTGCAATGAAAGCAAGGAGACCTCATTGCAGTGCAGTCGCGTCACACCGTACAATCGATTGCCGCCCCAGGTAGGACTTAATTTTGTCTGCGTTAACGCGGACATTGCAGCATAGTTACCCCGTTCCTCTGGGTCTTCCTGGACTTACTGGGCTATCCCTATATACAGGTAAAAGATGCCTGGGGCGGCAACCCAACGAATATGAGTGCACCCTCCACCCGGGCCCTTACGCCCGAACTCCTTGAAGCAATGAGACAGTTGCTTCAGAAAACCCAAGTCAATTCGTTTTCGTCGGCAGTATTGGGCGCCCCATATGCGGCGGTTCAAGGGATCTTGTACCCGCGACCGCCATACCGTTCATTTGAACTCGCCAAGCGTAGTGGTGGCATTCGCGTGATACGAGAGCCGCGCAAGCGGCTCAAGCTTCTGCAACTGAAAGCGCTGGAGGACCTGGAACGAAGGGCGGGGCGCCCGAAGCCCTGTGCGCACGGGTTCGTGAAAGAACGCAGCATCGTCACCAACGCTCGCAAGCACCTAGAACGCAAGCCGCACTTCCTGCTGAACCTGGATCTGGAAAAATTCTTCCCATCGATCAACTTCTTCAGAGTGCGGGGCGTTCTAAAGAAGCCACCCTTTGGCTTCTCCCATGAGGTCGCCACTGTCCTTGCACAGATGTGTGTCTTGGACAATGAATTACCTCAAGGAGCACCGACGTCGCCCTTCTTGTCCAACGAGATCTGCCGAGGTCTCGACAGAGACCTGATGGCGCTTGCACGGCGGCACCGAGCAACGTATACGCGCTACGCTGACGACATCACGTTCAGCTTCTCGACCCCGAATGCCACCTCATTGCCTGCAAACATCTGCACTTTCGATGGGGGCTTGGTCACTCTGGGGCAGGAGCTGATCTCAATCATTGCTTCGCACAGCTTCCAAATCCATCCAACGAAGACGCGAATGTCTACGCGCCGACGCCGGATGGAGGTCACAGGTGTGGTGATTAACGAGTTCCCGAATGTAAAGCGCATTTTCATCGACCGGATTCGCGGAGCCTTGCACGCCTGGGATCGGTACGGCTATGACCTAGCCCAGAAAGCGTGGGCAAATCGAGTTCAAACCGGCGCGTCGACCGCGTATGAAAAACGCCCCTGGAAGAGGCAAACTCGCTCGGGCAACCCGCCTGAACTGAAAAACGTCCTGTGGGGGAAACTACTATTCGTGCGAATGGTGCGCGGTGCCGATGATGCGATCTACACTCGCCTCGCCGAGAAGTACAACCACCTGATACAGCGAGAACGCGGAGCGAAACCCGATTTCGCAGCGTCAAGTTTGCCTGTGGAGGCGATCGTTCGTAACGCCGAAGATGCGGAACGCGCGGTCTTTGTTGTCGAATGGAGTGGCGACTATCTGCCGACCGGGACCACGGAAGCCACTATGGCCTATGGTCAAGGAACAGCCTTCGCGTACAAAAAGAAGGATCGTCTCATTACTTGCGATCACGTGTTCACAGCCCGCTGCGAGATCGCGGGCGCTTCCGTCGATGTGGACATTCAATCGAAGGACCTTCGTGAGGTGTCGCTTGAGGCGCACGACCCTGCCACGGGTAATCGATGGCCGTTGCGCATCGTTCACCGTGACGCGCCGCGCGATTTAGCAATCCTACAGTTCGAAGGCGAGCCGGCCGCCCAACGGTTTTTCTCAGGAATGGACGCCCCCATCAATCGTCATGCTCCGGGGCACCTCATTGGCTTCCCTAACTGGAGTCCGGGCCGGCGAGCCAATGTCGAACCAGCGATAGTCACAAACCGGTTCCGCCGGTCCGCACTGCAGCGTGTCGAGATAAACCAGTTGATCCGCAAGGGCAACTCCGGGGGCCCCTACGTGGACGAGTTGTTTCGCGTCGCTGGCGTCGCCCAAAAAGGTGCAACTCAAGACGACGGCAACAACGAATGCCTGTGCGTAGCGGAGCTAGATGCTTGGATCCACGCTTGCGAGGAAGCACCGGCCCCCGCCGCGTCGGCAGCCACGGTAGCGCCGGCAGTGGCAGTACCGCCCGGAACGCCCGCGGCCCCATTCACGTAGGTCCTCAAGCTAGTGCGAGTTGATACAGATAGGGAACCGTCTGCATGTCGCGTCGCAAAATGCTGGCCGGTTCCCCCGCTACGGAGCTGTACCAACGGAACGTATGAGGCCAATCGAGTAGAAGACAAGCCGCAGCGACGAGCAAGTGATGTCGCTGAGCTATACGGTGGCGCTCAAGCGGTATCACCCTCTCCACCGAACATCGCGGCAACTTGAAATCTCGCTCGATCTGCGTGAGAGGCAATTTGTGCTTCGAAGTAACAGCAGCCAACATGCGGCATATTTGATGGACCGCATCGAATACTAGATGGGAATACATAGACGGTGGCAGAGGTGCAGCAGACCATCCGACTGAGCATAGCGTAAGCGTCCTGGCGCCCCATCTTGAATCGGCAGATGCAAACGAGCATCGTCCCCACGATGGACAATCGTGGAGACGATGAATCGATGACGACGATAGAACGCCGGCCGCGGCGGCGAGAGTACAGCCCCGAGTTCAAGGCGCTGGTGCTGGAGCAAATCCGCCAGCAAGGATCAGTCAGTGGGGTGGCGCTTAGCCATGGACTGCACCCGAACATGGTGCATCGCTGGATGCACGAGGAACGCGAACGACAAAAGCTGGCGGCGCAGCGCGCAGGCAATGCGTTTGTTCCACTGCTTGTGCAGTCTGCGGCGGCGGTACAGCAGACGAACGAGGACATTCTTTGCGAGCCGCCGACGCGGGCGGCACCCGAAGAGATTCGCATCGAGATCCAACGCGCGGGCGGTACGCTGATTGTGCATTGGCCGCTGTCGGCAGCGCAGCAGTGCGGGCAACTGCTCAGGGATTGGCTGCGATGATACGTATCGATGCTCTGTGGCTGGCCGTTGATCCGATCGACATGCGTGTTGGCGCCGATCGGCTACTGGCGCGCGTGGTCCAGGTGTTTGGCGCGGCCCAATCCCATCACGGGTACTTGTTTGCCAACGCTCGATGCACGCGTGTGAAGCTGTTGGTGCACGACGGATTCGGCGTATGGTGTGCGGCACGCCGCCTGAACCAAGGGCGTTTCCTGTGGCCGCAGGCCGGCGCCAGTGTGCCGCGGCTGAGCCAGGAGCAGTTCGATGCCTTGGTGGTCGGCCTGCCCTGGCAGCAGTTGGAGAGCTTGCGCGCTATCACGCGGGTGTGACCGTCGTCATGGCGTTGACATCGCAAATCCTGATGGCGGTAGTGGTGCACGTCATGACAGCATGGGTCCATGCTGAACCTACGCCAACTGCAAAGTCAGGACCTACAAGGCCTCGCGCCCGAGGAGGTCGTGGCATTGGCGCAGCAGATGCTCAAGCACATCCAGCACCAGGACCACGAGATCAAGGTCCGCGACATCAAGATCGAGAAGATCACCTTTGAGCTGGCGCGCCTCAAAGCTTGGAAGTTCAGTGCCAAGACCGAGGCGATGAGCGCCGAGCAGCGCCGGCTGTTCGATGAGACGTTGACCGAAGACGAAGCCGCGCTGCAAGCGCAGTTGCGGCAAGCCAAGGGGGAGCCCGCGGTCAACAACGACACATCATCCAAGCGCAGACCCAA
>NZ_JAELUI010000693.1 GCF_016429285.1 Ralstonia sp. ASV6
TTCGGAGACATCCTTGCCGCCCGCGGCGCGCACGTCTTCGCACGAGGGCAGCTTGCGCAGCGGCTTGCCGAGCGGGAAGGCATCGAGCAACACGGCCACGTCACCCGGATCACGCACCGCCTTGGCCCTGTCTCTTATACACATCTCCGAGCCCACGAGACATGGCGCCTGATCGCGTATGCCGTCTTCTGCTTGAAAAGGGGGGGGGGGGGGGGGGGGGGGGGGGGGGGGGGGGGGGGGGGGGGGGGGGGG
>NZ_JAELUI010000694.1 GCF_016429285.1 Ralstonia sp. ASV6
CCCCCCCCCCCCCCCCCCCCCCCCCCCCCCCCCCCCCCCCCCCCCCCCCCCCCTTTTTCAAGCAGAAGACGGCATACGCGATCAGGCGCCATGTCTCGTGGGCTCGGAGATGTGTATAAGAGACAGGCCCAATCCGTTTCACACTCGACGCCACCGCCACCCAAGAGACCTGGACACGCCATTTCCCGCGCCAGACGATGCGCTCCACGCTGTCGCTGCATCAGGGGCGCATCATGGAGCGGCTCGGCGCAG
>NZ_JAELUI010000695.1 GCF_016429285.1 Ralstonia sp. ASV6
GCGCTGGGCGGGGTGTTCTTCAACTTTGTGTTCTGGGGCTTCGGCTTTTTGCGCATGGGCACCACGGGGCTGGTGTCGCAGGCGCATGGCGCGGGGGATGCACAGGCGTTGCGGGCGAGCGTGGTGCTGTCTCTTATACACATCTCCGAGCCCACGAGACATGGCGCCTGATCGCGTATGCCGTCTTCTGCTTGAAAAGGGGGGGGGGGGGGGGGGGGGGGGGGGGGGGGGGGGGGGGGGGGGGGGGGGGGG
>NZ_JAELUI010000696.1 GCF_016429285.1 Ralstonia sp. ASV6
CCCCCCCCCCCCCCCCCCCCCCCCCCCCCCCCCCCCCCCCCCCCCCCCCCCCCCTTTTCAAGCAGAAGACGGCATACGCGATCAGGCGCCATGTCTCGTGGGCTCGGAGATGTGTATAAGAGACAGACCCATAGCCGAGCCGGTAAGCAACGGCTTCGATCGTCTCGCGGTCGCGCGCGATCCATTGTGCGGCAAGCCGCATCCGCAGCTCGGTCAGGTAGCGCACCGGGGTCATTCCGGTCGCCGCAAGAA
>NZ_JAELUI010000110.1 GCF_016429285.1 Ralstonia sp. ASV6
GCCGTAGCCTTTGCGCATGCCCTTGCGCAGCGTGGCGGCCAATTCCCAGCCATTGGGCGCACCATACGACACACGGAAATCTCCAAAACCGCGGTAGTTCGCGATGTCGGTGTTGCCGCTGCGCGTGAGGTAGGCGTACAGCTTGGGCTCGAATTTCCAGTGATAGTCGGTCAGATCACCAAAGTGGAAGGTCGGGCGCACGAACACAGTGTTGATGGCACGTGAGGCGTCCCCGTCGCGGCCGTTCGACTCATGCTCAATGCCGCCCGCGAATGAGAGGCGCGAGAGTGCGCCGCCCTGGATGCCAGTATCAGGCCGGTAGTAGAACAGGCTCGGCCGATAGTTCGTGTCGCGGAACGGCGCGGATTCCTTGCCCAGATCCCACAGCGAAAACTGCGTGTAGCCGAAGTACAGGTTGTCCAGCAGCGCTGTCGATGCCGGGTTCTCCGGCTGGAAAATGCGAAATTTGAAGCTCAACTGGAACTTCATGTTCAGGCCCTCGTGCGCCCCTAGCGCCGCGAACATGGGCTCGTGGAAGGTCAGTCGAGCGGTTTCCTCCGGCGGGCGGGGCGCTTCGCCGGTACCGGCCACTGCCACCGTGGCAGGTGGCGTGGCGTTGGCGCCGACGGTCGCTGCGCTCGGGTTCGTGCCCAATGCGCCGCCCGGGCGGGTGGCGTCTGCAGCGGCGTTGCGGGCGGCGCCGGCCGGCGCCCCTTCAGCGGCGATCTGTGGGGCGTCAGCGCCACGCACCAGGGTGACCAGCACGGGCGCGGCGTCCAGCTCCGGTACGTCGATGCGCACGGCGCCGCGTAGCGCCTCGGGCAGCGTGCCACTGTAGGTGATGGTGCGAACCTGACCCGGGCGCAAGTGCAGCGTCTCCGCGCCTGCGCTATGTCGATTCAACGTCACCTCAACTGAGCCCTGCAGATCGGCGGTGGCCGTCACGCGCAACCTAGCGGGCACGACATAGCTACGTTGGGCCGCATCGCCCGAGATGACGAGTGTGAGCGTGAAAGGCTGGGTGGCGTCGACGCGGCGCGCGGGCTGGAGCAGGGCGACGGCGGCATCGGCTGGGGGTGAAGCGCAGGCGGCAAGCACGGCTGCGCCCAGAACGGATCGGAATGGGGGCAAACGCATCGGGGACGAGTGGCCGGGTGAGATACCCGGCGAGTGGCAATGTGCGCAAGGGTACCATCGCGACCTTTTCGGCCCGGTTGGCCACCCTTCAGACCTCGCAAACGCTTGGTTTCTGCCCGGGAGGGCATGCTTTCGGGTGCTTTCCCGAGAAAAACCGGCCAAAATGCTCAACTTTTCAAAAATCGGCCTTGAAAAGCCGGGCGGCACTCCCACATCCGATCCAAGTTTGTATTCAGTGCAGTCCTGACACCAAATTCGAGGAGTAAGACCATGGGCAAAATCATCGGTATCGACCTGGGTACCACCAACAGTTGCGTCTCCATCATGGAGGGCAACACCCCCAAGGTGATCGAGAACGCCGAAGGCGCTCGCACTACCCCGTCGATCATCGCCTACATGGAAGATGGCGAGATCCTGGTCGGCGCCCCGGCCAAGCGCCAGGCCGTGACCAACCCGAAGAACACGCTGTACGCCGTCAAGCGCCTGATCGGCCGCAAGTTTGAAGAGAAGGAAGTCCAGAAGGACATCGGCCTGATGCCGTATTCCATCGTCAAGGCAGACAACGGCGACGCCTGGGTGGAAGTGCGCGGCCAGAAGCTGGCCCCGCCGCAAATCTCGGCTGAAACCCTGCGCAAGATGAAGAAAACCGCCGAGGACTACCTGGGCGAGGAAGTGACCGAAGCCGTGATCACGGTGCCGGCGTACTTCAACGATTCGCAGCGCCAAGCCACCAAGGACGCTGGCCGCATCGCCGGCCTGGACGTCAAGCGCATCATCAACGAGCCGACTGCGGCTGCGCTGGCATTCGGCCTGGACAAGAACGAGAAGGGCGACCGCAAGATCGCTGTGTATGACCTGGGCGGCGGCACGTTCGACATCTCGATCATCGAGATTGCCGATGTGGACGGCGAGAAGCAGTTCGAAGTGCTGTCGACCAACGGCGATACGTTCCTGGGCGGCGAAGACTTCGACCAGCGCATCATCGATTACATCATCGGCGAGTTCAAGAAAGAGCAGGGCGTTGACCTGTCGAAGGACGTGCTCGCGCTGCAACGCCTGAAGGAAGCGGCGGAAAAGGCCAAGATCGAGCTCTCCAGCACGCAACAGACCGAGATCAACCTGCCGTACATCACGGCGGACGCCTCGGGCCCGAAGCACTTGAACCTGAAGATCACGCGCGCCAAGCTCGAAGCGCTGGTCGAAGACCTGATCGCCCGTACGATCGATCCGTGCCGCACCGCCATCAAGGATGCCGGCGTGAAGGTGTCGGACATCCATGACGTGATCCTGGTCGGCGGCATGACCCGTATGCCGAAGGTGCAGGAGAAGGTGAAGGAATTCTTCGGCAAGGAAGCCCGCAAGGACGTGAACCCGGACGAGGCCGTTGCCGTGGGCGCCGCCATCCAGGGTCAGGTGCTGGGCGGTGACCGTACCGACGTGCTGCTGCTGGACGTGACGCCGCTGTCGCTGGGCATCGAAACGCTGGGTGGCGTGATGACCAAGATGATCGGCAAGAACACGACCATCCCGACCAAGTTCTCGCAGACTTTCTCGACCGCCGACGACAATCAGCCGGCCGTGACGATCAAGGTCTACCAGGGCGAGCGCGAGATGGCCTCCGGCAACAAGATGCTGGGCGAATTCAACCTCGAAGGCATTCCGCCGGCACCGCGCGGCACGCCGCAGATTGAAGTGTCGTTCGACATCGACGCCAACGGCATTCTGCATGTGGGCGCCAAGGACAAGGCGACCGGCAAGGAAAACAAGATCACGATCAAGGCAAGCTCCGGCCTGTCGGAAGCCGAGATCGAGCGCATGGTGAAGGACGCCGAGGCCAACGCCGAGGAAGACAAGAAGCTGCGCGAACTGGTCGACTCCCGTAACCAGGGCGAAGCACTGGTGCACTCGACCAAGAAGGCACTGGGCGAGTACGGCGACAAGCTGGAAGCTGGCGAGAAGGACAAGATCGAAGCCGCGATCAAGGAACTTGAAGAAGCCCTGAAGGGCACCGACAAGGCCGCGATCGACGCCAAGACCGAAGCGCTGGCCACTGCCTCGCAGAAGCTGGGCGAGAAGGTCTACGCCGACATGCAGGCCAAGGGCGAGGCCGGTGGTGCTGAACAAGCCGCCGGTGCCCAGGCAGGCGCAGGTGCTCACGCTGGGCAAGGCGCACCGCACGACGATAACGTCGTCGACGCCGAGTTCAAGGAAGTGAACGACAAGAAGTAAGCCCCAAGTCCGCCACGGCGGACGTGAGGGACCGCCGGGCAGTGGCCATCGGGTTGTGCAGAGCGCACCTGATGCCACGCTCGGCTTTTTTGCTATTCGACACGCAGTAAAAACAGGCGACGAGTTCAGCCACTATGGCAAAACGTGATTACTACGAAGTGCTCGGGGTGGGCAAAAACGCGAGCGACGACGAGATCAAGAAGGCCTATCGCAAGCTCGCGATGAAGTACCACCCGGACCGCAATCCGGACAGCAAGGAAGCGGAAGAGAAGTTCAAGGAGGCCAAAGAGGCCTACGAGATGCTCTCCGACGCTGAGAAAAAGGCCGCGTACGACCAGTACGGCCACGCCGGTGTCGACCCCAACATGGCGGGTGGATTCGGCGCGGGCGGCGCCGGCTTTGGTGGCGGCTTTGCCGAGGCCTTCGGCGACATCTTTGGCGACATCTTTGGCCAAGCACAGGGCCAGGGTGGCCGTCGCGGCGGTGGCCCGCAGATGTACCGCGGCGCAGACCTGCGCTACAGCATGGAGATCACGCTGGAGCAGGCCGCGCACGGCTACGACACGCAGATCCGCGTGCCCCACTGGGACGAGTGCGACCACTGTCACGGCAAGGGCGCCGAGCCCGGCTCCAGCGTCGAGACCTGCCCGACCTGCCATGGCGCTGGCCAGGTGCGTGTGTCGCAGGGCTTCTTCACGATGCAGCAGACCTGCCCGAAGTGCCACGGCAGCGGCAAGTACATCCCCAAGCCGTGTACCAAGTGCCACGGCCAGGGCAAGCTGAAGAGCCAGAAGACGCTGGAAGTGAAGATTCCGGCCGGCATTGACGAGGGCATGCGCATCCGCTCCTCGGGCAACGGCGAGCCGGGCATCAACGGCGGCCCGCCAGGGGACCTGTATGTGGAGATCCACATCAAGCCGCACCCGGTGTTCGAGCGCGACGGTGATGACCTGCATTGCCAGATGCCGATCTCGTTTGCAACGGCGGCCATCGGTGGCGACATCGAGGTGCCGACGCTGGGCGGCCGCGTGGCGTTTCCGGTGCCTGAAGGTACGCAGGCCGGCAAGACGTTCCGCCTGCGCGGCAAGGGCATCAAGGGCGTGCGTTCGGGCTACGCGGGCGATCTCTATGTGCACATCAACATTGAGACACCGGTCAAGCTGACGGAGCATCAGAAGGATCTGCTCAAGCAGTTCGACAAGTCCGTGCACGAAGGCGGCTCGCGGCACAGCCCGCAAGAGCAAACGTGGATGGACAAAGTGAAGAACTTCTTCTCGTCGTAAGCACAGCGTTACCGCAGTAACCGGGGGACATCGTCATGCAGTTGCCGCAAGCCGGCGCGCCGTTCGCGCTGCTGGACGATGCCACCTCGGGCGGCGTGCCGTGTTCGCGCTGGTACACCGATTACGCCGGTGAGTTCTTCCGGCCGGCCGGCGTACTCGATGGTCTGGACGACGATCTTCGTGCTGCATGGCGCGAGGGGTTGCATGCGCTGATCATTGCGCCGTACGAGTTTGGCGGGCCGTTGGTCGGCTTGCCCACTTCCATCGAGGTTTCCTCTGCATTGCCTGGCCATGACGGCCGTCTGCGCGTGCTGCTGTTCCGCTCGCTGCAGGTGCTGTCGCCGGCCGAGGTTGACGCGCTGTTCGACGCGTGGCCCGAAGTGACGGGCGCGGCCGGTCTGTTCGACTGTGCCGCCAGTGTTGATCATGCCGCCTACACCCACGCCATTGACCGCATCCACGACTGGATCGCGGCGGGCGACACCTACGAAGTCAATTACACCTACCGCCTGCGCATGACGGCGTTTGGCGCGCCGGGGGCGTTGTATCGCCGCCTGCGTGCACGCCAACCGGTGCCGTACGGCGCGTTCATTGGGCTGCCGGAGGGTGGGGCGATCCTGTCGTGCTCGCCGGAACTGTTCTTCTCGCACCATGCGGGCCAGCTCGTCGCACGGCCGATGAAGGGCACGGCACCCGCCACCGGCGACGCCGAAGTTGACGCGACCCGCGCCATCGCGTTGGCTGCTGATGAGAAGAACCGTGCCGAAAACCTGATGATCGTCGACCTGTTGCGCAACGACCTGGGGCGCCTCGCGCGCCCCGGCTCGGTGCGCGTGCCGGCGCTGTTCGAGGTGACGCCGTTCGGCAGCGTGCTGCAGATGACGTCCACCGTGGAGGCGGAGATTCCGCCCGCAACCGGCCTCGCCGATTGTCTTCGCGCGCTGTTTCCGTGCGGCTCGATTACCGGTGCACCCAAACGGCGGACCATGGAAATCATCGATGCACTGGAGCCTGAGCCGCGCGGTCTTTATACCGGCGCCATTGGCTGGGTCGATGCGCCTGCCGACGATCGTGCGATGGGCGATGCGTGCTTCTCGGTGGCGATCCGCACGCTGGTGCTGAGTGCGCCCGGCAGCGATGGCCTGCGAAAAGGCGAACTCGGTATCGGCTCAGGCATCGTGCACGACAGCGTAGCTGACGAGGAATATGCGGAATGCCAGTTGAAGGCGCGCTTTGTCACGGCCCTGGATCCGGCGTTGTCGCTGTTCGAGACCATGCGCGCTACGCGCGAAGGTGTGCCGCTGCTGGATCGGCATCTCGGTCGATTGGCTCACTCGGCAAATGCATTTGGTTTTCCGCTCGATCGAACCGCGCTGTCAGACGATGTTGCGCGTGTGTGCGCGTCACTGGAAAGCGAGGGCCTTTACCGCGTGCGCCTGTCGCTTGCGCCGGACGGTGCTGCCACCGTTACGGCGGCACCGCTGCCGCCTCTGCCCGCAACCTGGGATGCGCCGGCGCGCTTGCTGGTCGCTGCGCAATCGCGCGAGGTCACGCACAGCCTGCCGATGCACAAGACCACCTTGCGCGCAGGCTACGACGCCGCCTGGCAGGCGGCTGAACGCGAAGGCGCGTTCGATGCCGTGTTCTTCAACGCGGACGGCACATTGGCCGAAGGCGGGCGCAGTACCGTACTGGTCAAGCTGGATGGCGCGTGGTGGACGCCGCCGCTGTCGTCGGGTGTCTTGCCGGGCGTGATGCGTGCCGTGCTGCTGGAAGACGCAACACCTTGGTTGGGTGCGCCGTTGCGGGAGCGCGCGTTGACGCGCGCCGACGTTGCCCGTGCCGAGGCCATTGCTGTATGCAACGCCCTACGTGGCGTGGTGCCCGCGTATTTCGAGCCGCCCCTGACCGTCGACGTTCTCTAGTTTCCAGCGCGCCACGCCGGGCAGGTTGATGAGCTCGCGGTCGTGGCACACCATCAGCAGCGCGCGGCCTTCTGCGGCCAACTCGCCCACCAGCGCAATGACCTGTTCGCGTGCGGTGCCATCCAGGTTCGACGTCGGTTCATCGAGCAGCAGCACATCGGTGCGCAGTGCGTGAGCGCGGGCCAGCGCCAGGCGCTGCGTCTCGCCGCCGGACAGGCGCTCGGGCGGCACATCCACCACGTGCTGCAGCCCGGCCCAACGGATGGCTTCGTCGATGCGCCCTGCCAGTTCCGCGCGCGGCACGCGGTGTGCTCCAGTGGTTAGCCCATAGCCGAGGTTGGCCCGAACGGATGTGCGGAACAGGTACGGATGCTGGTGCACATACGTGAGCCGCGTGCGCAGATCGGTTGGGTAGGGCGACAGCGGTTGTGGTCCACGGCCCAGGTCGACCGTCGCGCCAGCAGCCGGTGCGAGCCCCGCCAGCATGCGTAGCAGCGTTGTCTTGCCGACGCCATTGGCGCCGGTAATGACAATCGCGTTGCCTGCCGAGAGTGCCAGACGCGGGATATCGAACAGCATGCGCGTGCCGTGCTGGCAGCGCAGGCGCTCGAACACCATCATCGGTTGCGAGGGCGCGCTCATGCTGGGTCCCGCCGATAATTGCCGGCGCCCTGCAGCCACGCCAGCACAAGGTTGACGAGCAGCGCCAGCGCGATCAGCACGATACCCAACGCAATGCCTTGCGCGAACTCACCCTTGCTGGTTTCCAGCGCAATCGCCGTGGTCATGGTGCGCGTGACACCCTCGATATTGCCGCCCACCATCAGTGCGGAGCCGACCTCTGCGATGACCCGACCGAAGCCTGCCACCACGGCCGCCATCAGGCCGAAGCGGAGTTCACGAAACACCGTCAGCAGCAGGTGCACGCGTCCTGCGCCGAGCACATGCGCTGTCTCCGCCAGGCGTGGATCAGCGCGTTCAAGCGTTGTCAGCGCAAACGCGACAATGACCGGCAGCCCCAGCACCGCTTGACCGAGGATCATCCCGCCCTGCGTGAATAGCAACCCGAAACCCCCGAGCGGCCCTTGGCGCGAGAGCAGCAGATACAGCAGCAGACCGATCAGCACGGTCGGAAACGACAGCGAGGCCTGCGCCAGCACCACCAGTGCGCGACGCCCGGCAAAGCGGTGCATGGCGATGGCGTAAGCGATGAGAAGACCGGGCGGAGCCGCCAGTAACAGCCCGGCAATCGCCACCTTCAACGATACCCAGACGATCGTCCACAACGCTGCATCGCCGCTGGCGAGCAGGGCGAACGCGTCGACGGTAGCCGACCAGATTTCCATCCGCGGGTCGCTTAGGCGAACGTGTGTTCCGGGCCGGGGAACGTGCCATCCTTGACGGCGGCCACGTAGGCCGCGACCGCGCCGTCGATGGTGGTCTGCCCGTCCATGAAGTTGCGCACGAATTTGGGGCGGTGGCCGGGGAACACGCCCAGCATGTCGTGCATGACGAGCACCTGGCCCGAGCACTCCAGCCCCGCGCCGATACCGATGGTCGGGACATTCAGCAGGCGAGTCACCTCGCCGGCCAGCGCGGCGGGCACGGCTTCCATGAGGACGATCTGCGCGCCCGCATCCTGTGCGGCCAGTGCATCGGCCTTGAGCTGCGCCGCAGCCTCGTCGCCACGGCCCTGCACCTTGAAGCCGCCAAAGGCATGCACCGATTGCGGCGTCAGGCCGATGTGCGCGCATACCGGAATGCTGCGCTCGATCAGGAACTTGATGGTGGGTGCGAGCCACACGCCGCCCTCGAGCTTGACCATTTGCGCACCGGCCTGCATCACACGCACGGCGCTGTGGAAGGCTTGTTCGGGCGTGCCGTAGGTGCCGAAGGGCAGGTCCGACATCAGCAGTGCCTTGTCGATGCCGCGCGACACGCATTCGGTGTGATAGACGATGTGGTCCAGCGTGACCGGCAGCGTGGTCTTTTGACCTTGCACCACGTTGCCGAGCGAATCACCGACGAGCAGTACATCGGCGCCGTTGCGGTCCATCAGGGCGGCGAAGCTGGCGTCGTAGGCCGTCAGCATGGCGATGCGTTCGCCCGCGGCGCGCATGGCCTGCAGTGAAGTCACCGTGACGGCCTTGCGGTTCGATTCCTGGAGATAGCTCATGGACTGGTGCTCAATGGGACATCGCGCGAGCCCGCGCAGACCATGCGGCGCGTCGGCTAGCGCGTTGCCAGCTTGATGAATTCCTTGGGACCGCGCATCGCGTCGATGCGGGCAAGCAAGGTGCGGAAATCGTCGTCGTTGCCTGCGGGGTCGAAGGCAGCGGTATCGACGATCAGCGTCGGTGCGGCATCGTAATACAGAAACAGCTCGCCGTACGCGGCGCAGATGCGTTCAAGGTAGTCGGCATCGATGCCCGTTTCGTAAGGAACGGCACGCTTGGCAATACGCGGCAGCAGGTCTTCGGCACGGGCCTGCAGGCAGATCACCAGATCGATGCGTTGCTGGGGCAGCGCCAGCGCTTTCGCCATCGCGTCGTACAGCGCGAGTTCGTCAGCCGGCAGCGTGAGCTGAGCGAAGAGGCGGTCGCGTGGCAGAAAGCTGTCTGCCACGATGCGCTCGCCGGCGAGTGTGGCCTTGTGCCATGCGGCGAGCCGCTCGGCGCGTTGCAGCAGGAAGCGCAGCTGCACCGGCAGCGCATAGCGCGCGGGTTCAGCGTAGAAGCGGGCGAGGAAGGGGTTTTCAGCCGGCGCCTCGAACAGCGTGGCCGCACGCAGGTGATCGGCCAGGCGCTGAGCCAGCGTGGTTTTGCCCACGCCAATGGGCCCTTCAACAACGATACGGCGCAGATGATCAAGTGCCATCAACAGGCGGTAATACGAAATGCAGAGTTAGGCGGCAGGCTGCTTGGCGCGCATGCATTGGCACATCGTAGTTTTCTCGATGCGCTGGTCGGCCACGCCAGGCAGCAGGTCGGCCACGGCGCCGATGCCCGGGATGACGAGATCAGGCGCCAGTTCATGCAGCGGCAGCAGTGTGAAGGCGCGCTGGCCCACACGCGGGTGCGGTACGGTCAGCTCGGGCGAGGTGAGGACGTGGTCACCGTAGAGCAGCAGGTCCAGGTCCAGCGTGCGCGGTGCGTTGCGGAACGGGCGCTCGCGGCCGAACTGGTCTTCGATGTGGTGACAGATGCGGAGCAGTTGGCCCGCCGTGAAATGCGTATCGAGGCGCACCACCGCGTTGATGTAATCGTCGCCGCTGGCATCGACGGGCGCGCTGCGGTACAGGCTGGATTTGCCGGTGATGGTGATACCGACCTGCTGCGCAAGGCAGACCACGGCGTCTTTCACAGCCTGGCGAGCGTCGCCCAGGTTGGCGCCGATGCCGATGTACGCCACTGTCTTCACGTTCCCTCCGAGCCTTCCGGACTGACGTGACCGACTGTATCCGATTTTGGCGGACCGCGTCGGCGGCGACGGCGCTTGGCCGGGCCCGTGGAGCCGCCGCTTGTCGCGCCCGTGTTGCCCGCTCCCGCTTTGTTCGGCGCCTGCTTGGCCTGGGCCAACAGGGCTTCGCGGGTCTCGCTGTCGCCATTCTGGAAGTCGGTCCACCAATCGGCGAGTTCCTGCGGCAGTTCGCCCGAGGCGCAGCGCAGGACGAGGAAGTCATACCCAGCGCGGAAGCGCGGCGATTCCAACAAGCGATACGGCATGCGGCCCGAGCGCTTTTCAAAGCGCGGCTGCATGCTCCAGATTTCTTTCATGTCAGCCGTGAAGCGGCGCTGGATGGCGAGTTGCTCGGTCTGGCGGTCGAGCACTTCGTCCATGGCGGTATGCAGCGCGGGGATCAACGGCTCACCGGCGGCGCGACGGCGGTTCCAGTGCTCGACCACGTGGTGCCACAGCAGCGAGGCAAACAGGAAGCCCGGTGAGACCGGCTTGCCGGCCTTCACGCGTTCATCTGTGTTGTCGAGCGCGAGCTGTACGAAGCGCTGGCCCATCGGTTGCTCCAGTGCCACGTCCAGCAGCGGCAGCAGGCCGCGGTGCAGGCCCGCCTTGCGCAGCTCCTGCAGCGATGCCCAGGCATGGCCTGACATCAGCAGCTTGAGCATCTCGTCGAACAGGCGGGCGGCCGGCACGTTGTGGATCAGCGGGCCAAGCTCGGCGATCGGCGCGCGCGTGTCGGGGTCGATGTCGAAGCCGGTCTTGGCCGCAAAGCGCACCACGCGCAGCATGCGCACGGGGTCTTCGCGGTAGCGGGTGAGCGGGTCGCCGATCATGCGCAGCGTGCGTTCGCGCATGTCTTCCATGCCGTGATGGTAGTCATGCACGGTTTCGTCGGCGGGGTTGTAGTACATCGCGTTGACGGTGAAGTCGCGGCGGGTGGCGTCTTCGGCCTGGGTGCCCCAGACGTTGTCACGCAGTACGCGGCCGCTGGCATCGACGGCGTGCGTGTGGTGGTCCAGATCGGTGCGCTTGACGCGCTTGCCGGCGGGCACCTGCTCACTTTCCACGGCGTCAACCAGCGCGCGGAAGGTTGAGACTTCAATGATTTCCTGATCGCGCCCGCCGTAGAACGTTACGTGCACGATCTGGAAGCGCCGGCCGATGATGCGCGAGCGGCGGAACAGCGCCTGTACCTGGTCGGGCGTGGCGTTGGTCGCAACGTCAAAATCCTTCGGCTTGATGCCCAGCAGCAGGTCGCGCACCGCGCCGCCCACGATGAAGGCGTCATAGCCCGCTTCCTGCAGCGTGGAGGTGACCTTGACCGCGTTGCGCGAGAGCAGCTTCAGGTCGATGCCGTGCTCTTCCACGTTCCACACGCGTGCCTGGCGCGGTACACCACCAGTGGATTTACCGCGCGCCTTGGTCGCTTTGGGCGCCCTGGGGGCGCGGGCTTTCCTGGCGGGAGGCGTTCCTGGCTCGGTGGCCGGGTTGCTCGATGCGGGTTCTGCAGCGGTCTTGCCCAGCAGGCGATTGATGAGTTTCTTGATCACGCCGCGCTCAGCTTAGAAAAGATCCATGATGCGCCAATTGCGCGAAGCTGCGAGGTTGCGCAGCGTGTCGTCCGGATTGGTGGCGACGGGGTCTGTCACTTCTTCCAGCAGCGGCACGTCGTTGGCCGAATCGCTGTAGAACGTGCTGTGCTCGAAATCTTTCCAGCCGCGGCCCATGTCGGCCAGCCAGTCATGCACGCGTACGACCTTGCCTTCACGGAAGCTTGGCGTGCCGGCCACGTCGCCGGTGAAGGCGCTGTCAGGAGCGCCGTCGGTGGTGGCGGGTTCGGTGGCGATCAGGTGTTCGATACCGAACGCCTGGGCGATCGGGCGGGTGACGAAGCTGTTGGTGGCGGTGACCACACAGCAGAGGTCACCGGCATCCAGATGCTTGTAGACCAGCGCCTGCGCCTGCGGGGTGATCTTCGGGCGGATCACGTCGTGCATGAATTCCGCATGCCACTGAGCCAGCGTGTCGCGCGAATGCGCGGCCAGCGGTGCCAGGGCAAAGCGCAGGAAGGCTTGGATATCCAGCGTGCCGGCTTTGTAGTCGGCATAGAACTGGTCGTTCTTGCGCTGGTATTCGGCTTCATCCACCACGCCGCGGCGGATGAGGAAACGCCCCCACTCGTGGTCGCTGTCGGTGGGGATGAGGGTGTGATCGAGGTCAAAGAGGGCCAGATTCATGGGCGGCGATTTTACCCGAAGGTTACGTTACCAGCCGCGCAGGCCCCACGATTCACTTCATTAACGCGAGCATGTCGCGCACAAGCGGCAGCGTGACGGCGCGCTTGCGGGCGAGCGAATAGGTGTCGAGGGCGTCCAGCAGGGCCATCAGGCTCGGCATGTCGCGGTAGGAGTGCGTCACAAGCCACTGTGGAACGTCGGCGGACAGCTGCATGCCACGCTCTCGAGCAGCGTGGCGCAGGGCTTCAACCTTGTCGGCATCGGACAACGGGCGCAGCCAGTAGACCAGGCCCCAACCCAGGCGAGTGCGCAAGTCTTCACGCAACGGCATCGACATGGGAGCAGCTGCCCCGGCGATGGCGATGGCGGCATGGGGGTGCGCGCGCACTTCATTGACGAGATTGAACACGGCAATCTGCGCCCATTCGTCCAGGTGCTCGGCGTCGTCGATAGTCCAGACAGTGACGTCCGGGTCAAAGTCATAGGCTTCGGCCGGCGCGTCCGGCTCAAGCGTGCGGACTTCGTAGCCGCCGGCCTCGGCCTGGGCACAGATGGCCTGCAACAGGTGGCTGCGGCCGCTGCCTTCTTCACCCCACAGGTAGACGAGGCGGTCGGTGGCGGTGCCGTCCACCACTTGCGGAACCAGGGCGCGCAGGCGCAGCAACGCCTCTTCGTTGCCAGCGGCGACGAAGTTGTCGAAGGTCGGAGCGGGGGGCGCGCCGAGTTCGAGCGGTAGCTGTTCTGGTTGGGCCATGAGGCGTGAAACAAGCGGTAAGGCAGTGGGTGAGTCGCAGTTGGCTTATTCGCGGTAGAGCCTGCTGTCCAGGTAGAGCAGCCGGATCTGCCGCAAACCGACCAGTAGCACAGCACTGATCGGCAGGGCCAGCAGGATACCGAAAAATCCGAACAATTGGCCAAAAGCCAGCAAGGCGAGGATGACGGCCAGCGGGTGCAGGCCAATGCGCTCGCCGACCAGGCGCGGCGTCAGATAGAAGCCTTCGAGCACCTGACCGATGCCGTAAACCACAGCCACTGCCAGCAAACCGTACAGGTTGCCGAACTGCAACAGCGCAGCAAGGACGGCCAACGTCAGGCCAATGCCAAAGCCGATGTAGGGGATGAACACCGCCAGGCCCGTGAAGATGCCGACCGGCAGCGCCACGTCAAAGCCGGCCAGCGCCAGGCTCGACGAGTAGTACACCGCCAGCACCAGCATTACGATGATCTGCCCGCGCAGGTATTGAGAGAGCAGGCCGTCGGTCTCGCTGGCCAGTTCGCGTGTTTTGGCGAGCCACCGGCGCGGTACGGCCGTTTCGATCCGGCGCATCAGCATGTTCCAGTCCATCAGCAGGTAGAACATCACGATCGGCACGAGGAAGGCCGTTGCCAGCACTTGCAGCGCTGCCGAGCCCGACACGCGCAGGGTGTTCAGCGCCGTGGACATCACGTCTTCCGGGCCGGAGGCGAGCTGCTCGGTCAACAGCTTGCGCAGGCCGGGAAAGTCGAGGCGCACCTGCACGCCCATCTCGGCCAGCTTGGGCGAGACCGCCGCATTGAGCTTGGCCAGCATGCCGGGCAACTGCTCGCGGATGGCGGGAATCTCCTTTTGCAGCACGGCCAGCACCAGCAGCGTGAGCGCCACGCCAATCACCGTCAGCAACAGGATCATCAGGAATACGCCCAGCGCCCGCGGCACCCGGTGGCGCTGCAGCCATTCCACGCCCGGGTGCAGGATGTACGACAGGATGAACGCGAACAGGAACGGCGTGAGCGTCGGTGCCAGCAGCTTGAGCAGCGCAAAAAAGACGATCGCCACAGCAATCCAGGCGAGCGTGCGCTTGGTCTCCTGCGACAGCAACGGGGCGTTCATGGGCGGCGACGGTTCTTGAAGTGGGTGGGCGGAGCCGAAAAGCGGCCATCGGGAGGGCCGCATCCGGTAAAATCGCGATTTTACTGGACCGGCGGGTCCGATTTTTGTGACTTCCCGCCGCCGTCTTGCCTTCCTTACCGGTTTTTTCCTATTCAGACGTCAGTATGAGCGCTTCCGAAACCCCATCCGCAGGCCTGTCTTACCGTGACGCAGGCGTCGACATTGAGGCGGGTGACGCCCTGGTGGACCGCATCAAGCCGTTTGCCAAGCGCACCATGCGCGAAGGCGTGCTGGGCGGCATCGGCGGCTTCGGCGCGCTGTTCGAGCTGTCCAAGAAGTACCAGGAGCCGGTGCTGGTGTCCGGCACCGACGGCGTGGGCACCAAGCTCAAGCTGGCCTTTGCACTGAACCGCCACGACACGGTCGGCCAGGATCTGGTTGCCATGAGCGTGAACGACATCCTGGTGCAGGGCGCCGAGCCGCTGTTCTTCCTCGACTACTTCGCCTGCGGCAAGCTCGACGTCGACACCGCCGCCACCGTGGTCCAGGGCATCGCCCAGGGCTGCGAACTGGCTGGCTGCGCGCTGATTGGCGGCGAAACCGCCGAAATGCCGAGCATGTATCCGGACGGCGAATACGACTTGGCCGGCTTTGCCGTTGGCGCGGTCGAAAAGCGCAAGATCATCGACGGCACCACCATTGCCGAGGGCGATGTGGTGCTGGGCCTGGCCTCGTCGGGTGCACATTCGAACGGCTACTCGCTGGTGCGCAAGATCATTGAAGTGTCGCGCCCGGACCTGAACGCCGACTTCCACGGCCAGCGCCTGCAGGACGCCATCATGGCGCCGACGCGCATCTACGTGAAGCCGCTGCTGTCGCTGATCGAAAAGCTGAACGTCAAGGGCATGGCCCATATCACCGGTGGTGGTCTGACCGAAAACGTGCCGCGCGTGCTGCAAGACAACCTCACCGCTGTGCTGCACAAGGATGCCTGGACGCTGCCGCCGCTGTTCCAGTGGCTGCAGAAGGCTGGCAACGTGGCCGACGACGAGATGCACCGCGTGTTCAACTGCGGCATCGGCATGGTCGTGATCGTGTCGGCTGCCGATGCACCGGCGGCCATCGCCCACCTGAAGGACGCGGGCGAGACGGTCTACCAGATCGGCGAAATCCGTGCCCGCCAGGCTGGCGAAGCGCAGACGATTGTGGTCTGATGGTCTGACGCGAAGTTCGCGCCCAACAAAAAACCGCCGATAACCTCGGCGGTTTTTTTATGCGTGGCGCTGGCGAGCGGCTTACTTCAGCGGCACGTAATCGCCGTTTGCCGGGTCGTCTTTCTGCAGCGCGCCGGTGTTCTTGTCGATCAGCAGCGTGACCACGTGCGGCGCGGTGTTCGGATCGCCGCCGCAAGCCGGCGTGTGGTTTTCCAGCACTTCGACGTTGTAGTGCGTGTCGTCTTCCAGCCCGGCCATGAACGACAGGCATTCGGGCGAGAGGCTTGTCAGCTTGTACTTCTCGATGGCGGCGCGGGCGATGTTTGCGGCCTTGGCTTGCTCGGCTTCACTGAGCTCGGGGGTGCTGGCGGCGGACGCTGCAGGTGCGCTCGCGGGTGCTGCGACGGGAGCAGAGGCCGGGGCGGGTGCCTGCGCCGCGGACTTCTGTGCGTCGTCGGAACGGCCGCAGCCCACCAGCGCAACGGCGGCGAGCACGGCAAGAAACAGGGGTTTGATCATGGCGCGCGGGGCGTGGGTTCGAAGATAAGACCGCGACTTTACCCGGAATGCATTGATCTTTTCCACGCTGCGTATGCCTGTGGCATGCAGACCGCGCAGGGGCGATATCCGGCAGCACGCGCGTCGGCTTCGTTCAGGAAGAACACACGATGCCGGACATAGCCGCCCCGCGCGATAGCCTGGCGGGCCGCACGGCAATCGAGCCGGCCGTAGATGCGCGCGCGCCGATGCCCGCCTAGCGTACCGGGCACGGTGCTCTCATAGGGCTGGCCGCCTGCGCCCAGCAGCGTCCAGGTGTTCACGCCACGGGCAGGGCTTCGGCATGCGCTTCGCGCTCCAGCAGCGCACGCTTGCGCTCCACGCCCCAGCGATAGCCGGAAGTATTGCCGTCTCGGCGGATCACGCGATGGCACGGAATGGCCACGGCGATATGGTTGGCCGCGCATGCCTGCGCCACCGCGCGCACCGCTTTGGGCGAGCCGATGCGCTCGGCAATCTCCGTGTAGCTGGTCTTGCTGCCGGGCGGTACTTCGCGCAACGCCTGCCACACGCGCTCCTGAAAGGCTGTGCCGCGCACATCCAAGGGCAGATCCAGACCAAGCGAGGGCACTTCGATCAGGCCTACCACCTTGGCGACCAAATCCTCAAAGCCGGCGTCGCCGCCAATCAACTCGGCTTTCGGAAATGTGTCCTGCAGATCGCGCACGAGAGCGTCCGGGTCGTCGCCCATCAGGATCGCGCAGATGCCGCGGTCGCTCTGTGCTACCAGGATTGAGCCGAGCGAGCATTCGCCCACGGCAAAACGGATCGTCGTCTGTGGTCCGCCCGCGCGGTAACGGCTGGCGGTCATGCCGAGCACGTGGTCGGAGGCCTCGTAGAAGCGGCTGCTGGCGTTGAAGCCGGCGTCATAGATGGCTTCGGTGACGGAGCTGCCACGCCCGAGCTGCGCGCGCAGCTTGCGTGCCCGGTGGGCATCGGCATAGGCCTTGGGTGTCAGGCCGGTCACGCTCTTGAACAGCCGATGGAAGTGATACGTGCTCAGCCCGGCGTCCTGGGCGAGCACGTCGAGCGAGGGCGGTGTGTCCGATGCTTCGATGCGGCGGCAGGCGGCCGCGACCAATGCGCTCTGCTGCGCGCGTGCGGTAGTCTGGTCAGGGCTGGCGCGGCGGCTCGGGCGGTAGCCGGCGGCCTCGGCGTCAGCGGCGGTGTCGAAAAACTCCACGTTCTCCGGGCGCGGCAGGCGCGATGGGCTGCTGGGCTGGCAGTACACACCGGTCGTCTTCACGGCATAGACGAACTGGCCGTCGGCGGAGGCATCGCGCGCGAGCACACGGGCCCAGCGCGGGTCGTCTTCGACGGAGAGCGGCAGGTTGGTCATGGCGTCAGGTTCCAGAAATCAATGCTTGTACTGTAGGCGCGTGCCCCGGCAGGAACACTCCGCGTCTTGCGGTCAAATTCGGCGCCGCGAGTGGGTCACTTTGTTGGCGTCCGCCAGAGGTACCACGCGGCAATTGTGCGGTAGGGGCTCCACGCACCGCCGATGTCTGCCATCTGTTTGCGGGTGGGGGCGGTTTCAAGGCGCTTGAGGCGCCGGTAGCCTTCGCGCACGCCGAAGTCGTCGGCGGGCAGGATGTCGGAGCGTTCCAACGTATAGATCAGCAGCATCTCGACCGTCCAGCGGCCGACACCGCGCAGGGTGACAAGCCGCTCGATGAGCGCGTCGTCCGACATGGCGAGTGCCGTATCGCGCGTGGGTACTAAACCGTCGAGTGTGGCTTGTGCAATGCCGCGAATCGTCGCCAGTTTGGTGGCCGAAAAACCGCAGCTGCGCTGTGTTGCCGCATCGGTGGCCAGCAGTTGCGTCGGGGAGGGAAAGCCCACGCCAGGGTAGAGCGCCAGGAATCGGCCAAGGATGGCGTCGCCCGCCTTGGCGTGCAGTTGCTGATAGGCGATGGCACGCACGAGTGCCTCGTAAGGTTCGCGTGCAGGTTTGGCGGCGTGGCGACACGGGCCAATTGCTGCGACATGGCGCGCCCAGTCGTCGTCCAGCGACGAAAGGAAATCTGCAGCACGCGTGTAAGCATCGTCAGACAGATCGGCGGCGATGGTCATGTGGTGGCCAATGCGGTCAGCCCGCTTTGCGGAAGGTGAGGTTGATGCGTTGCGTGCCCAGCAGCGGATGCGCATGCTCCTTGAGCGGGGCCACGCCGTGATAGCGCAGGCGGTCCGACCCGCCCCACACAACGACGTCACCATGAAAGAGCGGTACGCGCTGCGTCTTGTCTGCGCGCTTGTGGCCGCCCCACAGGAACATCGCCGGCATGCCGAGCGACACCGAGACGATGGGCGCGCCGTAGTCCTGCTCATCGCGATCCTGATGGAGTGACAGCCGTGAGCCGGGCACGTAGCGGTTGATGAGACAGGCGTCAGGCGTGAAGCTGGGGAAGCCCGCTTCAGCGGCAGCACGGTGTGCGAGGCGCACCAACACATCGGGCAAGGGTGGCCATGGCTGGCTGGTCAACGGATCGTGCGTGGTGTAGCGA
>NZ_JAELUI010000697.1 GCF_016429285.1 Ralstonia sp. ASV6
GACTCGGCTGCCGTTCGAACGCATCATCTGCTCACGGTCGGCCAGCACGCGCACATCCACGCCACGCTGATGCGCGGCCAGCAGCGCCCGCGTGATCGCCTTGTTCGAGAGCAGGTAGGCCTGCACCTGTCTCTTATACACATCTCCGAGCCCACGAGACATGGCGCCTGATCGCGTATGCCGTCTTCTGCTTGAAAAAGGGGGGGGGGGGGGGGGGGGGGGGGGGGGGGGGGGGGGGGGGGGGGGGGGGGG
>NZ_JAELUI010000111.1 GCF_016429285.1 Ralstonia sp. ASV6
GCGCCAGGGCTTCGCCTTCCCGCTCACGCCGGAGGACTACGTCAAGTTTGCGGAGAGCTTCGGTTTTGAAGAAACGCCGGACCAGGCCGCCGCCATTGCCGCCGTCATCGCTGACATGACCTCCGGCAAGCCGATGGACCGCCTCGTGTGCGGCGACGTCGGCTTCGGCAAGACGGAAGTCGCCCTGCGCGCCGCGTTTGTGGCGGTGATGGGCGGCAAGCAGGTCGCCATCCTCGCGCCGACCACGCTGCTGGCCGAGCAGCACTACCAGACGCTGGTCGACCGCTTTGCCGATTGGCCGGTGCGCATCGCCGAGATCTCGCGCTTCAAGAACAAGAAGGAAATCGACGGCGCTATCGAAGCCATCAACGCCGGCACCATCGACATCGTGATCGGCACGCACAAGCTGCTCTCGCCGGACGTGAAGTTCAACCGGCTGGGGCTCGTCATCATCGACGAGGAACACCGCTTTGGCGTGCGCCAGAAAGAGGCGCTCAAGACGTTGCGCGCTGAGGTGGACGTGCTCACGCTCACCGCCACGCCGATCCCGCGTACGCTGGGCATGGCACTGGAAGGCCTGCGCGATTTCTCGGTCATCGCCACCGCGCCGCAAAAGCGCTTGGCCATCAAGACCTTCCTGCGCCGCGAAGAAGACGGCGTGCTGCGCGAGGCCATCCTGCGTGAGTTGAAGCGTGGCGGCCAGGTCTACTTCCTGCACAACGAGGTCGAGACCATCGAGAACAAGCGCGCCAAGCTGGAGGAACTCATTCCCGAGGCCCGCGTGGTGGTCGCCCACGGCCAGATGCACGAGCGCGAGCTGGAACGCGTGATGCGCGATTTCGTGGCCCAGCGCGCCAACATCCTGCTGTGCACGACGATTATCGAAACCGGCATCGACGTACCGACCGCCAACACGATCCTGATCCACCGCGCCGACAAATTCGGTCTGGCGCAGCTTCACCAGTTGCGTGGCCGCGTCGGGCGCTCGCACCACCAGGCGTATGCGTATCTGCTGGCACACGATCTGGACGGCCTGACCAAACAGGCGCAGCGCCGACTGGAAGCCATTCAGCAGATGGAAGAGCTGGGTTCGGGTTTCTATCTGGCAATGCATGATCTGGAAATTCGCGGCGCCGGCGAGGTACTGGGCGACAAACAATCGGGCGAGATTTCCGAGATCGGCTTCCAGCTCTACACCGACATGCTCAACCAGGCGGTGAAGTCGCTCAAGGCCGGCAAGGAACCCGACCTGATGGCGCCGCTGGCGGCCACCACCGAGATCAACCTCGGCACGCCCGCCCTGCTGCCGCAGGACTATTGTGGCGATGTGCAGGAGCGCCTGTCGCTCTACAAGCGCCTGGCCAACTGCGAGAGCAGCGAGACCATCGACAACATCCAGGAAGAGCTGATCGACCGCTTCGGCAAGCTGCCGCCGCAGGCGCAGTCACTCATCGAGACGCACCGCCTGCGCATCGCAGCCGTACCGCTGGGCATCCGCAAGATCGATAAGGGCGCGGAGGCGGTCACGCTGCATTTCGTACCCAACCCGCCGGTGGACGCCATCAAGATCATCGACCTCGTGCAGAAGAATCGGCAGATCAAGCTGGCCGGGCAAGACCGGCTGCGCATCGAGAACATCCCCGCCGAGACGGCCGCGTTGGCGCAGACGATTCGCCACGCCATGCGGCAATTGAGCTGATGCGCTAGCATCACCCGATCAAAGAAAAAACATAGAAGGACACACCATGAGCACCGCTCTCTCTACGCTCGATTGGACCCGCAAACTGGTCAGTTTCGACACCACCAGCCGCGGCTCCAACCTCGCGCTGATTGAAACCGTGCGCGACTATCTGCGCGGCGCCGGTCTTGAATCGCATCTCTCGCACAACGATGAGCGCAACAAGGCCAACCTGTTCGCCACCATTCCCGCCGCCAACGGCAGCGTGCAAGGCGGCATCGTGCTGTCGGGCCACACCGATGTGGTGCCGGTGGACGGCCAGAAGTGGGACAGCGACCCTTTCACACCCGAAATCCGCGACGGCAAGCTCTACGGGCGCGGTACGTGTGACATGAAGGGCTTCATCGCGTCGTCGCTGGCGCTGGTGCCTTCGCTGCTGCAAGCCAAGTTGCGTGAACCAGTACATCTTGCGCTGTCGTACGACGAAGAAGTCGGCTGCGTAGGCGCCCCGCGCATGATCGAAGACCTGATCGCACGTGGAATCAAACCTGCCGGCTGCATCGTCGGCGAGCCCACCTCCATGCGCCCCATCGTCGCGCACAAGGGCATCAATGCTTACCGCTGCCGCGTGCATGGCCGCGCCGCGCATTCGTCGCTCACGCCGCAGGGCGTCAACGCCATTGAGTACGCCGCGCGCATCATCTGCTTTGTGCGCGATCTGGCCGATGAATTCCGCGCCCAGGGCCCATTTGACGAAGCGTTTGATGTGCCGTTCACCACGTCGTCCACGGGACTGATCAACGGCGGGATCGCGCTCAACACGATTCCGGCGCTGTGCGAATTCGTGTTCGAGTTCCGCAATCTGCCGGGTGTGGATGCGCCGGCCATCCGGACGCGCGTGGAACGCTATGTTCGCGAAACCATCGAGCCCGCCATGCAGCGGGAACACCCGGACGCGCGCATCGAACTGGCTGAGATTGCCGCTGCGCCATCGTTGGACGCCTCTGAGCAGGCCGCCATCACGCAACTCGTGCGCGTGCTGACCGAAGACAACGACAAGCGCAAGGTTGCCTACGGCACCGAGGCCGGCTTGTTCCAGCGCGCCGGCATTCCGGCCGTGCTGTGCGGCCCCGGCAACATCGAGCAAGCGCACAAGGCCAACGAATACGTGGAGCTGGCACAACTCGACGCCTGCGACCGCTTCCTCGCCAAGGTCGCCCACAGCTTGACGGCGGAGACGGCCTCCGCCTGAGTTTTGTGCTGCGCGCGCCTCACCTTTTTGTGGGGCGCATTCCTACCGGGGGCTTCGCTACAATAGCGCGCTTCCCCGGCGCATCCTTTCCCCGTCCTCCCATGCCTGTCGTCCTGCAAAGCCTGTCGCCGCTGTCCACCGGCGATATCGAGTCCGTCCGCAGCCTGTTCGGCACCGCTGCATTTGAAATGCGCGCGCCCAACGTCGCTGCCATCGAATGGGTGCATGAGCTGCCCAGCGAGCTGCGCGTCCAGCTCGACGCCATCTGCGCCAACCTGAAGCTGGACTACGCGTGGATTCCAGACGAATGGACCTTTGGGGACTTCCGCGTGCTGGCGATGGATATGGATTCCACGCTGATCACCATCGAATGCATCGACGAGATTGCGGACTTCTGCGGGCTCAAGCCGCAGGTGGCCGCCATCACCGAGGCCTCGATGCGCGGTGAGATCAAGGATTTCAACGAAAGCCTGACGCGCCGTGTGGAGCTGCTCAAGGGACTGGATGCGAGCGTGCTGGAGCGCGTCTACAACGAACGCTTGCAGCTCTCACTGGGCGCAGAAAAGATGCTCAAGGCCGTACAGGCAATGGGCATCCGCACACTGCTGGTGTCGGGTGGCTTCGAGTTTTTCACCTCGCGCCTGCAAGAGCGTCTGGGGCTCGACCGTACGCGCGCCAATACCCTGGAGATCGTGGATGGAAAGCTGACTGGCCGCGTGCTCGGCGAGATCGTCAATGCCGACGTGAAGGCGCAGACGCTCAAGGCGTTCTGCAAGGACATGGGCGTAACGCCGCATAACGCCATCGCCATGGGCGACGGCTCGAACGATTTGAAGATGATGGGCGTGGCGGGCTTGTCGGTGGCGTTCCGCGCCAAGCCCATCGTGCAGGCACAGGCCGATGTGGCGTTCAACGTTGTCGGCCTGGACGGGTTGCTGAATCTCTTCCCGCAGCAGTAAAGCTCCAACCACCGGCACCGGTTGGAGAAATCAAAACGGGGCGCAACCTGTGCGCCCCGCTCCAGTGCCCTGGCAGACCGACCAGATCAAGCCCGCAGGTGCGTCTCCATCGCCTGCTTCAGATCGGCGATCAAATCACGCGGGTCTTCCAGGCCGATATACAGGCGCACGAAACCACCCGCGTTCTCCCAATCGGCCGGCGGCCAAGCCGTCGCCGTACGCATCGACGGGATGTTGTAGGGCAATGCCAGGCTGTTTGCCCCACCCCACGAAAAACCGATCGCAAAGTAGCGCAAGCTTTCGATGAAGGCGTCGATCTGCGCCTGCGAATAGCGCTCGTGCAGCACGATCGAAAACAAGCCGCTCGCGCCGGTAAAGTCGCGCTTCCAGAATTCATGGCCCGGGCAGCTGGGTAGCGCCGGGTGCAGTACGCGTACGACTTCAGGCCGGTCAGCCAGCCATTCAGCCACTTCACGCGCATGGGCATCGTGTGCCGCCAGGCGCGTCGGCAGGCTCGGCAAGCCGCGCAGTACAAAATAGCAATCGTCCGCCGAGACCCCCCAGCCCATGCGCATGCGCGTCGCCAGCAGCTTGTGGTGTAACGCCTCGTCGTTGGTGATGGTGGCACCCATCAGCACGTCGCTGCCACCCGACTGGTACTTGGTCAGCGCCTGCACGGAGATGTCGATGCCGTGCGCGAACGGCTGGTAGTACACACCGCCGCTCCAGGTGTTATCGATGGCCGTGATGGCACCAGCTGCGCGGGCCGCCTCGGCGATGGCCGTGCAATCAGGCACCTCCATCGTCACCGAACCCGGTGCTTCCAGCCACACCAGCTTGGTGTTGTGGCGGATCAGATCGGTAATGCCGGCGCCGATCATGGGGTCGTAATAGCGCACGGTGATGCCAAACTGGCGCGCCATCCATTCACCATGGTCACGGTTCGGGCCGTAGGCGTTGTCTGGGATCAGTACGTCGTCGCCGGACTTGATGAGCGCGAAGTACACCAGCGAAATCGCAGCCAGACCCGAGGGCAGCAGCAGCGCATGCGAACCGCCCTCGATCTGTGCGAGCGCTTGGCACAGTGCGTCGGAGGTCGGCGTGGCATGCAGGCCGTAACGCCAGTGCACCACACTGCCGCTGCCGAACGCGCGCATGTCGGCGAGGTTCTTGAACACCACGGTCGAGGCGCGATGCGTGGCGTGCGAAAACGCGGCGAAACCCGGCGGGACATTCAGGTCCGGATGCACAGCCAGGGTTGCGGGAAACTTGGGCGGGAGCTTGGTATCGTCGGTCACGAAAGATTCCTGGCGAGTAGCGTACGTGCAGCGCAAGGAGCTGCGGGCACCTGACCCGGCAGCTTACCAGTGCGCGCCCGATCGCGCGGGATTGACGGGCGGTAGCGCCGGCGCCGGGGCGATCTGCCCAGGTGCAGCGGGCACCAGCGGCGTGGCTGGCGTCACAGCATTGCTGTTGGCACCGGCATCGTATGGGGGAATCACCACCACAGCGACCGGCCGCAGCACGAATGGCAGCGTATTGCCGCCGTGCGCAACATCCGTCCAGGTGCCGTGCACGATGCCGTGCGTGTCGATAGCGCCTTCCCATGTGCCGGTGACGTTCGTGCCGTCGTCGGACTCTTCCATCAGGAAGCCGCCATTTTCATATTCGCCGGTGACAAGGCGCACGCCCGGGCCTTTGCCCGCCGTGTACTCGCCGTGGACGCTGTCGATCTCACCGGGCTTGCGGCCGAGGCGCATGTGGATCGGCACATCACCGATGACGCCGGTGTAGACGGGATACTTTGCGTAATCGGGCTGGGGCTGCAGCACGTGGGGTTGGCCGGTCTGGGTGGAGAACCCATTACCCGCCTTGGCAGCGCGCCGCTTGTCGCCATCCGCAATGGCGCGATTCAGGCCAAGGTCGCCCGGCTGCACGTTGGCGCCACCGGTCGACACGTCATAGCCGTTGTTGGCAGCCGGCGTCTGGGCAGACGCCGTTGTCACCCCCGCAGCGCCCAAGGCCAGCACCAGCGCGAACAACGCGCCGGCCGGCCCAGTCGGGCGCTCAATCAGAAGAAAGCGTTCAGATGCGTTCGAACACCGCCGCAATGCCTTGTCCTCCACCAATACACATGGTCACCAGCGCGTAGCGACCACCAATGCGCTGCAGCTCGTGCAGCGCCTTCACCGTAATCAGAGCGCCCGTTGCGCCGATCGGGTGGCCGAGCGAGATGCCCGAGCCGTTCGGGTTGACCTTGGCCGGGTCCAGGCCGAGTTCCTTCGTCACGGCACAAGCCTGCGCGGCAAACGCTTCGTTGGCTTCGATCACGTCCAGATCCTTGACCGACAGGCCAGCGCGCTCCAATGCCTTGCGCGTAGCCGGCACCGGACCGATCCCCATGATCTTCGGATCCACGCCAGCGTGGCCGTATGACACCAGGCGCGCCAGCGGCTTCAGGCCGCGCTTCTCCGCGACCGACCGCTCCATCAGCACCAGTGCGGCGCCAGCATCGTTCAGGCCCGAAGCATTGCCAGCCGTGACTGTGCCGTTTTCCTTGACGAAGACCGGCTTGAGCTTGGTCATGTCGTCGATGGTCGCATCGTGGCGGACGTGCTCATCCGTATCAAACTGGATGTCGCCCTTGCGCGACTTGATCGTCACCGGAACGATCTGGTCTTTGAAGTAGCCGGCCTGGATGGCGCGCGAGGCCCGCTGGTGCGATTCCAGCGCGGTCTGGTCCTGCTGCTCACGGCTGATGCCGAACTCCTTGGCAACGTTCTCCGCCGTCACGCCCATGTGGATGGAGTGGAACGGGTCGTGCAGCGCGCCCAGCATCATGTCGACCATCTTGGCGTCGCCCATGCGCGAGCCCCAGCGGGCAGCCGGCGCGAGGTACGGCGCGCGGCTCATGCTTTCGGCACCACCGGCGATGGCAATATCGGCGTCACCCAGCAGGACGGTCTGCGCAGCGTTCACCACGGCCTGCAGGCCGGAGCCGCACAGACGGTTGACGTTGAACGCAGGCGTTTCAGCCGATACGCCACCGTTCACAGCTGCCACGCGCGAGAGGTACATGTCGCGGGGCTCGGTGTTGATGACGTGGCCGAACACCACATGACCGACCTCCTCGCCCTTCACGCCGGCACGGGCGAGTGCCTCGCGCACGACCAATGCACCCAGTTCACACGGCGCCACGTCCTTCAGGCTGCCGCCAAACGTCCCGATTGCGGTACGAACGCCGCTGACCACCACCACTTCACGTGCCATTGCTGTCTCCATGCAATTAAGAATTGGATGGCGGCCAGTATAAACGAACGATCGTTCGCAAATTTTAGGTGCGATTACCTAATGGGCGCAGCCTGAAACTCAGACTTCGCCCCACAGGTCGTGGCCATCCGCACCGGTGATTTTGACCGATACGAAATCGCCCGCCTTGTAGCGCTTGTAGGGCTTGGACGGCGGCGCGATGTAGACCAGACCGTCAATTTCCGGCGCATCCGCCGACGAGCGGCCGATACCACCGTCCTGATTCACCTCATCCACCAGCACGCGCAGCGACTTGCCGACCTTGCGCTGCAGGCGACGAGCCGACACACGCTCCGCCACTTCCATGAATCGCGCGCGGCGCTCTTCACGCACCTCATCGGGCAGCGCGCCCGGCAGGTCGTTGGCGGTCGCGCCTTCCACCGGCGAGTAGGCGAAGCAGCCCACACGGTCCAGTTCGGCCTCGGCGATGAAGTCGAGCAGCGTTTGGAACTCTTCTTCCGTCTCACCCGGGAAACCGGCGATGAACGTGCTGCGGATGGTCAGCTCCGGGCACACCTCGCGCCAGGCGCGGATGCGGTCGAGCGTTTTCTCTGCATTGGCCGGACGCTTCATGCGCTTGAGCACATCCGGGTGGGCGTGCTGCAGCGGCACGTCGAGGTACGGCAGCACCTTGCCCTCGGCCATCAGCGGCATCACTTCGTCCACGCTCGGATACGGGTAGACGTAGTGCAAGCGCACCCAGGCACCGTATTGCGAAGCCAGTTCACCCAGCGCGGCGACCAGCTCGGTCATGCGCGTCTTGAGCGGACGACCGTTCCAGAAACCGGTGCGGAATTTGACGTCGACACCGTAAGCGCTGGTGTCCTGCGAAATCACCAGCAGCTCTTTCACGCCGGCCTTCAGCAGGTTTTCTGCCTCCAGCATCACTTCCGCCACCGGGCGCGAGACGAGGTCGCCACGCATCGACGGGATGATGCAGAAGCTGCAGCGGTGGTTGCAGCCCTCGGAAATCTTCAGATACGCGTAGTGCTTGGGCGTAAGCTTGATGCCCTGCGGCGGCACCAGGTCGATGAATGGGTCATGCGGCTTGGGCAGGTGCGTGTGCACCGCTTCCATCACTTCGCCCAGCGCGTGGGGGCCTGTCACGGCCAGCACCTTCGGGTGCACGCTGGTGATGATGTCCTGGCCGGCAGCATCTTTCTTGGCGCCCAGGCAGCCCGTGACGATCACCTTGCCGTTCTCGGCCAGCGCTTCGCCAATGGCATCCAGGCTTTCCTGCACCGCCTCGTCGATGAAGCCGCAGGTGTTGACGACCACCAGGTCCGCCCCGCCATACGTACCGGAGATCTCATACCCCTCCGCGCGGAGCTGGGTGATGATCTGCTCGGAGTCGACCAAAGCCTTTGGACAACCAAGCGAAACGAAGCCAACTTTCGGGCTCTGGGTACTAACGTCGGACATGGGGACAACCTGATGTGGGGAGTGTTTGTGCCGCGCGCTTGACATGGTTTCGGTACGTCCATGCGCGCCGCGCGGATGCGCATTTTACCCTGCCAGAGCCGTCTGCCGGCCACCCTGATGCAGCGCATGCTCAATCACGCGCTGGATTTCCATTGGGTCCTGCAGGCGCCGGATCGCATCGTGCAACGCAGCCGCCTGCGGCCACGTCCGTTTCAGGTAACCGAGCCACAACTTGACCCGGCCATGCTCGTGCTTCGACAAGATACGCGCGTGCAGCTTCTTCAGATAGTCGGCAAGAAAACCCAGCACTATCGGCCATTCCGCGGCGGAGGGCTCCGGCTCCATCCGCCCGCGAATGCGTTGGGCCAGGAACGGATCGGACACGGCGCCGCGGCCGATCATCACGTCATCGCAACCGCTGACGGCGCGGCAGCGCTCCCAATCACCCACGGTCCAGACTTCGCCATTCGCGATGACGGGCACATGTACAGCATCCGCGATACGCGCAATCCAGTCCCAATGGGCTGGCGGGCGATAGCCATGATCGCGTGTGCGGGCATGCACAACCAGCGACACCGCACCGCCTTCGGCCAGGGCGGTCGCGCACTCAATCGCGCGCGACGTATCGGAGACCCCCAAGCGCATCTTGGCCGTCACCGCAATGTGTTGCGGAACGGCGGCCCGCACCGCCGCCACGATCGTGTGCAGCACTTCTGGCGTATCGAGCAGCATGGCGCCGCCGCCGTGTCGATTCACCACTTTGGCCGGGCAGCCGAAGTTCAGGTCGATTCCGTGCGGTGACAAGGTCGCAGCGTACGCGGCGTTCCGAGCAAGCCATTCCGGGTCGCTACCGAGAAACTGAACAACCATGGGTGTGCCGCTGGCGGTGTAGCCACCGTTGGCGATTTCGGGCGTCTCGCGCTCGTAGGTGCGCAGGGGCAGCAAGGAGCCCGTCACCCGGACAAACTCGGAGACACACCCATCGAAGCCACCGGCGCTGGTCAGCGTGTCGCGCATGACGAAATCCGCGACGCCCTCCATCGGGGCGAGCAAAAGACGGCTCATGCGAAAGCGGCCAGCCGGTCAATATGCCGGAAGCTGAGGTTGGACATGGAAATGATCGAAGCGGGAAATCGATATCTTGAGGTGACGCGTAAGGCGCACGCATCAGCCCGTGAGGCCGCGCATTTTACCCTGTCGCCTTATTCCCATCGTCCAAACAAAAAAGGCGAACCGCCGCGCGATTCGCCCTTGCCTGCCAAATCAGCCCGACCTACTTCTTTTCGGGCGGCTGGTTGAACGGGAACGTCCCGAACATGTTCTTGGCTTGGCTCTGCATCTGCTCCTGCATCTGCACGAACAGGTTTTTGCTCTGCTCAATGTAGTTGCTCATCATGCCTTGCATCATCGGCCCCTGCATGTTCATGAACTGCGACCACATGTCAGGGTTGAAGCTGTTGCCGCTGTAGAGATCCTTCGAGTTCTCGGCCAGCTTGCTCTGGATGTCGACGAATGCCTGGATGTTCTTTTCCAGATACGTGCCCATCATCCCCTGCATGGCATTGCCGTAGAAGCGGATGATCTGCGCCAGCATCGAGCCGGAGAACATCGGCACGCCGCCGGTCTCCTCTTCCAGAATGATCTGCAGCAGGATGCTGCGGGTCAGATCTTCGCCGGACTTCGCGTCGACGACGCGAAACTCCTCGGTCTCCATCACGAGCTGCTTGACGTCTGCGAGCGTGATGTAGGTGCTGGTCTGGGTGTCGTAGAGCCGGCGGTTGGGATATTTCTTGATCAGCCGTTCGGTACCCTTCTTGCTGGTGGCCATCATGCCTTTCCGTGTTGGCGATGCTGCTGCGGTGCAGCCGATGCAGTGCGAAATGACTACACCAAGCGGTGCAGCAAAATACGCGATTGCCCGGCTATTCCGATCTGCGTAGGAATGTAGCCACGCAGATGCATCCGGTTATGATCGGACGCCCCTTGTCTCCCTGCGGAGCGCCTCCGTGATTGGATTCTATGCGGATCGCCATGCAAAGAAAAGGCGACCTCCCCCGGTAGAAACCCGCAGCATTTTGATACGGCTCATGCACACGAATGCGCGACGAAGATAAGCGCAAGAGCACTGCTGCAACGCACTTGAGCATCGCAGCACCAAACAGGCAAAAGCGGGTTTCTGGGGGAAAATTGCTGCGCCCATGCTGCAGCAATACCGCAGCATGGGCGCTTGAAGGTCAGCCCATGTGCAGGCCGCCGTTGAGGGAGAAGTCAGCGCCAGTTGAGAAGCCCGACTCTTCGGACGCCAGCCATGCGCAGATCGAAGCGATTTCCGTCGGCTCACCCAGGCGCTTGACCGGGATCGTGCCGACGATCTTGTCGAGCACATCCTGACGAATCGCTTTCACCATGTCGGTTGCGATATAGCCCGGCGACACGGTGTTCACCGTCACGCCCTTGGTCGCCACTTCCTGTGCCAGCGCCATCGTGAAGCCGTGCAAGCCAGCCTTGGCCGTCGAGTAGTTGGTCTGGCCAAACTGCCCCTTCTGACCGTTCACCGACGAGATGTTGACGATGCGGCCCCAGCCACGGTCGACCATGCCGTCGATCACCTGCTTAGTCACGTTGAACAGCGACGTGAGGTTGGTGTCGATCACAGCATCCCAATCCGCTCGGGTCATCTTGCGGAACACCACGTCACGCGTAATGCCGGCGTTGTTGATGAGGACATCCACCTCACCCACTTCAGCCTTGACCTTGTCGAACGCGGCCTTGGTCGACTCCCAATCACCGACGTTGCCTTCGGACGGGACGAAATCAAAGCCCAGCGCCTTCTGCTGCTCGAGCCACTTTGCCTTGCGCGGCGAATTCGGGCCGCAGCCTGCGACAACGATGAAGCCGTCGCGCGCCAAGCGCTGGCAAATCGCCGTTCCGATACCGCCCATGCCACCGGTGACGTATGCGATGCGTTTGGTCATGTCCACTCCTAGTCCTTGTTATTAAGCCGCCTGAGTTTTCTCAAGCGGAGATGCTTCGGATCGGCGTGCCCTGCTTTCGTTCAGCGCACGCCGATAACACTACAAAGATTTACGGACGCTCGACAGCCAGCGCCACGCCCATGCCGCCGCCGATACACAGCGAGGCCAGGCCCTTCTTCGCATCGCGCTTCTGCATTTCGTGCAGCAGCGTGACCAGAATGCGGCAGCCCGATGCGCCGATCGGGTGACCAATGGCAATCGCGCCGCCATTGACGTTCACCTTGGACGTATCCCAGCCCATCTGCTGATGCACCGCCAGTGCCTGCGCGGCAAACGCCTCGTTGATCTCCATCAGGTCCAGATCGTTCACCGACCAGCCAGCGCGCGACAGGCAACGCTTGGATGCCGGCACCGGACCCATGCCCATCACCTTCGGGTCCAGGCCAGCGCTGGCGTAGGCACGAATGGTGGCCAGCGGCGTCAGGCCCAGTTCCTTGGCCTTGGCCGCAGACATCACGACCACAGCAGCAGCACCATCGTTCAGGCCCGAAGCATTGGCCGCTGTGACGGTGCCAGCCTTGTCGAAGGCAGGCTTCAGGCCAGCCATCGAATCCAGCGTCGCACCGTGGCGGACGAACTCGTCCTGCGTAAAGGCAATCGGATCGCCCTTGCGCTGCGGAATCAGGATCGGGACGATTTCGTCGTTGAAGCGGCCCGACTTCTGTGCGGCTTCTGCCTTGTTCTGCGAGGCCACGGCAAACTCGTCCTGTGCCTCGCGCGTGATGCCGTATTCCTTGGCGACGTTCTCGGCAGTGATGCCCATGTGGTACTGGTTGTAGACATCCCACAGCCCGTCCACAATCATCGAGTCGATGAGCTTGGCGTCGCCCATACGGAAACCGTCACGCGAACCCGGCAGTACGTGCGGCGCGGCAGACATGTTCTCCTGGCCACCGGCCACGACGATATCCGCGTCGCCCGCAATGATGGCGTTGGCCGCCAGCATCACGGCCTTCAGACCCGAGCCGCACACCTTGTTGATGGTCATGCCCGGGACCATGTTGGGCAGCCCAGCCTTGATGACAGCCTGGCGCGCTGGGTTCTGGCCCGAACCGGCGGTCAGCACCTGCCCCATGATGACTTCGCTCACCTGATCCGGCGAAACCTTCGCACGCGAGAGCGCCTCGCGAATCACGGCTGCACCCAGATCAGGTGCTGCAATCTTCGCCAGCGAACCACCAAACTTGCCTACGGCGGTACGAACCGCCGATACGATCACAACATCGGTCATTTGCTTACCTTCCACAGTCGAAAGAGAGTCAGAGACACCGTCGGCGGCCGCAGCCGCGACGGCAACGGGGGATCATGCGCGCAATCTTACGCTTTCTGTTTGACGTAACGGCCAGGAGCGGGCTCGATCTCCGGGTAGTCCGCATTGCCATAGCGTTTGGGGGCGGCTTTTTGTGCGCCAGCATGTGACGCCAGCCAAACCGACCAGTCGGGCCACCAACTGCCCGGGTACTCTTTGGCGCCCTCGAACCACGCATCGGCAGTCTCGGGCAGTTTGGTATTGATCCAGTGGGAGCGCTTGTTGGCCGCGGGCGGGTTGATGACGCCAGCGATATGACCCGAGGCACCCAGCACGAAGCGCCGCTTGCCATTGAGCAGCGGCACCGATGCATACGCCGATTGCCACGGGACAATATGGTCCTCGCGCGAGCCGTAGATATAGACCGGCACGTCGATCTTGCCAAGATCGACAGGCGTGCCGCCCACGGTCAGCTTGCCTGGTTCCTTCAGATCGTTCTGCAGGTATGTATGGCGCAGATACCAGCAGTACCACGGGCCCGGCAGGTTGGTCGAATCGCCGTTCCAGTACAGCAGGTCGAACGGCGCAGGCGTCTTACCCTTCAGATAGTTCTCCACCACGTAGTTCCAGACCAGATCGTTCGGTCGCAGGAAGGAGAACGTGTTCGCCAGTTCCACGCCGCGCAACAAGCCAGGGCCGGTGGGTGCATTTGTGCCGATGGTCTGCTCGCGCATTTCCACCTGGGCTTGATCGACGAAGACGTCAAGGATGCCGGTGTCGGTAAAGTCCAGCAGCGTCGTCAGTAGCGTCAGACTCGCGGCCGGGCGCTCCCCGCGTGCAGCCAGAACGGCCAGTGCCGTGGAGAGAATCGTGCCGCCCACGCAGAAGCCCAGTACGTTGATCTGGTCTTGCGCCGAGATCTCGCGCGCCACGCGAATGGCTTCAATCGCGCCGCCTTCGATGTAGTCCTCCCAGGTGCGCGAGGCCATGCTGACATCGGGGTTGCGCCACGACACCAGGAACACCGTGTTGCCCTGCTCCACCGCATAGCGCACCAGCGAATTGGCCGGCTGCAGATCGAGGATGTAGTACTTGTTGATGCACGGCGGCACCAGCAGCAGCGGCTTGGCATACACCTTGGCCGTTAGCGGCTTGTACTGGATCAGCTGGAAGTAGTCGTTCTCGAAAACGACCGCGCCTTCGCTGTTGGCTACGTTGCGGCCGATCTCGAACGCTGCCTCGTCCGTCTGCGAGATCTTGCCGCGCTCCATGTCCTGCAGCATGTTCAGAATGCCGGTGCGCAGGGATTCGCCGCGCGATTCGAGCAGTTGCTTCTGCGCCTCGGGGTTCGTCGCCAGAAAGTTGGACGGCGACATGGCCGCCGTCCATTGCGACACGGCAAAACGCACGCGCTCGCGGGTCTTGGCATCGGCCTGCACGGCATCAGCCATTTCCATCAGCGTACGAGCGTTCAGCACGTAAAAGGCAGCGGCGTAACCGTAGAGCGGGCTCTTGCGCCAGGCCTCGTTGGCAAAGCGGCGATCAGACGGCGCGACGGCCTCGGCGCTATCGCCGGTGCTCATATGGCGCCAGATCTGGAGCCACTCTTCAAGGTATTTTTGCTGGATTTCAGCCAGGCGCTCAGGCGGGATCAGAGCGAAGGGCACGGCGCCCTCGCCCATCATCTGAGCGCCATTGAACTGGCCGAGGCCAGGAGCGGCAGCGCCAGGCTGAGCGAATGCGCCCGCGTAGGCTTGCCATTGCTTGAACTGTTCAGCCCATTGTGCCGGATCCGGCAAGCCCTGCCAGGGGGCTTGGGTGTGGGCGCTAGATGCTTTGGAAGATGCGGATTGACGCGTTGCCATAGTGCCCTCATGCATGCAATACGCGCCGTTCCGGGTGGTTGTGCGGCGCAAATCGCAGTATTCCGGGCCATTGTTGCCTTGCCGTTTCAAGGCTGTCAATCGGAGTTGACCGATGATTGCCTGTAAACCGTGATCCAGTAAGGGTTTTGCCGAATCCACCTAGGCGTGGCGCCCTTGAATGGCTAAGCACGATGGCGGGCTATGGTCCAGCCTGTGCAATTTCGTGCGAGACTGCACCATTACGCAAACGCCGGGCGCTCTTCCGCCATGTATATCGTCGCCATTGCCTGGCTTTACGTTGTTTTGATGATGTCCTTGACTGAGCAATCGTGGATTGCCGGTATCGGCACATTCATCCTGTACGGCGTGGCGCCGCTGTCGCTCTTCTTGTGGATTGTTGGCTCGCCGGCACGCAAACGGCGCAGACGGGCACGGGAAGCAGAGAATGACGCCGCCGCGTCCGGCGACGGCGCCAACTGACATCAACCGGCGCTATTCCGCGCGCCAGATCAGGGTGGCCATGCGGCCAGTCGTGCGCTCGCGGCGATACGAGTAGAAGCGATCGGCGTCCGTCATCGTGCACAAGCCTCCGCCGTACACGTTCGTGCAGCCAACGCGAGCTAGCCGCAGCCGGGCCAGCGCGTAGAGATCGGCGAAGAACTTTCCTTCCGGCACGCCCCTCACGAATGCCGCTTCGGTCGCCGGCAGCTCATCCGGCTGAGCCGCGTCGATGAAGGCTTGCCGCACTTCCGCGCCAACCTCGAAGCATGATGGGCCAATCGCTGGGCCCAGCCATGCCAGCCATGTCGGATCGGCTTCCTGGCCACAGGCACGCAGCCGTTGCATCATCGCGTCGACCGTGCGTTCGATCACGCCACTGCACAGCCCGCGCCAGCCGGCATGCGCGACTCCAACCGTCACACCACGCGCGTCGCTCAGCAGCACAGGCAGGCAATCGGCCGTCATGACCACACAAACGCGATCCCGCCAGGACGCCACCGCCGCATCAGCCACCACTGGCGCCGACACGTCGGTAAGTTGATCCAGGTCCGCTACGCCGGTGCCGTGTACCTGCTCCATCCACACCGGCTCTGCAGCCACGGCGGCGCGCAGGATGCGGCGATTCTGCTCGACGGCATCCGGCGCATCGCCCACGTGTTGACCGAGATTCAGACCACCCGGCAGGCCGCCAGCCAGCCCGTAAGGTCCGGTACTGACACCCCCCAGCCGCGTGGTTGCCAGTGCCTTGACACGCGGATGCGCCGGCCAGTCGGGGATGATCCAATCAGGTGAAATCGACATCGGGATCCAGGTCCAGGGCTTCCAACAGTTCTGCGAAATCGTCAGGCACCTCTGCCGTCCAATGGACTGACTTACCGGATGCAGGGTGCACAAGCCCCAGGCGCACCGCGTGCAGCGCTTGCCGCGCAAACGGCACCGGCAACTGCGCCTTGATCGTCTGCGGCTTGCCGCGACGGAAGTTGCGCGTGTACACCGGGTCGCCCAGAAGCGGGTGGCCTTCGGACTCAAAGTGCACGCGAATCTGGTGCGTACGGCCGGTCTCGAGCTGGCAGCGCACCAGCGACACCTGAGCGCGCCCCAGATCCACCACGTCGAGCGTCTTGAAATGCGTACGTGCCTGCTTGCCGCTGGCCGTTTCGATGATAGCCATGCGGGTGCGGTCGCGCGGGTCACGTCCGATCGGCGCATCGATGGTGGCCTCTTCTGGCGTTTCCCCCCAGACCAGCGCCAGATAAGTCCGCTTGACCGTGCGAGCCTGCAACTGACGCACGAGATCGGTCTGCGCAGGCAGCGTACGTGCGACGACCATCAAGCCGGAGGTCTCCTTGTCGAGTCGGTGGACGATGCCCGCACGCGGCAACTCGGCAGCATCGGGATAGCGATGCAGCAAGCCGTTGAGCACGGTACCGCTCCAGTTGCCTGCCGCCGGGTGCACAACCAAGCCAGCAGGCTTGTTGATGACGAGCAGCGTGTCGTCTTCGTAGACGACGTCCAGGTCGATCGGCTCGGCCACGAAGGCGTTCTCGTCGGCCGCTCGCTGCGGCACAACCTCGATGCGTGCCCCGCCGGATACCGCTGCGCGCGGGCGCACCGCTGCGCCATCCATGCGCACGGCACCAGCGTCGATCCATTGCTGCAGGCGGCTGCGCGAGTAATCGGGCAGCAATTTGGCCAGCGCCTTATCCAGACGCTCCCCGTGCAGAACCTCAGGCACCTTGACGACGATCGGCTCTGTTGCCTCTGCACTTTCGGCGGTGGGCAAGTCGAGCGCCTCATCGTCAAGCACGTCTTCGGTTTCTTGCGAAGTGATGGAAACGTCAGGCGCTGCGTCGTTCGACACAGGGCTTGGGCTATAATCCTTGATGCGATTTTTCATTGAGAAAAGGTGCCCATGTCGGTCACGAGCGTAAAGCAGGCGCGTTTTGGAGTACGAATCCGCGCACAAATCGGAGCAGTGTTGGCGGTAGGGTTTGCATGCCTGACCATTTCGGCCTGCGGCATCCTGCCAGAACAGCAAGACGAAACGGCCGGCTGGTCAGCCAACAAATTATATTCTGAAGCGAAGGACTCGCTCGACGGCGGCGACTACGCCAAGGCCGTCAAGTACTACGAAAAGCTCGAAAGCCGCTATCCGTTCGGCCCGTTTGCTCAGCAAGCGCAGATCGAAACCGCTTACGCCAACTACAAGGACGGCGAAACTGCCGCCGCGCTGGCTGCCGTCGATCGCTTCATCCAGTTGCACCCGAATCACCCCAGTGTCGATTACGCCTATTACCTCAAGGGCCTGATCAACTTCAACGACAACCTGGGCTGGCTTGGCCGCTTCTCGAATCAAGACCTGAGCGAGCGCGACCCGAAGGCAGCGCGTGCCGCCTATGACGCGTTCAAGACGCTGATCACGCGCTTCCCGAACAGCAAGTACACGCCGGATGCGACCGCACGCATGCAGTACATCGTCAACGCGATGGCTGAGCATGAAGTGGGCGCTGCACGCTACTACTATCGCCGTGGCGCTTACCTGGCTGCCGTCAACCGCGCCCAGGATGCCATCAAGGACTACGACCGCGCCCCGGCTGTGGAAGAAGCGCTGTACATCATGATGAAGTCGTACGAAGCGCTGGGCATGAAGGACATGCGCGACGACACCGAACGCATCATCAAGCAGAACTACCCGAACAGCGATTTCCTCGCCTTCGGTCAACGCAAGAAAGACAAGCCGTGGTACCAGATGTGGTAAGCAAGGCGTGAACAGCAATAAAAAGCCCGGTCCAGTTTGGCCGGGCTTTTTATTTGGGTAATTCCTACCCAAACCGGACCAAAATGGGTTGAATTTCGAGGGTAGGGGTTGCCTGCAGAAGCTTGCGCAGTAAGGGTTTCAAGTCCTCGTCACGGTGGTTGAATCGGTAGCAGGTTTCA